>JBLIML010000052.1:0-19783 GCA_047638675.1 Planctomycetota bacterium | reverse complement strand
TAACGATGAAGATGTGACGGACGAAATTGTCGAAGTGCGTTATCAAATATATCAACAGCCAGGGCGCGCGGCGGTGATTCGTAAAATTGCGGAGCAAAGTATAGGCGCATTGCTTGACCCAGTTGAGCAGGATAAATGGTATCACCCGGACTTATTAAGAAAGCTGCCCTGCCCTACGCTTGTTTTATGGACGCGCTATAACCCGGGTCAATTAGTCCATCTAGCAGAAGAAGCAGCAACGCTTATTCCAGACTGCGAACTTGTTATTCTTGAGAACAGCGCTCATTGGCCGCAGTGGGAAGAGCCTGAGGAATTTAATCGCGTACATATTGAATATCTACTTAAATAAATATTGATCTACCTGCCAGGTCTCACGAGGTACAAAAATAATGAATGATGTAACCAAAGATCTATTGGATGAAACCCAGGGCTATGTCGAACAGGCAAAAGCGAAGGCTGCCAAATCGAAAAAACCCTGGCAAACCTGGATCGATGCTGAATGGGGATTTCGTAATCACTGGTACCCAGCATCGCTTGGTCGACACGTAAATGAAGGCGAAGCTATCGGTATAGAATTACTGGGCGAGGAAATATTAGTCACCCGGCAAAATGGAAAAATTCATGCCCTCGAAAATCGCTGTCCCCATCGTGGCACACGTTTTTCTGCCCGCCCGCTTTTTTATACGAAAGAAACCATCACCTGTTGGTACCACACCTGGACCTTTGATATTGAAGATGGCTCATTGCGCACCATCCTCAGTTCACCTGAATCGAAAATGATTGGAAAATGTAGCATCAAGGTCTACCCGGTCGAAGAAACAAAGGGCGTGATATTTATTTTTGTTGGTGATATTGACCCGCCTCCCTTGCATCATGATGTGGCTCCGGGTTTTCTCGATGACAACGCCGTTGTTTATTGTACTGAACCCTATGACATAAATTCCAACTGGCGACTAGGTTGTGAGAATGGCTATGACCCGGGACATCAGTTTATTCATAACTGGTCAGAGATGTGCATTAGCGCCAGCATGCATACCTCCTATGGTTATACCTCCACCAAGGAAGACGTACTGGATACAACGCGCTATGTAGAACTGGAAGATGGTCCGAAAGGATTTACCCGCAAAGTTGAAAAAACGGAGTTTAAACATGAAGCCTCCATCCCATTAAGAGATGGTGGTAAGAAAGATCTCATGTTGCCCCTGGCCCGCGGGAAGAGTAAAGAACAACTCGACCAACAAACCGCGATTATACGTCTTGGCACGGTCGGACTGTGGATGCCCGGTTCATTGAAGGTCACCACCTTCCCTGCGCCGCAATGCACGCACTATGAATTTTATGTGCCGAAAAATAAAGGTGTGCACACCTATTTTCAATTTGGTGTTATTCATACAGATGATGAGGAAGAAGCCGAACGCTGGATGGGCGAAGATGGGCGTATTATGTGGGAAGTGCCTGCGGTTCAGGGCTTCACCGTTGATGATGCCTTTGCCCGCGAGCAGATGGAGAAATATTACGCCGAGGAAGATGGCTGGCATCGCGAGCGACTGTTTCAACCGGATGTAGAATTAACCATGTGGCGTCGCTTCGCCAGTAGACACGCCCGAGGCATTCAAACCGAAGACCACGCACGTGGCTATTTCAAACGTGACTAGCCATGATCGACGCCTATGAAAAACGAAGCTACGGTGGACGTGATGTAGGGTTTGGTAATAAGCCCGCTATCGCCGTGGTTGATTTTCAGCGCTGCTATATTGATGAGCAATACCCCATGGGTGGATCTCCCCTGGTCAATAGCGCGGTTGAACACACCTCTACATTGTTGAAACTCGCTCGAAGTAAAAACATCCCCGTCGCTGCCTGTGCAATGGCCTTTCAGAGTGAAGCGGATATGCCCCACTGGAAAATTCCCGCTATGTATAACGGCGATTTTTTCCACGGCAATGTAGGTATAGAACTGGATCCACGCATTTACGATCCCGATTATGATTTACTCGTATACAAATATGCACCTTCTATCTTTTTCTCATCCGCAGTGCCTAGTTTCTTCAATAAACACGGTATCGATACCGTAATTATCTGCGGTTGCATTACATCAGGCTGTGTGCGGGCTTCGGTAGTGGATAGTTTTTCTTACGGCTGGCGCACTATTGTCCCGGAGGAATGCGTTGGCGATGTTGAGCAAGGTCCTCACGATGCAAATTTACTGGATATCCAACGACGTTACGCTGACGTACTTCCTTTGAAAGATGTTCTGGATTATTTAGAAAATTTTTAATTATGGGTCTTCAGCAGAAATTGCGAGTTAACATAAAAGGTAAGAAAAAGATCATCGTCATTCCCGCGTGTTTTTGTTTAGCAACCTCAATAGAACTGTTGTGTTTCTAGCACAGATTCTGCGGAAGAACCTTAACTATTCATGGAAATAACACTTACCTCCGTCTTAATTCACAGATCCTAAAAATATTAACGCTTTAACAATTCTTCAAACCAAAGCGCAGAAGACAATAATTTTCTATCCCCACCGAAAGCGCCGACCAATTGCACACCAAGAGGTAATTCATTTTCTTTTTGTGGAAATGGCAAGCTCAAACAAGGCAGTCCCATTGCCGTCCACATTTTGTTAAAAACTGAATCCCCTGTACTCCCTAATCCTTTAGGCGCTTTACCGGGCGATGCCGGTGTGAGGATTAAGTCATAATTGGAAAAAACCAGTGTGCTTTCTTCCCGACATTTGTTTATGAGCATACGAGCATCTTCGATCTCGCTCTTGCTTAAGGTTAAACCGAACTCATAATCTTTAATTAGTTCTTCAGAAAACTGTTCTTTGTGATTTAAATACAAGCTACCCAGGGTTTGAACACATTCACCAAACATGACCTTTCTGTGGGCCTCATTAATTTCGTTGAACACTCGAGGCAGTTCAACTAAATTCGTTTTTATCCCGGCTTTACTTAACAGGTGTGATATTTGTGCAAATAAAGCGCGCGTTGTACTCTCCGCATTTTCCCAGTATGGGCCTTGCATAATGCCGATATTATCTGGTCTTTGAGATTCAATACTTGAATCATCGTCACCAAGAACGCTTCGTAATAAAACTATATCCTCAACAGAGCGCGCGAACCCACCAAGAGTATCAAATGAGGGTGCAAATGGATGAATACCTTCGAAGGAAAAACTATTGTAAGTCGGTTTATAGCCCACAACACCGCAAAAACTGGCCGGCCGGACAATCGATCCCGCTGTTTGAGTGCCTAATGCCAATGGAACGTGTTTATCGGCAACCGCGGCGGCAGAACCACTTGAGGACCCACCAGGCGTATGTTCAACATTATGAGGATTACGAGTCTTGCCTGGATGTAGAAAAGCAAATTCCGTGGTCACCGTTTTCCCCATAATGACGGCGCCTGCAGCTTTCAAACGCTTGATACATTCTGCATTCACCTTTGGTTGGTGACCGCTATAAATCGGTGAACCGTAAGCTGTTGGCAAATCATCGGTATCAACAATATCTTTAATGCCGATTGGCACACCCTGCAAAGTCCCGGTTTTTTCCTGACGATCCTGATCTCTCGCCTGACGCAGAGCCAGGTCTCGATCTATGCACTCCCATGCCTGCACCGAACTCTCACGCAAATCGATTCTTCGAAGACAGGATTCCACCAATGCTTCTGAGGTAATCTCGCCGGACTTAATGGTCTTTACAGCATCAACTGCGGAATAACTTAATGATTTTTCTGACATATTTATGGCTCAAAAAATAAAACAATTATTATCTCTGTTCTGATATCAAATGACTAGTTATTGCTTCAGCCTAAGGAAAAATTCCTCGCGGCATTTCATGGACTTGTTCAGTCGGAAATCCTTTGGCAACAATGTCGTATTCCGGTGACAAAATCACCCAAATACTGGCAATTCTATTCGCTAAACTAAGGAGGGTAAAATGACCTGAAATTGCACTTCAAGAGCCAAATCGCAAGTCAATCTTGAAGGATTGACAATAACTGGCTCACGTTTTGCTGTATAGGCTACTGGAGTAAGCCATTTATTTAATACAAATAGTGAATAAAGCGTCTATTAAATTGCAAAAAATCATGATGTAAAATGCAAAAATAATTATTGATGGTCAATTATGTAATGTCGCTGGCCATCAGGCAACACTAGAAGACTTGTTGCAGAATGTATTGAGCAATGCGGTCAAGTATGTGGATCTGGATAACACCCCCGAGGTATTATTTAGTATGTCTGTAACGAATAAGGAATATATAATTGCCGTAAAGGACAATGGAATCGGGATTGCCAAAGAACATCAGAACAAGATCTTCAGGATATCTGAGCGCTTACATTCACTTGAAGAATATCCCGGTACAGGTATTGGGCTAGCCATAGCGGAAAAGGCAGTACAGTTACACGGAGGTCAATTGTGACTGGATTCTAAACCGGGAGCAGGCACAACATTTTATTTCAGTATTAACAGAAGCTGGGGGAACTTGGGAAATATTGATCATGGATAAAATAAAAAACGAACCATATGAGAATAGACCCATGAACATTGTAGTCTTACTGGATCTCGATCTTCCAAAGGTCAGCAGATATTAATACACGTAAACAGGCTGAAGAGCAGATAAATGGTGTTCTTGAATCCGCGCCTGATGCCATCGTTATTTGCAATGAAGATGACGAGATTGGATTAATCAACAGGCAAGCTGAAAAACTCTTTGGCTATCTGCAAACAGAATTAGCCGGATATAAGATCGACAAATTAATACCTGTGGGATTTCACAATACAGATCCAGAAGTGCAGAAAGTGGATATTGAACTTTTTGCAATCGATAAACAAGGTAAGGAATTTCCGATCGATATCACTCGTTCAAATTTTGAAACGGCGCAAGGTCGCTTCCAGTCTATAGGCATACGGGATATTACCGAGCAAAAACGGGCTGCAGAAATATTACGAGAAAGAAGTGAGCGATATAAGAATTCGTTTGAATATGCAGCAATTGGGATGTGGCTAGGTGACAAAGACGGAACAATCAGGGAGGCGAACCCATCTCTTTGTAAGATGATAGGTTATTCTGAATCGGAATTAATCGGCAGGAATTATAAAGAATTTACCCATCCGGATGATGCTGAAATAAGTAACAAGTATCACCAGAAACTATTTTCTGGCGAGATAGATAATTATCGACTGGTTAAACATTACCTGCATAAAGACGGACATTATATCTGGGCGGATGTGAGCGTCGCTCTTGTGCGCACTAAAGATGGTATTCCGGATTACGATATTGTTCACGTAATTGATGTCACCAAAGAAAAAGCGATATCAGAGGAACTCTCCTACCATGCCTCTCATGATGCATTAACAGATCTTGTTAATCGCAGGGAATTCGAACGACGAACTGAAAGGTTGCTCTCGAACATCAAACTGGACAAGCTTGAACATGCACTATGTTACATGGATCTTGACCGATTCAAATTGGTTAATGACACCTGTGGTTATGTTGCCGGCGATGAATTATTGCGTCAATTAAGTGCCGTCCTGAAAAAGGCCGTGAGAAAACGGGATACGCTGGCACGATTGGGTGGTGATGAATTTGGTGTCTTAATGGAACACTGCTCGCTTGACCATGCACATAGAGTATCGAAGTCGTTGCAAAAGGAAATACAGGACTATCAATTCATCTGGGAAGGTCATAGCTTCATAGTGGGAGTCAGTATGGGTTTGATACCCATCACCGAACGCACTGATAATCTAACTGAGTTGTTAAAAAATGCGGATGCCGCCTGTTACGTGGCCAAAGATGCGGGCGGCAATCGTATCCATATTTACCACTCGGAAGACTCAAGGGCCGTCAGACGACATGGGGATATGCAATGGGTGGAAAGACTCCATAAGGCGCTTGAGGAGGATCGTTTTTGTCTCTATGCACAATCCATTGTTCCCCTTGATAGAAGTAAATCAACGCATTATGAAATCCTGCTAAGGATGAAAGATGAACAAGGAAAAATAGTTCGACCAGACGCCTTCCTACCTGCAGCAGAGCTTTACAATCTGATGTCAAAAATAGACAGTTTCGTTGTTGAAAAGACTTTTCGTCTATTGGCAGATAACCCCGGATTTTGTAAACGGGTCGATTTTTGTTCCATCAATCTTTCAGGACAGTCCCTGGCGGAATCAAGTTTTCTAACATTTGTGATTACACAATTGGATGAATCAGGAATTGAGGGAAATAAAATATGTTTTGAGGTTACGGAGACCGCCGCTATTTCAAACATCGCTATGGCCATGAAATTTATATCTACACTTAAAGAATTGGGGTGCTCATTTGCACTAGATGATTTTGGTAGTGGATTATCTTCATTTGGCTATTTGAAAAACTTACCTGTCGATTACCTGAAAATCGACGGTATGTTTGTCAAAAACATTGTCGATGACCCCATAGACCATGCCATGGTGAAATCAATCAACGAGATCGGTCATGTCATGGGCATGCAAACCATAGCTGAGTTTGTTGAGAACGATGAAATCAAGGGAATGTTGAAAGAAATTGGCGTTAACTACGCTCAAGGCTATGGTGTCGACAAGCCGCAGCCTTTTGATGATTTAATTGGGCGATCAAATAATGTTACCAATATAAAGAATACAGCCTCATGAAATAGCGTGTTTGTACTTAGTCGCTATTTAGCAATAACTATTCGTTGGCGCATTTATTGCAGCATATAGCTACTATTACAAAATATGCGTCCTTGTAGACAGGGTGCACAAAGGAGTATGAAGTCAATTGATCCCGAAATGTCGACATAAATACGGTCCAGCGTTTATACGTATGCTCGCTATACGAGTTACCACTAAAACCAGCTTTTTCTCAATGGCCCTCGCCAGGATGTTGGAATACATTAACTCTCAGACCCGCCCCACGATACAGCACTGTGCTAAGAAAATCGGATGAGTGCAATTCTCCTGATGTCGATTCTGATTCGCTTGCTGGCGATGGGCTGGTCAATCGTTCTGGTTAAACAAAACAAGGACTGGAGAATGGCGTTTCTGACCGCCATGCTCGGTTTTATGGCACTGCGTCAGATTCTTACCCTCTGGGATGTTTTCGACACATGGTCTCTCTCCTTCACGATGCATATAACAGAATTACCCGGGCTGATCGTGAGTGTCATGACATTGCTGGTTGTTTACTCACTGAATCGCATGCTCGTAGGCCTTAGCTCGACAGCCTCAGAGTTGCAAAAAAGCGTTGAAAATCAAAAAGAGATAGTAAATTTTTTACCACAGATCATTTTAGAAGCAGATTTGCAAGGCAATACCGTTTTTGCCAATCAAGCTGGCTATAGTGCCTTCGGCGAAATAACAAATAACCTGGACGTGGTGGTTCCCGAAGATAGGGAACGGGCGAGCGCTAATATAAAACTAGCGTCTCAAGGAGAAACTATTGGTCCTAATGAGTACACATTATTAAGAAAAGATGGCAGTACATTTCCAGCAATAATCTATTCAAGCCCAATTATGAATGAAGATAAAGTGTCTGGAATTAGAAGCCTGATAGTAGACATCACCGAACGCAAGCAGATAGAGGAGGCGTTGCGCAGCACCACAAAAAATCTACAGGAAGCGCAACGTCTGACACATCTGGGCTTCTGGAACCTGGATATTCATAAAAATGAACTGTTCTGGTCAGAAGAACTATATTCTATTTTTGCTCTGGACAAGGACACCTTCGAGTTATCACGAGATAATGTATTGGAAATGGTAGATCGGGAAGATCAGGAACGGGTCGAAAAAACCTTTTCGAAATCATTGCGTGAAAAAACACCTCTTTCAATCGTATTTCGTATAAACCTGGCAAACAGAAAGCAGCGCTATATTCATGCTCTTGGTGAGACGAGAGAAGATGAAAATGGCGAGTCCATTCACATATTCGGTACCCTGCAAGATA
This sequence comes from Planctomycetota bacterium, assembly GCA_047638675.1. GTDB lineage: Bacteria > Pseudomonadota > Gammaproteobacteria > Eutrophobiales > Eutrophobiaceae > WLWS01. The sequence continues at coordinate 11,837 of JBLIML010000052.1, read as the reverse complement.
TTACGGAGCGTCGGCAAACGGAGGATACAATTATTGATTTTAGCCGTATCTTCAACAATTCACTAAATGAAATCTATTTATTTGATGCGACTACTTTAAATTTCGTAATGGTGAATAAGGCTGCCCGGGATAATCTTGGTTATACCTGGCAAGAACTTCAGGCGTTGACACCGATTGATATAAAACCAGAAATTACACCTGAAATATTTGCAGAAATGATCGCTCCCTTGTTCAAAGGAGAAAGGGCGGAAATTGAATTTGAAACCGTTCATGAACGCAAAGATAAATCACTTTACAATGTAGAAGTTCACCTGCAACTATTAAGACATGATCTTGAGCCAATGTTTGCCGCGATTATACTGGACATTACCGCGCGGAAACAGTCAGAGATGGAGTTGCAAAACAGCGAGTTAAAGTACCGCACTCTTGTTGAATCGTCACCCTATTGCATTCACCAGATCGACCTCAACGGAATGATAATATCCATGAATCGTGCTGGCCTCGACATGCTCGCTATAAAAGATGAAGAAGCCATTGTCGGTACTTCGTATCTCGGCGCTGTCAATGACTTACATCGAGAATACATCTCAGGATTAATGGATAGCGCCTTCGCGGGTGAATCCTCTGAGTTTGAATTTCTCGGTAGTAATGGCCTCGAATTGCGTTCGAACTTTGTGCCCATCTTCGATAATGAAGGTAAAGTTGACCGCTTGTTGGGTATTACTCAAAATATTAGCGAGAGTAAACTGGCTGAGGCAGCTCTAAAAGAAAGTGAATCAAAGTTTCGCAGTATATTTGAACAGGCTGCCATTGGCGTGGCCCTGGTTGATGCCAAATCTCAACAAGTGATCCGAATTAATCAGTTTTATTGCGATATGCTGGGTTACAGCCAGGAAGAAATGTCGAATGTAGATTCCTTCCGAAAGATTACGCATCCTGACGACCTAAAGGAAGATCTTGAAAAAACAGAAGGATTAGCGAATAAAGGGAATTTCGAATTCTCGATGGATAAACGCTATATTCACAAGAATGGTGGCATCGTCTGGGTACACCTGACGCTTTCTTCAATAGAGGACCTGAGCAATAATAGCACACAATATTTTCTCGGTATTGTTCAGGATATTACCGATCGGAAACAATCGGAAGATGAACTCAGGAAACTTTCTCGCGGCGTCGAGGCCAGTTCTTCCGGCGTGATAATTACTGACGATGACGGCGTCATTGAATACGTCAATCCCAAGTTTACCGAAATCACCCAATATTCCAGAGAAGAAGCCATTGGTCAGCATGTCAGTCTCATACGTTCAACAGAAACACCTCAAGGCACCTTTGATGAATTGTGGAAGACGGTCAAAGCAGGTAGTGACTGGAAAGGTGAGTTGCATGACCGGAGAAAGGACGGCAGTCTCTTCTGGAATCGAGTCTCTATTACCGAGCTCAAGGATGCACAAGGAGAAATCACGCATTTCATTACTAACCATGAAGATGTAACTCATGAATATGAACTGGCAGAACAACTCAGCTACCAGGCCAGCCATGATGCCCTGACCGGGCTGGTCAATCGACGGGAGTTTGAACGTCGAACCGAACGACTACTGTCGACCATCCGACAAAACCAATCAGAACATGCTCTATGCTATATGGACCTCGACCAGTTCAAGGTCGTCAATGATACTTGTGGCCATACAGCGGGCGATGAAATGATGCAACAATTGTCAGCAGTGTTACAAAAAGCTGTGCGCAAGCGCGATACACTGGCCCGATTGGGTGGAGATGAGTTTGGGGTATTAATCGAGCACTGCTCTTCGGAACATGCACATCGTGTTGCCAGCACCTTACAAAAAGTCATCCAGGACTATCAATTTGTCTGGGAAGGTCATGTATTCAGGGTAGGCGTGAGTATTGGTCTGGTCGCTATCACTGAGACGTTTTCCAATCTCACCGAATTGCTAAAACAGGCTGATGCCGCCTGTTACATGGCAAAAGATCTAGGCCGGAACCGTATACATGTTTATCGTGGGGACGATGCTAGTCTGGCGCAGCGGCACGGTGAGATGCAATGGGTAACGCGTATTAATTTGGCCCTTGAACTAAACCGTTTCTGTCTCTATGCACAAACCATTGTGTCACTTGATGCTAGTGAGAATAAACATTATGAATTACTGGTAAGGATGGAAGATGAGGATGGCAAGCTCATTCCTCCCGGTGCTTTCTTGCCCGCTGCCGAGCGTTATAACCTGATAGAACATATCGATACCTGGGTGATTGAGAATGCCCTTACTTTATTGGCCATGAACCCGGTCTTTTTAAATCAAATACATTTCATCTCCATCAATCTCTCGGGCCACTCAATGACCAAACCTGAGATATTAGACTTTATTATTTCTAGACTGGATAAATCTGGCATAGAGGCGCATAAAATATGCTTTGAGATTACCGAAACCGCGGCCATTTCAAACCTGAATGCGGCAACTAATTTTATCTCAACATTGAAGGGGCTGGGATGTCAGTTTGCCCTGGATGATTTTGGTAGCGGCTTGTCTTCATTCGCCTATTTGAAGAATTTGCCTGTGGATTATTTGAAGATAGATGGTATGTTTATAAAAAATATTGTCGATGACCCGATAGATCGTGCGATGGTGAAGTCAATCAATGAGATTGGCCATGTAATGGGCATGCAAACTATTGCTGAGTTTGTTGAGAACGATGAGATCAAAGGAATGTTAAGAGAAATTGGTGTTAACTACGCCCAGGGCTATGGTATCGACAAGCCGCAACCCTTTGTTGAGTTACTTCAACGGTCAAATAACGTTATCGATATAAAGAATAGGGCGTCTTGAAGCGAATACCAGTGTTTAACAAATATTAACCAAGATCTTCAAAGGAACTTGGTGGCTCCTGCCACCCTTCTGAATAAGGTGACAACAATTTAATTGTCAGCTTAAGATGTTTGAATCGCCATTTATTATCAGCTTCTTTCACGGCAGTCGCATCATACCAGCCCCCTATCCAGTAACTGTCTTCCTTTCCTTTTTTCGTTGGATGCGTTGCTGTCTCCCAAAGATAATAAAAACAGGTAGCGGTCTTCAGGTCTTCTTGTATTTCGATAACAGGTGAGATGAGATAATGTAAGGTCCAGTTGAATCCAATGTCCGTATTATTATGCATCTGGTCAACAATGTGGTCACCACCTTCCAGTGTGCCAAACTGGCCTATATCAAACACCGCATCGTCGCAAAAAATAGGTCGTAATATTCCCGGATCGCATTTCGCATCTGCACCACGGGAAAAAGTAGCAATCAATATCTTAATCGCTTCGATATCTTCCAGGCGGCTTATTCTTTGCTCAAGTGATAGCTCCATATTAATGTGCCCCTAATTGTCTATTTGCTCGCCATGCGCAGCAACAAATCGACTCGCTGAAAAACTGTTTGGTACTTCATTAGCACATTCATATAACTCGTTATGAGGAGCGGCTTCGGCAAAAGCGAGGGTCAGATGATAAAGAGGCAAGGCCTCATCTGGAATAGCGCCCAGCTTGTATTGATCCAGATAACTTAGTACATCATCCAGTACGGGTAACATGGCATCATAAAACGCTTCATATTCCTCGACTGATGCAGACCAACGCCTTTGTGAACGTAGCAACTCATTTTCCAAAGACCATGCTGCGACGAAGGGTTCAATCGCGGCGAATTTTGCTGGTAGAGATTTCATCTGCTTTAGACGCCCATGTAGTCATGCCAATGTTTATGGGTATTGCGGATCATGATCTCTTCGTCCATTAATATCATCTCATCCAGTTGTCCTGAACAAAGTGCGGCATAGGTATCTTCCATCGTGGAGGTATCTTCCAGCCAGGCATTACGGTGCAGGGCATTGGTATGGGCTATTGCGATCCGCTCACTCGGCGTTGTGGGCGGTTTAAAATAATTAGTGCCTTCCCAAAGCGTCTGCCCTACCGATATTGGCCAGAACTGGTGATGAAAATAAGTCATGCCAGGATAGCCATTACCTGCACACAAATGCAAAACCAGGTTCGGGAAAAATACCGGAAATTCAAACTGGAAGTCACCACGACGCGATGGATTCATTTTTTCAGGAAGTAGATCAAGGTGTGGCTTATGCTTTTCGGATGTCGCCAGGCGACCGCCAAGATTTCCGGTTACCGGTGTCGGCTCCATCCCGGGCACTGGCGGCACATACAGAGCAGAGGTACTGTGCGGGCCGAAACATTGGAATTCTGTATGTTCTATCTTTGCAAGACTCGGTAATGTCGCTGCATGAATAGTCGGTACATGGTAGCCCTCGGAGAAGGCATACATCGCCACCTTCCAGTTGCAATTCAGAACAGTCGAATAACGATAACGAACAGTCGATTCGTGATAGGGATAGCCTGCAAATTGTTCAGCCATGCCATCCAGGTATTCAAGTAAGGTTTTATCCGGTGATTTATCCAGATTAATGAATATAAAACCCTGCCATTGTTCACAATGCACGCTTTTCAGGCCAAGACAACTCTTGTCCAGATTGGCAAAGTTTTCCTGCCGCGCGACACCGTGTAATTTGCCATCCGTAGAAAAACTCCAGGCATGGAAACGACACATCATCAAATTATTGTTGGCGCTGCCGAAAGTCTGTGCACCGTCTTCCTGAATGAGTTTGTTACCACGATGGGTGCATAGGTTATGAAAGGCATTTATCTTGCCGCTTTTATCGCGAACGATAATAAGTGAGGTAGACGCCACATCAATCTGACGGATTTTATAATCACCTGGCTCCGGCAATTCTTCTTCGCGCCCGACATACAACCATGTTTTCCCAAATATTTTCTCTCGCTCTAATTCGAATAAATCAGGGTCGATTAGTGGTGCAACATCTATAGGACCCGTGCCAAGCTCTGGATATCGCGTAGTAAAGGGCATTGCCCGTTTAAGATCATCCGCTGTTGTCGCCATGTTCTACTCCGTAAAAATATCCAAAGGTAAAAAGGCTGAAACTACAAAGTTGGGCACGTCCACCATCTCTGATATTTTCAGGTCAACAGCGACACTACAAATTGCATAAGCTTGTTGATCGGTATATCCGCGCTCTGTGACCAGGTACTCGATCATATTTAACAAGGCATTCCTTGCAGCCAGGGTTGTATCTTCTGACTGAGCGACGCCGTCACGAGTATAGGATTGACCCGTAGTCGCAAAAAAGCGTTGGGGAACGGCCATCTCCGGGGGCATAAAATAATCATCACGATAAAACTGCAGATCAGTGATATTGCGTTTTTTGGCGACACCTTTTAACAGGTTGAAGGAACCATAAAAAGTCGCCCCCATTTCCACAGCCGTACCACAACTTTCGTTATCGCCCTGGGCGAAATGCGCATCACCGACAGAAAACAGAGCACCTTCTGTATAAACCGGAATACGTAGCGTTGTGCCCGCGGTTAATTGTTTTATGTCGACATTACCTCCGGTTTCATGAGGGGCAATGGTCCGTACCGCCTTACTGGCTATACCCGCATCTCCTGGTACGGCATCCTTGGCATCGGGTAAAAGCACCGCACCACCGCGTTCCTGTAATTCCGTTTCCCGCTTGTTGATCTGTTCAAGTAGTTCATGGGATGGCGTAGTACCTATCACCCCCATGAAAGGTGCACCTGGAATTTTCACGCCGGGCAAATCCCTTGACGTGGCGCTGCCGTTGGCGATATCCCAATGAATAATGTGTGGCTCGGTAAAAACATCGCGAAGGAAACCAAATCCTGGTATTTGAACGGTGAAACCAAAAGGCTGCGCTGCAACTTCCTCAACTTTGACTTCAAGCAAATCACCGGGCTCGGCACCGTTAATGTAGACGGGGCCCGTTAAGGGGTGAACAAGATGCAGATTGCAGCCTGCCACTTCTGTTTCATCCGTGTCATGATTAAATTGACCATCGAAAGCATCACGCGTTTCGATACCAATGATTTGTCCGGGATCGACCTCTGCCACTGGTTTGATATCAGGGTGCCAACGATTGTGACCCACATCCTGCTCATCGCCGAGCTGCTTGCTCCGATCGATTTTTATGTATGTATCTGCTTTGGTAGACATTAAACCTCCTCAGTCATCGATAGCGAAGTGCTACCTTTTTTTATTAATTATTAGATTGCGGCACTTGGCACATCTTCATAAGGCACAACTTTTTTGATATTAAGAATCATGTGCTTAATCTTCCAGCCATCTGCTGCGCGCACGAAATCGCAATCATAAGTCGCGCCCAGCCAGTTATTTTCTTCACTACCATCGTCGGCGCGCATTTTTGTCAATTCCCATAACCACCAGAAAGCATGCGCCGAATCCAGATCGTCGGCAACATCGATAATAGGAGAGACAGGATAATGCAGTGACCAGAGTATGCGTTCCTGACCGACTTTGGCGAGTTCATGGGTGATAGTGTCCCTGCCATCAAAACTGCCAAAACCTTCGCATTCCCAATGTGCATCTTCCGTCAATATCGAGGCCATCACTTTGGGATTGTTAGTATCGTCTCCTGCTTTTGCATAGATTGCGATCACTCTTCTGATATTTTCCAGTGCGGTGAGCCAGGCGACTTGATGTTCGAGTTCAGTCGACATGTTTAATGCCGCTCATTACCGTTGACAGCAATAAATCGTTTTTCATCAAAGCTGTGAGGGACATTCGGATCGCCGTCGTATAATTCGACATTCGGCGCGATCTCGGCAACCATTAATCCCATGTCATATAAACGCGCCGATTGCTCCGGCAGTTTTCCAATCTCAAATTTATCCGCATGGTCCAGAATACGTTCCAGCTCCGGTTGGATAGCCTGGTAAAATGCAATCAAGTCCTCGCGACTAGATTTCAATCGTTTATCCCAACGCATATTCTGCGTGGCCATGGCCCACTCGACCGCCCATGTTTCCAGATGCTCAAATCCCTCAGGTAAAAGTTGTGCCATGACTATTTCCCTTCTTCTTTATTCAGGTATTTGTCCAACACATGGTAACCATGACGAACCAGAATCTCTTCGTCATGCAGGTGCATAAATTTTTTGCTACCTGATTTAAGCGCAAAGAATGTACCCTCCATTGTTGCCGTGTCTTCCAACCAGGCATTACGTTGAACAACCATAGCGTGCTCCAGAGCCCACTTTTCACTGTTGGTGCGTGGCTCTTTTACATAATACTTGCCTTCCCAAAGTGTCTTGTTGTGACCAATCGGCCAGAACTGATGGGTAAACCAGATCCCCTCAGAGACATGCAATAACCAGTTCGGAAAAAAGACACTCAATTCAAACGCATAGTCATCTCGTTTTTCGTCATTGATCGTTGGCGGCAAAATTGTTTCTGCTACCTTGTTTACCAGAGAGCCACGTGCTTTGGATTGTGCCAATCCTGCAACCGGTGGTGTATTTTTGGGCGGGTTAAAACAAACCGCTGTGGTTCTGTGATCGCCCAATAATTTGATCATCTGCAAACCGGTAGAAAAGGTGCCGGGAAAAGAGCCTGCATGGATAGTATTGACGTGATAAGCCTCCGCAAAGGCATCGACTCCCACTTTCCAGTTGGTATCCAGGTAGGTGTAGTAGCTGTAACAATGGGTTATGTCGTTATAGGGAAAACCGGAAAAGTGCTTTCCCATCTCGCCGAGATATTCGTGTAAGCCAACAGCCGGTTTCTCGTCCAGATTGATAAAGACAAAGTTCTCCCAGATTTCACAGTTGATAGGGGTGAGACCATTTTCTGATTTCTTAAAACAGGGCGGCATGCCTTTTTCGTCCTGAGCGCCGATTAATTCCCCCTGATCGTTATAGGTCCAGCCATGAAATCGACAGCTAAAGGCTGCCTTTTTTCCGAAACTATCGGCCTCACCTTCCGGCACAACCACGGTATTACCACGATGTGAGCAGGTGTTGTGGAAGGCCCGGATTTGATTATCCTTGCCACGGATCAATAACACCGTCGTGCTGGCAAAATCGAGTCTCTTTAGCTTGTAACAACCCGGTTCAGGCACTTCCTCGGCCCGGCCTACATTCAACCAGACTTTCTTGAAGACTTTTTCGACTTCCTGCTGGTAAATGTCTTCAGAAATGCAAGGCTCGGTCGGCACAGGCTCTTCACCTAACCAGGGGTAGACTTTGGCCCAGCGACGATCTTCGGCGACGGCTGCACACATACGTATTCTCCTCAAATGACGATGTTTCGAATTTCGACAGTATAGTCAATAACCGCCTGTGTAAACTATCCTTTTTTGTGAACAATTTTATGAATAATTAGGTCTTTAGACTGGAATCCGGGTTGTATTTCGCCCCGTAATAGGGAAAACTTGAATAGCTAGAGAATTAGAAGAATCATGGCCTGGAAGCACTATGCGGCGGAGTGCCGTCTCCTATATTTCAACTATTCTCATCAAACAAAACGGGACAAAACAAAGAACTGCTCCTTCATTTAAACAAACTTACAAACTAGAAAATAAAACATGTCTGATAAATTACGCTTCGGCAGCTATGTCGAATTCCAATGTCCTCCGGGTTACGATCACGCAGAGGTCATTGATGATGTGATGGCGATTGCCGAAGATACTGATAAAAAGGGATTCGATGTTTTTACCACGCTGGAACATCCTTTTTATGAGCAGTTCGCGATTAATCCAAACCCTCTTGCTGTTTTTACGGCATTGGCTGAACGCACCAAAAACCTCCGTTTTCGCGCCCTGTGTCATACCCTGCCCCTGCATAATCCCATGGTCCTGGCTGGCGAGATTGCCATGGTTGACCAGTTAACGAAGGGACGTCTTGAGTGCGGTGTCGGTCGGGGTCATCCCTGGTTATGTGAACCGGGCAATGTCGTCATGGAAGAAAGTATGGACAGGTATATTGAAAGCCTGGAAATTTTGCAATTGGCCTGGACCGAAGAACGTTTTTCGTATTCCGGCAAACATTACAATGTCGAGAACATATCGGTTGTACCAAAGCCCTACCAGAAACCGCATCCAAAAATATTCCAGGTAGGCACAAGTGCAAAATGGTTCACCATGGCCGCACAGAAAGAATGGGGCATTGTGGTCGGTGGCCCCGCACCCAGTTTTGTATTTAATGAACCGGTAAAAGTCTACCGGGATGCCTGTGCGGAAGCAGGCACCACACCCTATGTAGGATTTATCAAAGCCATTTACATCAACGAAGACAGCGCCACCGCACACAAAGAAGCCAGACACAGTGTGGAGAAATTTGTGCAATATAATGTTGGCCCACAATTGACTATTTCGCCAAAGACGGATGCCGAACGGGAACGCATGGAGAATGCTGGCTACAAATTTTACACCATGGATTTTATGCCGAAAATTGGTGCGATGAACTACGACGAACTCATCGAAAACGGCATCGTCTTTGTTGGAAATCCTGAGGAAGTCGGCCAACAATTAGTGGATCTTTATGATGATTTTGGTTTTGAAGAATTAATCATCATCAGTCATTTCGGCGATTTGAAACGCGAACAATGTTTAAAAACACAGCAATTATTTGCGGACCACATCATGCCTTTACTGCGTGCACACAAACATTAAACAAAGCTAAGTGGAGAATCTCTTATGAGCGAGAATGACAAGATGGATGCCATCCTGAAACGACTCGAACGCCTGGAGGCGATTGAAGAAATTAAAAACTTGAAACAAGGATCTGCCATTGCAGCTGACCCCAGTATGGATATCGACAAGTTTCTCAGCCTTTATACTGAAGACGGCATCATGGAAATCGTCAATTGGGGTACAGTACTCAATGGTCACGCTGAAATTCGGGCTTTCCTTGAGGTCAATCCCTTCACCTGGATGTTTCACTGTCTCCTGCCTATAACAATCGAAGTTGCAGAAGACTGTCAGTCGGCCAGCGCTCGTTGGTATTTATTTGAAGCGGCAACGGTTTTTAATTCGAAGAGTAGCGAATATGACCCCGTATGGGTTGCGGGTGCTTATGATGACACAATGATAAAAATTAATGGCGATTGGAAATTGACCCGCACTGCCCTGACCCAGGAAATATTATGTACCTATCAGGAAGGCTGGGGTAAAACGCGCGTTAACGTTAATAAAGACTGGACCAAACCGGTTGACGAACTTTTACAGAAAATGACCACATAAGAGAAACTATTGATGTCTCCGATATTAAAGAACCTGCCGGTAGGCGCATATGCCGTTATCTTTCCCTCTATCAGTAGCGGAGTCGACGAAAAGGGACACGAGGATATGCTTGCCATCATGTATGAGAATGCACAAAAGGTTGAAGGCTATCTCGGTCTTGAATCTGCATCCATAGGCGGGTTTACGCTCTCCATAGCTTATTACGAATCTCTCGAAGCAATTGATACCTGGAGAAAAAATAGCGATCACATTGCTGCCAAAAACAAAGCCCGCTCTACCTGGTTGGAAGACTGGCAGATCCGCATATGTAAAATTGAAAATATCTACGGAAAACTCTAACTCTCTGGTAGTACTGTCTTCGTTCTATCATTGTATACTGCTGCATATACCTCTAAACCAACACCGATGTAGATTCGCGGAAAAATAAAACAATAATGAATTTTCAACTCACCGATGATCAAAAACAATTGCAAGCATCTGCGCGCCGTTTCGCCAGAGAAAAGCTTCCTGAGCTAGCCGAAGAGATTGAATTGAGCGAGGAGCCACCCAGCCGCGAGCTTATCAAGGAATACGCCGATATGGGCTTCCTTGGAATTAATGTACCAGAATCACTTGGTGGTTTGGGACTGGGTAATCTTGAGGCCTTGATCGTCCTGGAAGAATTTGGGCAAATTTCCTCCGCTATTGCTTTTCCCATATTCGAATCCTCTGTCGGTCCTGTTCGCGCTATAGAAAAATTTGGCTCCGATTCACTCAAACAGCGTATTGTTCCGGCGGTATGTCGCGGCGATATGCTGGTGGCGGTTGCGATGTCAGAGCCCCATGCCGGATCGGCATTGACCGATTTGACGACTCGCGGTGTAATTGAAAACGGTGTGGTCACAATTAATGGTACCAAGCGCTGGTGCTCAGGTGGTGGCCACGCTGATGGCTACGTCGTTTATTGCAGGCTTTCAGATGAACCTGGGGCAAAAAGCATCGGCGCCGTACTCGTAGAAAAAGGTGCTGAAGGCTTGAGCTTTGGAAAGAAAGAATCCTTGATGGGTTTTCGCGGCGTCCCCTCTTCCGATATATTCTTTGACAATGTCGCGGTGCCTGAAGATAACGTGATCGTTCCAGCCGGTGGCTTCAAAAAACTCATGGAAGCCTTTGATCTCGAGCGCTGTGGAAACGCCACCATGGCCCTGGCTCAGGCCTCAGGATCTTTGCAGGATGCGATTGCCTATGTGCAGGAAAGAAAACAATTCGGCAAACCAATTATTGATTTTCAGGCCGTGCAACTCAAGATAGCGGAAATGCGTATGCAAGTTGATGCCGCGAGATTATTGATTTACCGAGCAGCGTCCAATGCCGAAAAGGGCCTGCCAAGCATCGAAGAGTCCTCCATCGCCAAATGTTACGCAAATGAAATTGCAAGAACGGTTACCGGCAACGCCATGCAATTATTGGGTGCTTACGGCTATTCCAAAGAATACCCGATGGAGCGACGCTTGCGTGATGCCTGGGGCTGGGGCATCGCCGGTGGTGCAATCGATATACAGAAAATTAATATCGCAAGTGCTATTGTTGGCCGGCGTTTCGACCAACGAAAATAAACAGATCAAGGCAAAACGGAACGCGGTTAAAGTGCCAGGTCGAATTCATTCGGCCGCATGCCAACAACTCGGCCTCCGCGGTCGAATGAATTCGACCCTACAATTCGTC
>JBLIML010000051.1:0-19875 GCA_047638675.1 Planctomycetota bacterium | reverse complement strand
CGAGTGGATAAGCCCGATGCGGTGTTAGTGACCAGTGCCGAGGGCCTGAAGAACCTTCTGGAGATGACGGCGGAAGAAGAGAGATTTTTGTTTTTAAATACGCGACTTGTTGTGATAAGTCCGCGTTTAAAGGACATAGCTGAAGCCATGGGCTTCAGTGCTGAGATCAAGGTAGCAAATGGATACAGTGATGATGATTTTATGGTAGCACTAATGCAAATGTTTGAGGCGCACAATGATGAACGATGAGGCAAAATCCGGGGAGGTGGATGAAGCAGACCAGCCGATTAAAAAAAGCAAAAGCGGCTCTGCCCTGGGATTTAGCCTGGTCGCTCTAATGGTGTTTTTATCTATTGGGCTATCTGTTTGGGTCTATTTTCAAATGGACAAGCTGAAGACTGGCTCCCAGGTTCTAGCGTCTACGCTTGCACCAATTGAAGCAAGGCTTTCAAGCCTTGAACCTGGTCTTGCGAAATCACAACAAGCGAATCAGCAATTCCAGAACCAGATAGTCAGTGTTCAGCAGCAGCAACAAGCAATATCTGAAAGTGTCGATGCGTTATACAGAGCGCAAGACAGAGGAAACCTTGATTGGGCTCTAGCAGAGATTGAGCACTTGTTAATCATCGCAACGCATCTTATTCAACTGCAGGCAGATGTGCCCACCGCTCTCGCTGCTATGCAGGCCGCAGATGACAGATTAAAGAACAATAATGATCCTGGTTTGTTGCCAGTACGACAACAACTAACAGGCGACATCAATGCATTAATGGCTGTTGATGCGGTGGATATAAGTGGACTGGTGTTGTTCCTGTCTGATCTTGTTGGAAGGGTTCACGATTTACCTCTAAAACAAGTGAATGTTACAGAAACCCTTGTGCAAAATAGCGACATCGAAGAAGGCCGCAGCACCTGGAAAAAGTTTCTTTCGTCGGTATGGCGGGAGCTAAAGAGCCTGGTGAAAATATCGCGACAAGGTGAACAGACGCTTGCCACTTTAATGCCTGAACAGGAGTATTTTCTTTATCAGAACCTGCGCTTACAACTCGAATCGGCACGTTACGCCGTGTTACGGAGAGATACTGAGAACCTGCATGTGTCAGTTGAAATAGTCAGCGCGTGGCTAAAGGATTACTTCAATGTCAGGGATAATGGTGTGAGCAACATATTGGAGTCCTTGTCAAAGATGGAGGGGCTTGAATTAAATCCTGTGCTACCCGATATTTCTTCATCTCTTGAGTCGATACGCGCATATGCGAAATTAAAAGACTCAAGAACGCAAATAAATCAGCAAATGGACAAGCCAGCTGTTGAAGATCAAACATTGGAGCAGGAGCCCTAGAGACGTGCGTTTGCTAATCATAATATTGTCAGGTTTGTTAGCGGCTATAGGTATTGGTACCTTGCTGTCTCGAGATGCTGGTCTGATGATTTTTTCCTACGCCGGCTACAATATCCAGATGAGCATGAGTTTATTTGTGCTTATTTTGCTCGTTCTGTTTGTTGGGACTTACTTTGTATTTCGCCTGCTTGGTGGATTAATACGTTTGCCAAAGAATGTAAATCGCTGGTCATTGAATCGACGTTATCAACGTTCGGAAAAATATTTAAGTCAGGGCATTCTTGCGTCCCTTGAAGGGGATTGGCCAAAGGCGGAAGAGTCGTTTCAACGTGGCGCCAGACACAGTCGATTGCCGTTGGTTAATTATCTTGCGGCAGCTAGAGCGGCTCAACATCTGGGTGCCATTTTGCGTCGTGATCATTATCTACGTCTTGCTCACGAAAGCAGTCCAGAGGCAGCTCTGGCGATTGGGCTGACGCAAGCTAAACTTCAACTTTCAGAAAGCCAGACAGAACAGGCTTACGCCACTTTAAAACACCTCGTCAAGGATCCGTCCGCTCAGGACGACGCCAAGGGCTTGTTGCTGGAGGCCGCGACGGAACTAAAGGAATGGCCGGAGGCATTGCGCTTGCTGAATGATCCCAAATGCAAAAAGCTTCTTCCGGCAGAACAACTCAAGGAGAGACGGTTGGCAGTTTATGCGGGCTTATTGCGCGAGGCGGCTGAAGTGCGTGATCGCATTCGTCTGGACCGGGAATGGGAAAACATTCCGCGCAAATTAAAAGGAGAGAATTATCTGATAAAAGAATATGTAGATGCTCGATTTAATTTTCCAGATACAAGCGATTGCGAGCACTTATTGCGTAAGACATTGAATGCTAACTGGGATGAAGCTTTAGTTCGTCAATATGGTCTGGTCGAGGGTGATAAAATTGTAAAACAAATACAGTTTGCAGAGCGCTTATTATTAGCTCATTCCAGAGAACCAGCACTGTTACTGGCTCTGGGACGATTGTGTAAACGCAATAGCCTGTGGGGAAAGGCAAAGTCCTATCTGCAAGATTCTTTATCGGCACAGCCCAGCGCCGAAGCGTATCAGGAGTTGGCTTTATTGCTAGAGCAACAAGGCGAGCATGTTGCTGCAGGCCTGCACTTTCAAAAAGGTCTGGCTCTGGCAACAGGATTAAATGATAGAAAAAACATGGTCTTACTGGAAGGTTCGGATAATGCTAACGTGGAAAGCGCAGGTAAGATTGCCTGATAAATTCATACACCTGCATTAGTTGGTCATGCGCTTATTAGCCCAACAGGATTCAGCGTTCAATTTTGAGGTCTCAGGAGAGGCTTCTTTGGCGACTTTAAACCTGTTTTCACAATACTGATCCGTCCCTGACATCGTCATCAACTCGAATGTCCCCATCCATGGAGACGACAGGCGCAAATCTAACTGGGCATACTACGGACGCTATTTAGCCAGCGTACCAGTGGTTGCCATTGTTCCCGGTCATAGCTTGTCTTCGCCGGGGCAAACTCAAAAATACTCAATCCACGTTCGGCGGCCTTAATGTAATTTTGAGTGGCCCTTAGCATAGTGATAAAAGGTAATTTATGTCCACTGGGGAGTTTAATTGCGTCCAGATAATTTTCCAGCTTGGCTGCAGCAATAGTATCTTCCCTGACACGGTTGGCGACGGTCGCCACCTTGATTTTTCGATTAATCAGTTTTCGCAAGGAAAACAGTTCACTGACAAAGCGCTCTGCGGCCCTTATATCCAGAGGTGAAGGCATCATGGGCATGACAATGGTCTGGCTCACTTTGGCATAGTTAGCCAGTTTTTGCCCATGCAAGGCGGCCGGTGTATCGATGATAAGAATCTCAGTTCTTCTTGGCACATCGATTTTGCCAGCTTTCACACTCGCATTTTTGATACTTGCGGCGGATTCGGGTCGAATAGAGAGCCAATCTGAGCTGGATTGCTGTGGATCACAATCTGCCAGAGAAACACGTTTCCCCTGAGAGGCAAAATAGCCGGCAATATTAGTTGCTACCGTACTTTTTCCGCAGCCCCCTTTGGGGTTAAGAACGAGAATAGAACGCATGGTTATGATCCCTTAGTAATTATCTCGCTCCGAAGTATAGCGTGTTTAACCGGACTCTTCCGCGACTAATTTTCGACCCTTTATTTTGTATTGCGCTGCACAACATTTTTCTTGTCGGACATGTCCCAACTTTTCTCACGTTCGTGCATCATCCTCTGAATGACCGGGTTAATAATTAATTGCATGGCAAAGACGTTCTTGCCGGCGGGCACAACGATGGTGTCTGGAGTGGACATCACAGAGCCATCGAGCATTTCCAGAAGATATCGAAAATCCACCTGCAATTTTTTCGGGTTACGAATGTGTATCACCGACAGGCTTTGATCATTTGAGGGGATTTGCTCCGGTTCAAAAGGGTTCGAGGTATCAATAGTGGGTACTCGTTGGAAATTTATGTCAGTGCGGGAGAATTGAGGGGTGATGTAATGCACATAGTCTGGCAAGCGTCTCAAGATCATTTTGGTGGCATCTTCTGCGGTGTAGCCTCGCACTGATTGATCTCGATAAATTTTCTGCATCCATTCCAGATTAATAATCGGCACCACGCCAATTAATAAATCAACATGTTGATCAATATTGACACTGTCGGTGACCAGTCCGCCATGTAAGCCTTCGTAAAAAAGCAGATCGGTGTTGTCCGGCAAAGGCTCCCACTTGGTTAGGGTGCCTGGTGGTGTGTTATGTTTGACGCCTTCCTCTTCATTATGCACATAATATCGACGCTTGCCGGTACCTGAGGCCGCATAACCTTTAAACAGCGCTTCGAGTTCATCAAACAAATTGCCCTCTGGGCCGAAATGGGTAAGGGTAAGGTTTTCCTCTGCCGCTTTTCTGGTGGCCGCATCCATTTCTTTTCGGTTGTAGCGATGAAAGCTGTCTCCCTCAATTATTGCTGGATTTATTCCTTCATCACGGAAAATAAACTCGAATGCCGTTTTAACGTTCGATGTGCCGGATCCGGATGAGCCGGTAACGGCCACTATGGGGTGTTTTTTAGACATATGTTCTGGCAAAAATTACTGTTAATGGACGTTAGTTAAGGCTTTATTGCTTACATTACATGAAGCATTTATGCATTACGTTATAATCCTCTCATGGAATCAAGAATAATTATGTGGCTAGTATAGATGGTAAAAAGCAAATCTACAGATTTACATCTCTATCTTCGTCTGCTTGAGTATGTGAGGCCCTATTGGCGTGTATTTGGTATTTCTATTCTGGCGATGGTCATGTTGGCTGTTACCAATCCAGCTACGGCCGCACTTTTCAAGTACATGATAGAAGGCGTATTTCTGACTCAGGATGCAGATAAAGTCTCCCAAATTATTGTGGCTCTTGTCCTGTTGTCAGTGATAGCTGCGATAGCCAACTATGTCAGCGGCCTGTCTCTTCACTGGGTGGCAAACAAGGTGATTATGGATTTACGCGGTCTGTTGTTTGCCAGACTACTGACCTTTCCCAGTCGATTCTACGATCATCAAACGAGTGGCAGCCTAATTTCCAAATTTACCTTCGATGTCACACAAATCAAGGAAGCCTCGACCAATGTGCTTAACGTTTTGGTCAGAGATTCTCTCACTATAGTGGGCCTGCTCGGCTGGATGCTTTTTATTGACTGGGAAATGACCATGATCACCTTGATTACAGCGCCTGCCATCGCTGGGTTTTTGCTGATAATAAGGCGACGTCTGCGGCGTATGAGCCGCAATGTGCAGGATTCCATGGGAGACATTCACCATATCCTTGGAGAGGTAATAAACGGTGAACGTATTGTTAAACTTTACGGTGGACAGCAGCAAGAGCAAGAACGCTTCCAGAAGGCGATTAATAACAACCGTCGTTATTCCATGAAATTTTCCAGCGCAGCGATAGCCAGCAGTCCTCTGGTTCAGCTAGTCACAGCGCTGGCCCTGGCCGCGATAATCTATTTGTCAGCTCAAAAGGCCGCAGCTGGCAGCATACGCGTTGATGACTTCGTCTCGTTCTTTACCGCCATTTTGATGATACTGGGACCTCTGAAGCGACTAGTCAGAATTAACGAGCACATACAACGTGGATTGGCTGCCTCAGAAAGTGTCTTCGCCTTGCTTGATGAGCCTGCGGAAGAAGACAATGGCAGTAAAATATTAACAGGGCTTGAAGGGAAAATTGAGATTATTGATCTCAGTTTTAGTTACGACAATAGTGATGTCAAAGCGCTGAGAAACATAAGCCTGGTCATCAATGCGGGTGAAACCGTTGCTTTTGTTGGTATATCCGGGAGTGGTAAATCAACCCTGGCCAATTTATTGCCACGTTTTTACCAACACACAGAAGGCAAAATATTGCTGGACGGGCATGATATACGCGATCTGCCCTTGAGTCAGTTACGACAATACATTGCTCTGGTAAGCCAGGATATTGTCCTGTTTAACGATACGATAAAACATAATATCGCCTACGGCAGGAGTGAGGCTAGCGATGAAGAGGTTATCAAGGCGGCAGAAAGAGCCCATGCCATGGAGTTTATCGCCAAACTGCCGGCAGGACTTGACGCAACTATCGGTGACAAGGGTTCAAAACTTTCTGGTGGTCAGCGTCAACGCATTGCTATGGCGAGGGCTTTGTTAAAGGACTCTCCTATTTTGATCCTTGACGAGGCAACATCGGCTCTCGATACCGAGTCAGAACGTGCCATACAACTTGCCCTGGATGAGGTGCGAAAGGATCGCACTTGTCTGATTATCGCTCATCGTCTTTCAACTATCGAAAATGCTGATCGTGTGATAGTTATAGAGAACAGCAGGATTGTTGAAAGCGGAAGCCACATGGAATTGCTAAATCGAAATGGCGCCTATGCGAAGTTATACATGAGTAATGATGAGTAGCATTAATAGCGTGATGTGAAAATAGCACTCGAGAGCTTGTGTTGGAGATTTCAAATCGTATGCTCGAGCGTCTCTCCCACCTGCAGTATTTTCATGTTATTTGTACCTCCGCGATGTCCCTGGAGATCGCCCTTGGTAATGATCACATAATCGCCGTCACTTAGAATCTCCTTTTTTATCAAGTTATCGATTATCTCCTTGTTCGCTTCCAGAGGGTTGGTGTGAGTGATGTCAAAAAGGACGGGATAAACACCGCGAAACAATTTCACTTTGCGCAGAGTTGAGGTATTCCGGGTGAATGCAAAGATGGGAATACCGGAGCTGATTCGGGACATCCATAAACAGGTGGATCCTGTTTCTGTGAGTGCCGCGATGGCTTTGGCACCAATGTGGTTGGCAGCATACATGCTGGACATCGCAATGGCCTCATCGATCCGTTCAAAGCGTAAGTTCAGCCTGTGATCGCTTACGCGAGTCATACGTTGTTTTTCTGTTTCTTCACATATTCGAGACATGGATTCCACCACCTTGTCCGGAAACAAACCAATGCTGGTCTCTCCCGAGAGCATGACAGCATCTGTGCCATCAAGAACGGCATTGGCCACATCGAAGACTTCAGCCCGGAGAGGAATTTGATGGTCGATCATGGATTCCATCATTTGCGTGGCGGTAATAACAGCGCGATCCATGTCCTGAGCTAACCTGATCAATCGTTTTTGTACGGCGGGAAGCGCCGCATCGCCGATTTCGACACCCAGGTCGCCGCGCGCGATCATAATCGCATCGGACACTTCAATAATGGACTCTGCATTTTCAAGTGCTTCAGCCCTTTCAAATTTTGCAATGATGCTGGCATTGCTGCCTTCCGCGTCCAGCAATCGTCGTGCTTCCAGGATGTCATCTGCCATGCGGGCGAATGAGATGGCAAAGTAGTCCGCACCAATCTTTACGCCATGCTTCAAATCTTCCTGATCTTTTGCTGTTAAAGCCGCAGCAGACAAGCCCCCACCTTGCAGATTAATACCCTTGCTGTTGGACAGCTCTCCGCCCATTACCACTTCACATTTAACTTGATGGCCGGTGATTTCCATTACTTTTAAGATGAGTTTGCCATCATCCACTAAAAGCTTGTTGCCGACTTTCACATCGCGCGCAAGATCCTTGTAGGTCACGCCAACCTGGCGCTGGTCGCCGGCATCGTTTGCCATCTCTGCATTGATGGTAAAACTGTCGCCCTCTCCCAACAGGATCTTGCCACCGGCAAATTTTTCAATACGGATTTTGGGGCCCTGGAGATCACAAATGATGCCGACTTCCATGTTCAGGGAAGCGGCGACCTTACGGATTTCGGCAACACGTCGTTCGTGGTCCGCATGGCTTTGGTGGGAATAATTTACCCGAAAAAGATCAACGCCAGCCAGGAGCACTTTTTCCAGCATGCCGGGCTTGTCGGTAGAGGGCCCTACCGTGGCAATGATTTTGGTTCTGCGCATATGACTAGTGTTCCGAGGCTTCGAGAATAGCGATAGCGGGTAGTTGTTTGCCCTCAAGAAACTCGAGAAAAGCACCGCCTCCGGTGGAGATATAGGAAATGCCCTCGCTTACCCCGTATTTGGCGATGGCGGATAAGGTGTCGCCACCACCGGCAACAGAGAAGGCATCGCTTCGCGCAATGGCTTCGGCGAGCACTTTCGTGCCATTGCCAAAAGCATCAAATTCAAATACGCCGAGAGGGCCATTCCAGACAATGGTTTTGGCTTGCTTGAGTATGTCGACGTAGAGTTTGGCTGTCTGTGGTCCAACGTCCAGAATCAGATCATCATCCTCAACCTCACTTATCATTTTTGTTTGCGCATCCGCGTCTTTGCTGAAGGTCTTTGCGCAAACAAGATCGACAGGCAAGGGAATAAGCTTGCCTTGTGTCTTGGCCGAAGCCAGCAATGCCAAGGCCGCGGGAACGAGATCTTCTTCATACAGTGAATTGCCAATGTTGTGACCGCAAGCTTTTAGAAAGGTGTTGGCAATACCACCGCCTATAATCAATTGGTCAATCTTGTCCATGAGGGTTTTCAAAACCGTTAGTTTGGTAGACACTTTGGATCCACCAACGATCGCAACCATTGGTTTAGCTGGATTCTCAAAGGCTCTGCCAAGTGCCTCGATCTCAGCCATTAGCAATGGGCCAGCACAGGCAACAGGCGCAAATTTGGCAACGCCATGGGTGGAGGCCTGCGCCCGATGTGCCGTAGCAAAGGCATCGTTTACGAACACATCACATAATGCCGCCATTCTTTTTGCCAAATCATCACTATTTTTAAGCTCGCCGTTTTGGAAACGCACATTCTCCAACATCACAATCTCACCCGGTAAAATATCGACGCCGTTTATCCAGTCAGGTATTAAAGGCACATTTTTGTTAAGCAATGATGACAAACATAAGGCGACCGGCAGGAGCGAAGATGAGGCGTCGAATTCACCTTCTTTAGGACGACCAAGATGTGACATCAACATGACAGAGGCACCAGCCTCGAGGATCTGTTGTAGTGTGGGTAAGGTTGCTCGCACACGAGTGTCGTCATCGACCGTGCCGTCCGTAAGCGGAACATTGTAATCGACGCGTATTAGAACTCGCTTGCCAGCCAGATCTACATCATGAATCCCTTTCAGTTTGGCCATTAGGCTCAGGATGCGTTCATCAATGCAGATGTTGTATCCAACATACGATTGGAGAAGCCCCATTCGTTGTCATACCAGGACACGACTTTTACCAAGGTACCTTCAATCACCTTGGTCAGGGAGGCATCGTAACTCGATGATGCGGGGTCGTGATTGAAGTCAATCGAGACCAGTGGTTTGTCGTTGTAAGCCAATACCCCTTTGAGTTCGCCTTCGGACGCGGCTTTCATCAGTTTGTTAATTTCGTCGGTAGAGGTTTCTCTTGCAGCAACAAAACTGAGGTCGACCATAGAGACATTAATTGTTGGTACGCGCACCGCATAACCATCGATCTTGCCTTTCAGCTCCGGCAAAACCAAACCCACCGCAGCTGCAGCGCCGGTTGATGCCGGGATCATGGACATGGTTGCTGAACGAGCGCGACGTAGGTCGGTGTGATACACATCAGTTAATACCTGATCATTGGTATAGGCATGTATGGTGGTCATGGTGCCGCTAACAACGCCGATATTTTCATGTAAAACCTTGATCAGTGGCGCCAGGCAATTCGTGGTGCAAGAGGCATTTGAAATAACGGTGTCTGATGCTTTTAAAACATGATGATTCACACCGTAAACGACAGTCGCATCAACATCATTCCCGCCAGGAGCGGAAATAATCACTTTTTTAGCGCCGCCCTGAAGATGACCGCTGGCTTTTTCCTTGCTGGCAAAAAAGCCGGTAGATTCGTGCACAACATCGACCCCTAATTCTCCCCAGGGCAAATCAGCTGGGTTGCGCTCAGACAGCACCCGGATTTTATCGCCATTAACGACCATGTACTCGCCGTCAACGGAAACCGTGCCGGGAAATTTACCATGGGCGGTATCGTATTGGGTTAAATGCGCATTGGTCGCCGCATCGCCAAGATCGTTGATCGCCACTATTTGAAATTCATCGTTGCGACCCGATTCATACAAAGCTCTGAGAATATTTCTACCGATTCTTCCATATCCGTTAATGCCTACTTTTATTGTCATGCTTATTACTCCAATTATTTTTCTATATGTTTTGTAAGATTCTTTTCTACCAACTCAGACAAGCCTGTCGTTGTTATACCAAAGTGCTCATAGACATGTTGCGCTGGTGCTGACTCACCAAAAGTTGCTACGCCAAGAACATCTCCATCCAGACCAACATACTTACGCCAGTAATCGGGACTACCCGCTTCGATGGCAATGCGAATACGACAATCAGGGGGTAATACTGTACTGCGATAATGTTCATCCTGCGCATCAAAAGTATCACATGATGGCATTGAGACTACGCGAATATTGCGTCCCTTCTGCTTTAATTGCTGGGCTGTTTCTACCGCAATGCCTACCTCTGAGCCGGTGGCGATGATTATGGCGTCTGGACTTCCCTCGCTCTCGATCAGCACGTATGCGCCTCGATGAATTAGTTCGATTTGTTCCAGCGATCGCTCGATGTGCGGGAGGTTTTGCCGTGATAAAAGCAAAGAGGTGGGTTTGTTCTTATTCTCTATCGCCGCTTGCCAGGCGATGGCAGTTTCTACACCGTCACAGGGACGCCAGACCGACATATTTGGGATAAGGCGTAAGCTCGCCGCTTGTTCCACTGCCTGATGTGTGGGGCCGTCTTCTCCAAGGCCAATGGAATCATGACTGAAGACGAGGATATTTCGTTGTTTCATCAGCGCCGCCATACGTAAAGCGTTGCGAGCATAATCGGAGAAGATAAGAAACGTGCCGCCATAGGGGATAAATCCACCGTGCAGCGCCATGCCGTTGTTTATCGCCACCATGGCGAATTCTCGTACGCCATAGGACAGATAGTTGCCGTCGAGGGCGCCATGGTTTAACCAGTTTGAACCCGACCATGCGGTCAGGTTAGAACCGGTGAGATCTGCTGATCCACCAAACAGCTCCGGCAGGATAGGACCATAGGCGTTGAGTGCATTTTGAGAGGCTTTACGGGACGCAATTGATTCCGCTTTTTCTGCACTACTTTGGATAAACGTCTCGCAGGTTTTTTGCCAGTCTTCTGGTAGCTCACCGTGCATGCGCCGTTGAAATTCCGCAGCCAGTTTCGGGTATTTTTCCTCATAGGCCTCGAATTTCTTTTGCCATTCAGATTCCTTTTGTTCCCCCGCTTTCCGTGCATCCCAGGCCTGATACTGCTCGTCCGGGATCTCAAAGGCCGGATAGTGCCAACCGATGGTTTCTCTCACCAGCGCCACTTCGTCTTCACCTAGAGGTGCCCCGTGACTGGATTCTTTGCCCTGTTTATTTGGCGAGCCCCAACCGATGATGGTCTTACAGCAAATCAGAGAAGGTTTGTCAGTAACGGTCTGAGCGCTTTGCAGGGCAGCTTTCACCTGTTCAGGATCGTGCCCGTCCACCTCACGAATGACATGCCAGTGATAAGCTTCGAAGCGGGCCGCGACATCTTCGGTAAACCAGCCCTCGATATCACCATCAATAGAAATCTTGTTACTGTCATAGAGTGCGATAAGTTTACCCAGTCCAAGGGTTCCCGCCAGAGAGCTGGCTTCATGGGAAATGCCTTCCATCAAACAGCCATCGCCTACGGAGACATAGGTATAGTGATCAACAATAGCGATGTCATCCTGGTTGAATTGATTTGCCATTGTGCGCTCGGCGAGAGCGAATCCTACAGCGTTAGCCAGTCCTTGCCCCAGAGGCCCGGTAGTGGTTTCAATGCCCGGGGTATAGCCAAACTCAGGGTGACCAGGCGTTTTGGAGTGTAATTGTCTAAAGTCCTTAATGTCGTCCATGGAAAGTGCATAGCCGCTAAGGTGCAATAAGGCATACATCAACATTGAGCCATGACCATTGGACATGACAAAGCGATCGCGATCGACCCAGCCGGGATTGCCTGGATTATGTTTGAGGAAATCATTCCATAGCACTTCTGCCATATCGGCCATGCCCATGGGAGCCCCAGGGTGACCAATATTGGCGCGTTGAACCGCGTCCATACTTAGTGCGCGGATAGCATTGGCCAGTTCTCGCCTCGAGAGCATTGTGGTCTCCATGGTAGGTTCGTGTATTTTGATATTTAATGATCCATGCCGATTGGATAAAAGCAGAACGTGTCAACCGGAGCGCAAGGAAAAGTGGATCTTAACTTGTACTAATCACTTTGACCTCCCACACCTTTTGGGGTGGGTAGCGTCATCCCTGAATTGCAGGGGCGGCTATTGTCTCTCAGCTCGTAATCAGTGGCAAGGAAAGAGCAGTGTAATGTGAGATTAAGCCTGGATACTAAGAGATGAACTCTTCGGGACATCAATAACGATAGGCATGTCTTTGGTGAACATATCAAAATTACCCGTTTCAAGATAGAATGCCCCGCTCAAAATTATTATCAGAAGGTAGTATTCATGCAGAACAGTTATTTATTTACCTCCGAATCTGTCTCGGAAGGACACCCAGACAAGGTCGCGGACCAAATTTCCGACGCCATTCTTGATGCGATTTTAGCCAATGATCCTGCCGGGAGGGTGGCCTGCGAGACCCTGGTAACCACTGGCATGGTAGTGCTGGCGGGTGAAATCACTACCACTACCTATGTTGATATGGCGGATGTTGCAAGACAAACCATAAAAGAAATTGGCTATAACAGTTCCGATATGGGTTTTGATTGGGAGTCATGCGCGGTTATGGTTTCTATTGACAAGCAATCGCCAGATATCGCTATGGGTGTGGACGAGGCTAATGAGCACGAGCAAGGTGCCGGGGATCAGGGCTTGATGTTCGGCTATGCATGTAATGACACAGATACCTTAATGCCGGCTCCCATTGATTATGCACATCGTCTGGTGCGGCGCCAGGCAGAGGTTAGGAAAAGTGGAAGCTTGCCGTGGCTAAGGCCCGACGCCAAAAGTCAGGTAACCTTTCGTTATGAAGAGGGCAAGCCGAGTGCCATTGATGCCGTGGTTCTATCTACACAGCATAGCCCGGATATCGGCATTGCTGAATTACGTGAGGCGGTTATGGAGGAAATTATCAAGCCAGTACTACCCGCAAAGTGGTTGAGCGCGGACACCAGGTATCACATTAATCCCACAGGTCGTTTCGTTATCGGTGGACCCATGGGCGATTGTGGACTGACCGGGCGAAAGATCATCGTTGATACTTATGGTGGCATGGCAAGGCACGGTGGCGGCGCATTTTCAGGCAAGGATCCCTCTAAAGTGGATCGATCAGCCGCCTACGCTGCGCGATATGTGGCGAAAAATATTGTCGCCGCGGGTTTGGCAGATCGTTGTGAACTCCAGGTTTCCTATGCTATTGGTGTTGCCGAACCAACATCTATTAATGTCGATACCTTTGGAACGGGTAAGGTTGACGATGAAAAATTGATAGCAGCGGTGCGTGAAGTCTTCGATCTTAAGCCAAAAGGTCTGATCGCCATGCTTGACTTACTCCGCCCCATTTACCGAAATACGGCAGCCTATGGGCATTTTGGTCGTAATGATCAAGATTTACCCTGGGAAAAAACTGACAAGACAGGTGCTTTGCTAAGTGCAGTTGGCATGAGTTAAGCGGCAACGAGTCGATTGCAGCGTAAGTTTTGCACAAATAAGTCTCAGGACTGGAACAAGCGAAGCTGGAGTACTATACTTGCCCGCCTGATGTAACTGCGATATAGCAGCATACTAACAAACCGTAAGTCCAAGGAGCGCTGCGATGACTTTATAAAGTCGCCAGGCTTGGACTGGTGCGGCAAGATTCAAAACGGCGCTCGCTAGATATGTTGGAGGTAACCAATATGAACGTAGCGAGCGACACTCTGTTTTCCGATTGCCATGTAGCCGATCTGTCTTTGGCTGGATGGGGACACAAAGAAATCCGCATAGCCGAGACCGAAATGCCTGGTCTTATGTCTATCCGCGAAGAATATTCAGCTGAGCAGCCTCTAAAAGGTGCTCGAATAGCAGGTTCCCTGCATATGACCATCCAGACCGCGGTGTTGATCGAGACATTGGTGGCTCTAGGTGCGGAAGTGCGTTGGGCATCCTGTAATATTTTCTCCACCCAGGATCAGGCAGCGGCGGCAATAGCCGATCAAAATATTCCGGTGTTTGCAGTAAAGGGAGAAACGCTGGAAGAGTACTGGGATTATACTCACCGAATTATGCAATGGCATGATGGCGGGGCGCCGAACATGATTCTCGATGATGGCGGGGATGCCACTATGTTGTTAATCCTTGGCACTAAAGCCGAGAAAGATATTTCAGTGCTGGATAAGCCGGGTTCTGAGGAAGAGACTTTTCTTTTCGCCGCGATTAAAAAGAGATTGTCAGAGGATGGCCGTTTTTATTCTCGCACACTTGCCAGTATCAAAGGTGTCACAGAAGAGACCACTACGGGTGTGCACCGTCTTTATCAAATGGTCAAGAAAGGTGAGCTTCCTTTTCCGGCCATCAATGTTAATGATTCGGTTACCAAGTCCAAGTTCGATAACCTTTATGGCTGTCGTGAATCCCTGGTTGATGGAATCAAGCGAGCCACAGATGTAATGATCGCAGGCAAGGTTGCGATAGTGCTGGGTTACGGTGATGTGGGTAAGGGTTGCGCGCAATCACTTCGTGGTCTTGGTGCAACCGTATGGGTGACGGAGGTGGATCCCATTTGTGCTCTGCAGGCTGCGATGGAAGGTTACCGTGTTGTACGAATGGATGAGGTTTGTGACCAGGGCGATATCTTCGTGACTACCACCGGAAACTTTAATGTGATTCAGCATGATCACATGGCGAAAATGAAGAATCAGGCCATCGTTTGTAATATAGGTCATTTTGATAATGAAATTGATGTTGCCAGTCTGGAAAAATATGAGTGGGATGAGATTAAACCGCAAGTAGATCACGTCATTTTCCCCGATGGTAAACGTATTATCCTGTTAGCCAAAGGCCGCCTTGTAAACCTTGGTTGCGGTACGGGCCATCCAAGTTTTGTCATGTCAAACTCGTTTACCAATCAAGTGTTGGCGCAGATCGAATTATTTTGTCAAAACGGTCAATATGGAAAAGATGTGTACGTGCTACCGAAACACCTGGATGAAAAAGTTGCTCGATTGCATCTCGATCGTATCGGAGTGAACTTGACGAAACTCAGACAGGAGCAGGCTGATTATATTAGCGTATCAGTCGATGGGCCTTACAAACCGGAGCGTTACCGCTACTAATAGTTTCCGCAATCAAGAATCGCTCGTAGAGCATTAAGCTGCCCTACGAGCGACTTATAACAGCAAAGGTAATATGGAAACGAAGAACAAACACAAAGCGGGATTCAGTTTTGAATTCTTTCCGCCACGCTCACCTGAGTCGAAGGCAAAATTGCGGGAAACGCAAGATCGTTTGGCGAAATTACGGCCAGCATTTTTTTCAGTGACCTATGGTGCTGGTGGTAGCACTCGTGATAAAACCTTCGAAACAGTTGTTAATATTAAAGAGAAAACGGGTATTGACGCGGCACCACATTTGTCATGTGTTGGCTCAGCTATTGAGGAGCTTGAAGAGGTTCTAGCTCAATACAAAGACAGTGGGTTTAAGCATATTGTCGCCTTGAGAGGCGATCTCCCATCAGGATCGGTGGCCACGGGGTCTATGCGTTACGCAAATGAGCTGGTTGAATTCATTCGTAAGAAAACAGGCGACTATTTTCGCATTGATGTTGCATGCTATCCAGAGTTTCACCCTCAGGCAAAGACGGCGACTGATGATCTAAACAATTTTAAAAGGAAAGTAGAGGCGGGAGCGGACAGTGCTATCACTCAGTACTTTTATAATGCTGATGCCTATTTTCGTTTTATGGATAGTTGTAAAGCGTTGGACATTGATATCCCCATAGTGCCTGGCATTATGCCGATTACCAACTGCACGCAGCTAGTAAGATTTTCAGAGGCCTGTGGGGCGGAAATACCGCGCTGGATACTGCAGCGGCTACGGGATTTTGGCGATGACCGTAAGGCTATCCTTGAGTTTGGCATTGAGGTTACTACTAGTCTTTGCGAAAAGCTTTTGGCTAACGACGCGCCTGGTTTACATTTTTACACGATGAATCAGTCGGTCGCCTCAGAGGCGATTTGGAAGAACCTCGGTCTGGACAAAAAATAATTACCTTGTATTTGGTATAGCTCAAGCTTGCCGTCTTTTAGTCTTGCCTGTATGTTCCCAGTAACAAGATAGCTAGAGAAAGATCATTGTCCAAATCGGCGGGCCAAGCCTCCAGTAAAAAACCAGCAAAACCAGAACTTTTGCTGATTGATGATGATGTGCTTATCGTCGAGTCATTGTCCATGGTTTTGCAAAGCGAGTTTCAGGTACACACAGCAGAGTCTCGCGCACAAGCTAGAAAGTTAGTGCAGCGACTTGATGATGTTCCCTCTTTGGCTCTGGTGGATCTGGGTCTTCCGCCCCTGCCGCACAATCCAGATGAAGGTTTTGAATTGATTAACGAGTTGATATCTTTCAATCCAAACATGAAAATTCTGGTGTTATCCGGACAGAGCGATAAGGAAAATATTCAGCATGCCCTGACACTCGGTGCCGTTGATTTTATCCCAAAGCCATGTGATATCAGTTTATTAAAAGCGCGTCTTGCACATCAATTAATGATGATAAACGCCGAAATATCGCAGGCTGAAACTGGCACTGAAGATCACAGCTTGTTGGGCGAAAGTGCCGCTATAAAAACCTTACATGAATTAATTAAACAATTCGCCGACACACCTTTTCCTGTGATCATTGAAGGAGAGTCTGGTAGCGGCAAAGAACTGGTCGCACAATATCTGCATGAACAGAGCGCGCGGGGTAAATTTCCTTTCCTGACCATTAACTGTGCAGCCTTCACAGCTGAATTACTGGATGCTCAGTTATTTGGACACGCAAAAGGCGCATTTACCGGCGCGACAAGTGAACGAACTGGTTTTTTCGAGGAGGCAAATCAAGGCAGCTTGTTTCTTGATGAGATTGGGGAAATGCCACTTGAGCTGCAATCAAAATTATTGCGGGTGCTGGAAAATGGGGAGTTTTATCGTCTTGGTGAAACACATCCGCGCATGTCTTCAGCAAGGATCATTGCTGCAACGAACAGGGATTTGAAAGAAGAAGTCAGAACCGGTCGGTTCAGGCAGGATTTATATCATCGTCTTAGTGTGCTTACCGTAAATGTACCGCCCTTACGCGAAAGGGCCAGGGACAGCCTCATGTTGCTGGCGCACTTCAAGGCTATGTATGCCATGTCTGTTGTGCCCTTTGAATTGACTAAGGAGGCGGAAAAATGTTTGCTGGACTATTCCTTCCCAGGCAATGTTCGGGAGCTAAGAAATATTGTCATCAGGCTGGGAGCGAAGTATGCCGGAAAGGCGGTTAGTGTTGGGCAATTGCAAGGGGAAATGGAGACGGTCTTTACCTCCCTGCCGACGGCTTCCCATAATGAATTGTTCGAAAGAGCCGAAGAAGAGTTACTAGGTCACGGATTTCGCCTGGATGAGAAATTGAAGGATTGGGAAAAACAATACGTTACTGCCGCCTTGAAAATTAGCGGTGGAAATCTTAGTAAGGCTGCTCGCCTGTTAGGAATCAATCGCACCACGCTTTATAGCCGACTACAGCGCCTCTCGATACCCACACCTGAGCCAGAATCGGGAGCGTAGCCTGCTCGTCGATGACACAGCAAGTAGTTTAAATCGACAAATCTTATAGCTCCCCGCCACCGAAACTGCAATACTAAATATATCTGAAGCAGCTAAGTGACCTGGCGCTATGTATTATGATTATTTTGGGCTAAAACAACCCCCGTTCCGTATCACACCGGATACAAGTCTCTTCTATCCAGGCGGTGATCGAGGTGCAGTGCTCGATGCACTCGTTTACGCTATTTTAAACGGCGAGGGCATGGTCAAAGTGGTCGGCGAAGTCGGCAGTGGTAAAACCATGCTTTGTCGCATGCTGGAAAAAGAACTCCCCGACAAAGTTGAAGTGGTCTATCTGGCTAATCCGAGTCTGTCACCTGAAAATATTCTGCACGCCATCGCTTTCGAGTTAAAGCTGCCTGTGCAGCCCGACACTTCGCGTTTACAGGTGATGCATAATCTTCAGGAATATCTTTTGGAGCGTCACGCCGAGAACCGGCAAGTTGTTGTGTTTGTTGAAGAAGCACAGGCGATGCCTATTGCAACGCTCGAAGAAATCCGTCTACTTAGCAATCTGGAGACGCAGACCAGCAAATTACTTCAGATTGCCCTCTTCGGTCAGCCGGAACTGGACGAGTTAATTTCCAGACCAGAGATCCGACAACTCAAGGAGCGCATCACCTATAGCTTTCAGTTGAATCCCTTTGTATCGGAACATATTCGAGATTATGTCAATACGCGCTTGCGGGCGAGTGGTTATCGCGCGGGTGAGATCTTTGATAAGGGCGCAATACGGAAAATAGAGCATTATTCCAAAGGCCTGTTACGTCGCGTCAATATTTTGGCTGATAAATCGATGTTGGCGGCTTACGCTGCCAATACCAACAAGGTCACTGCCAAACACGTGAAACAGGCGGCAAGAGACAGTGAATTTGTCATGTATCGGAGAAGCATGCTTTGGATGACACTGATTGCGGCGAGCATCTTGCTTGTGATTATTGCCTCGGTCGCGCTCTGGCAAAAGACGCCCAGTAACTCTGGGTTAATTAGTGAGCAGACGCTGTCATCCGATGATGCCACGGTGGAGGCAGGAACAGAGTCTATGGATCCTGAAATGGCGCGTGGCGCGGGTATACCAGAGGGCAAAGACGCGACGGGCCTGGCTGACACAAAAAAGTTAGTGAGCACTAACAAACAAATGAAATCTGCTTTAGGGGCAAATACAAAAACGCTAAAGCTAAATGAAGATAAATCATATAATACAAACGCTTACGAACAGGCTTCTAAGGAGATTGAACTGAGTCTTGATGACCCCATAAAGGACGCGCCACTCAAAGATTCGAGCGAGGAAACACCTACGAAGATGGCATCAGAAGAGAAGCAGGACAGTTTGACCGGGGCAGAGAGACAACAGCTGATGACACCGCCCGAGAGCGAAATTTTAGAAGGGAAAATACTGGATCTATCGACTTTGTTCGAACTACAGGATCAAGGCGATCCTCGGCTTTCCACGCAAGAATCAGCATTATTACGAAAACAGCTGAGAGATTTGCCACCTGAGGTCGCGCTCTACCAGGATTCGGCCCAATTTAGCGATATTTGCAAACTTTGCTGGTCGATCCTGTATCGGCCGATCACGGAGCCCGAAAATCTTTAACTTTTAAACACTTGGAATATTGTTATAATAAAAAATTGAGATGTCCTGTGCTCGACTGTTCATACACTTAATGATTTAGGTAAAGTCTATGCGTAATTTAATAAGCATCACTGTAGTGACATTAATTCTGACTGGCTGTGCTGAACTTCAGCCAGTGCCACTCCCCCCTTCTGCAGGCCACATTAATGTGCAATCACCGGCGCCCGTTAAAGATATTCCCGAGCTTGTCCAGCAACCGCAAGTATTACCTGAACCTGAAATACCTCGTGAAATTGAAAAATATACGGTCGTTGTCAATGAAGTTCCGGTAAAAGAGCTTTTGTTCGCCCTGGCAAGAGATGCAAAAATTAATGTGGATATTGATCCCAGAATTGATGGCATCGTTACCATCAATGCGGTGGAACAAACTCTCGAACAACTACTTGACCGAATTTCCAGGCAGATAGACCTGCATTATGAGTTCAAGAATAATAATTTACTGATTGGCCCTGATACGCCTTTTTTCAGATCTTATAACGTTGGTTATCTAAATTTATCAAGAGAGACCACGGGTACAGTTACCGTCTCAA
>JBLIML010000050.1:0-20010 GCA_047638675.1 Planctomycetota bacterium | reverse complement strand
AATTACCAGCCTGGAAATGAACACTACGGTATTCCCCACCCCGGGATATTTATACTCACACCCGAACTCAAGATTGTCGGTAAGATTTTCGTGAACGGCTACGAAAAACGAGTTAATGCTCAGGCCGTACTTGCTTACGCCGAAAAAGTCCTTAATTAGTTTTGTACTTGCAAGAGCACTGATTGTAATCCGGGCACAAGGCCGTTGCTTGATTGATCTAAAAGAGTGGGGCGCCTTAATAAAATTTATTCATATTGCATTAATGTTATCGGTGATTGTGTGTCCATCTGCGAACGCTACCTCTGACTGCCAAATTACTAATCTGATGCCCTCCTATTGGACGTTCTGGGCATCGGCCAAAAACCAGGATATCGAACGTCAGGCTGAACTATTCCGGAACTATCTTAGCGAACCCCATGAAGATATCTATTCAGTAATTTTTGCTCAAGATAGCAAGATTATGGCGCAGAGCATGGAATGGTGGATGCCAAAGATGCAAAACAAAGAACATGAGATGCGCCAACTAACGGCTGGCCTGTCCAGACAATTGCCTACTCAACTCAATTCTTTTCGTACTGCTTTTCCAGATTTTAACTGTTCAGTGCCGGTCTTTTTTCTGGTTTCAGTCGGGCCTTTTGATGGTGCAACACGCACAATCAATGACAAGACTGCCCTGCTTTTCGGAATAGACATGATTGCCTCTTATCATGGAAACAACTTCGGTCCGCTGGTCAGTCATGAATTGTTTCATGTCTATCATGAGCAGACAGTAGGTGAAAACCCTGAAGAAGTTTACTGGGCGCTTTGGCCTGAAGGATTGGCCAGCTATGTTAGCGCGCAACTCCATCCGGAAATTCCTGTGAAAAAATATGTTGTCTACCGGAAGCCGAACCCATCGAATCCGCTTTGGCTAATATCATACCTGGATTACTGACGGCGCTGGACAGCGTCGAAGCTGAAGATTATGCACGCTATTTCACCGGTGGGGCTGATTCAGGAATGCCTCAACGATCTGGCTATTATCTCGGCTATCGAATCGCCGTCGACCTCGGCAAGAGTCGATCGCTTGATCAGCTGTCGAAAATATCCCCGCAGGAAATTCGCAAGATCATTGAGCACAAGTTAAAAATGATGCTTGCGCATTCTGAGAAAAAATAAACCCTGTGAATTCGGTGTTCTACCGCCGACCACTTCGCCTACCTGGCTTACATTTCGCACTAGAAGCGACGCTTTTCACCTGATGGCGAACTGATAAGCCGCCTCCATAGTGCTCCCCCTGTCTTGATTTGTGGTTCATAAAACCCTAATCGCCAAGAAGCTTTTTGTTTTCCAGTAAAGTTTCCAGGGCGACTAGCCAACTTTCGTAGTAGCCTCGTGTTGGATTTTGCGGATCGTTCTGTTCGGCATCGCTAACAGCGATAATCAATTGCGCCTGGAATTCAGACCACTCGTAGACACCTTGTTCAGCAAGACTGACAGCCATCGAAAATGCGCGTCTTTCCCATTCATCATGAAATACCATCTCACCACTCTTGCGGGGTAGTGCGGCCAATTGCATCTCGGCAATGTCACCACTGGCAAGACGCTCAACGTTCATGGTGCATGGACTTTACTTACACCAATCATGGTATCGCGATGGACAAGTTGAGCGAGTTCATCCTCACTCATATTTTCAGAACCTGATGGTCGCTCTGGTATCACCAGATATCGAATTTCCGCGCTGCTGTCCCACACCCTGACTTCAACGTCATCATCGAGCGTCGTGCCGAACTCGCTGAGGACGCTACGGGGTTCGATGACAATCTTTGAACGGTAGGCTGCGCTTTTGTACCACACGGGAGGAAGACCAAGAATCGGCCAGGGATAACAAGAGCAAAGTGTGCACACCACAACATTGTGCACCTTTGCCGTGTTCTCTACTGCAATCATGTGTTCACCCTGCAAACCACCAAAACCCAACTCGGCAGCCGCAGCCGTAGCATTTTCCATCAGGCGTTTTTTATATTCCTCATCAACCCAGGCGCGTGCCACCATTTGTGCACCATTCATGGGACCAAGATCGTTCTCATAAATATCAACCAGTTTATCGAGTCCGTCCTTGGAAACGAGACCTTTCTCAAGCAACAGAGATTCAATTCGTTTTACGCGATCGATCAACGCCTGATTTTTTGCCTCATCTCGTGAACTCTCATGATAAGGACTTGATGGTGCATCGTGATGGTGATGTTCGTCGCTCATGGCTTCCTCAACTATTGTTAGCTTCTGCTAAATAATCTTCCCAAAGATCGAGATAGAGACAATCTTTGCGATCGACATTCTCTCCCCATAATTCCTTTGCTTCGAATTTGACATTATATAGGGGCTGTGGGGACTCGCCCTGATCATGGGCGATGGTGTCCGGGAATATGTGGGTACCGTGAATCATATTGATGACACCGACTCTACCCCGTACATAGCGAGGCAGGCGTGTATGCCCGGATACTTCAAGATTGCGCGCACGTACCTTGTCGCCAATTCTGAATGCCTGCTCCTGCCTGCCGGTATCACGTGTTGAAGGCATACCACCCATCACCAGTCCTGCAAGCATCTCACCATCCGGTGGTGGATGTGGTAGGTCTATTTTTGAAACGGCTTTGCCCGTGGCTATCTCTTCCTCACTGAGGAAACCGAATTCCCGAGTTACCGTCTCGATTCCATCTAACCAGTGTTCGTAATAAGTGGTGTTAAGGTATTTCGCTGGATCCATACGTTCGATAGCATGCCGTGCTCTGTCAACAGGCCCAAAAAAGACCATGCCCGCCATGTTCATTGCAAACACCCGACGTTCCCACTCGGCGTGAAACACCGGTTCGTTTTCTTCCGGATTGATGGGCCCGAAACATGTCATCCCGCCCATATCATGAATACCGTTCATATGCGTCCCCTGTTATCAGGTCTGTCTGTTATTACAAATTGTACCAAAAGAAAAAAGATTATTCGGTGTAGTATGGCTCTTAGTCAATCTTGCCATTTTGTCAAGATGCGCGGGCGAATTCAGATCTGACACCTTCTCCACTTTGTTTGGACTTAACTCGCCAAAGCTGCGCTAACCAATCCTGCAAGGCCTGATAGTAAGGCCATTTGTCAATTCACATTGTTGCAACTCGACAAACTGTTGCTCACCCGCTGCCGATGCCGGAATACTAGACAGGCAAACTAGCAAAACGCTACAAGCGAGAATCATTCCAACTATTCTGATGCGGTAGTTAGTCATATCCAGATCTCCTATCGACGTGGGCGGGTTGGATCAGTAATCACATCATAGGTTAAATGGTCGGCGTCAGGAACTAACTCCCAATAAACTTCCCTCTCGCAAGCGGACGGGGGTATTGTCACCCTGAGCAACGTCGAAGGGTTCTCGAACGGAGCCTTGGTTCCTGAGGTCTCTCCACCTTGGTCGAGATGACAGTTTTTACG
Organism: Planctomycetota bacterium; assembly: GCA_047638675.1. Classification (GTDB taxonomy): domain Bacteria; phylum Pseudomonadota; class Gammaproteobacteria; order Eutrophobiales; family Eutrophobiaceae; genus WLWS01. The sequence goes on along the minus strand of JBLIML010000050.1, from coordinate 16,554 downwards.
TCGCAAGCCACGAGGAATTTAACCCGTAGAGATTAAATTAAATTCAGAATCGTTAACGCGCATTTAATAATTACGTTATAACACTGGGTACATCGTAACCCGTTATTTCCCGCACATGGGAGAGTTCTTCAGCTAATGCGATCAGAGGCGTCAATACCTCCTGAGTATCACTATCATGATTTGCCTCGTTTCCTTCATACATTTCAAAGTACAAACGTAAAGTGGCACTGTCCGTACCCGTTCCTGAAAGTCGAAATACGATGCGACTGCCATCTTCGAACATGATGCGTATGCCCTGATTACTGGTTGTACTTTCATCAACAGGATCGATGTAACTGAAATCATCACAATCTTTTATACGAAAATTGCCATATTGATTTCCCTTAATCAATGTAAAACTTTCACGAAGTTTCTCTAGAACACTGGCTGCAATATCCGAATCAAGCGCTTCGTAATCATGGCGCGAGTAGTAATTACGTCCGAATCGTTTCCAATGCTCGCTTACTATCTGTTGCACTGATTCATGTCGTACCGCCAATAGATTGAGCCAGAAAAGTACCGCCCACATGCCGTCCTTTTCTCGAATGTGATCAGAACCACTACCAAAACTCTCCTCTCCACATAGCGAGATCATTCCTTCATCAAGCAAATTACCAAAGAATTTCCAGCCAGTGGGGGTTTCATAGCAGGGGATACCCAGTTCCAGAGCCACTCGATCAAGCGCCTGACTGGTCGGCATGGAACGGGCCACGCCAGAAAGACCGTTTACATAGCCAGGGATAAGGTGGGCATTCGCTGCAAAGATAGCGATACAGTCTGAAGGGTTGACGAAAAAATCACGACCCAGAATCATATTCCGATCACCATCACCATCGCAGGCCCCGGCGAAGTCCGCAGCCTCAGCGCCAAACATTCTTTCAACAAGCTCCTTTGCATGCAGCAGGTTTGGGTCTGGCGCGTGACCGCCAAAATCAGTCAATGGGTGTTTGTTCAATATCGAACTAGCCGGTGCACCCAGACGTCTTTCAAAAATTTCAACCGCATAAGGACCAGTCACAGCATGCATGGCGTCAAAATACATTTGAAATTTTTCCGTCGCCAATAAATCTCGGATCGCATCAAAATCAAAAAGTGCCTGCATCAAATCCGCATAATCAGTAACAGAATCAATAATATCAACTTTTGTATTAGCAAAAGTGTGGGTCCCAATTTCGTGCAAAGAAATATCGTCCATATCTGCAATCCGATACTCAGTAATCTCACAGCTTCTGTGATAGATATTTTCGGTTATCTTTGAAACTGCTGGTCCTCCATTGGCGGTATTAATCTTCACGCCAAAGTCGCCCTCAGGTCCCCCGGGATTATGACTGGCCGACAAAATAATTCCCGAGGCCGCATCAATCTTGCGGATCAAATGTGAAACTGCAGGCGTAGAGAGCAAACCGTGAAGACCAATCTGTATGTGACCAATGTCATTGGCTATGGCCATTTTCAATATGACCTGGATGGCATGTTCATTACCAAATCGGCCGTCACCTCCAAGCACCAATATTTTATTATTTGGAATGCGTAACTCATCAAAAGCAGACTGGATAAAGTTTTCCAGATAATGTGCTTGTTGAAATACTGACACTTTTTTGCGTAGTCCAGATGTCCCGGGACGTTGGTCATCGAAAGCCTGTGTTTTTACCTGACGGATTATCATATGGTTTGACGATTATGTTTTGAGTGTAGACCTATTGAATAATTCGTTTGAATAATTCCAGATCAATATTTCGTCCGCAGACGACTGCGACCACTTTTTTACCTTTGAAGTGCTCTTTTCGCTTAAGCAATGCCCCGACACCTAGCGCACCTGAGCCTTCGACTACCAGACGATGTTGTTCGAACAGCAGGCGAATGGAATCTTCGATCTCCTTTTCGTTTAGCAAAACGATCTCCTTTACATAGCGCTGACATAAAGCCAGCGTGATGCTGTCCAGATCCACACCGCCGCCACAGGTGTCCGCCAATGTTGGGAAAGTCTCTATCTCTACCATTTTATCGGCGGACATAGATTCATGCATCACCGGCGAATTCTCAGGCGAGACGCCGAAGATTTCAATAGCGGAGTTGTGAGACTTCAGCCAGCCCCCGGACCCGGTTAACAATCCCCCTGCCCCGCAGGCGAACAAGGCTGCGTCCAGATCGGGAAGTTGTTGGGCAATCTCGTAACCGCAGGTGCCCTGACCACCTACCACAATGGGATCGTTGTATGGCGACACATAAATCTTGTCTTGCTCTTCCGCCACCCGCCGCGCTTCCTTCTCCGCTCCCCATGCATCGCCTTCGAAGACAACCAGGTCCAAACCGTGGGAGCGCAACAATGCCAGACGTGATGGCTCTATATCATTACCAACATATATAGTAGCGCGATGTGAGCGAATACGCATGGCCTCGGCAACCGCCAGGGCGTAATTGCCAGTAGAGGCCGAGACCACCCCTTTATCCAGTTCTTCCTCCGTGAGTGTCAGGATCTTATTTATTGCGCCACGAAACTTGAAGGAAGAAGTTCTCTGCATTGAGTCCAGTTTGAGCCAGACTTCACCTTCAATCTGATTGCTGAGATACATGGAATACTCAAGGGGCGTGGGAGAAAGGTAATCCCGGCATCTCTCGATCGCTTCCTTTACCAGCTTCGGTACATCCAGTTGCTGATGATCATTTTTCATGCTTATTATCTCGTTTTTTTCTCAAAGAGCAGGGTTAATCAGTTCTCACATTGGAATTGATTCCTGATCAGATATTTTACTGTAGACTACACTACCATGAAAAAGCGGGCACGTAGCTCAGTGGGAGAGCATCGCCTTCACACGGCGGGGGTCGCTGGTTCAATCCCAGCCGTGCCCACCAATTAATCACATTCACAATATCACGCTTCTCGACGTTTCTGCGTGATATTGGGATCAATTTTCGCTTTACTCTTTTGTCTTTCGATTTTATTACCTGACAAGCATGCCGTGTCCGTGCAATAGTTTCCATTAGTCTGGAAACCAATGTCGACGACTTTTGTTTGTCTAATTAAATGAAATAGAGGAGCCCTGGTTCGATGGAAAATACAAACAAGCATTCCGGATGGTGCAAGAGGAAACGTGCCGAAGGCAAGGCCCTGTGGCAGGGAAAAAGCCTGGAGAGGGAAGAAGAACAATGGCGTATTAATCTCAGTAAGGACGAGATCATAGAAGTGGAGCAAGCCCTTCTTCATGCCCGGGACTCAGGTTGTAGGAGCATCACGGACATGTCGGACGATCCTTCCGAATTCCCTCTGCAGGGGCTCGCGGAGAAACTATCAAGCATCGGCGAACAATTGAAGAATGGACTGGGTTTTGCCGTTTTAGGTGGACTTCCGATCGGCAAATACGAGAGTCAGGAAATTGCCATCATGTTACGGGGTATCTCATCCTACCTTGGTGTGTGTGTTTCGCAGAATTACCGAGGCGACCTTATTGGACAGGTGATCGATCGCAGTGATGAAATTCCTGACCCGCGACGTTATGAAGCCGGGGGTGAGTTTCGGATGCACATTGACCCAATAGATATTGTCGGACTGATGTGTATTCGCAAAGCCAAGCAGGGAGGAGAAAGTGAAATTGTAAGTGCACTTGCCGTTCACAATACGTTGTTGGATGAGCGTCCCGATTTACTAGCGATTCTCTACGATGGTTTTTATCTATTCAGACCACATCCTGACCGGGGTGATGCGCCCGCCCTCACGGCAGAGAAAGTACCGTTTTTCGCAGCCGATGGCGATGGCGGTTTTGCTTCGTATTTTCTGCCGGACCCGGTTATCCAGGCAGTTGATCGGAAGTTTGTCACGCTCTCGACACCTGAGCGTGAAGCGCTGGATTACGCTGAGAAAATTGCCGCCCGCGCTGAACTGGTGCTGAGTATGCAGCTCGTTCCCGGGGATATCCAGTTTCTGAACAATCGTAAAATTTTGCATCGCCGGGCCGCATACGAGGACTTTCCTGAAAAAGAACGCCGACGCCTGATGTTGCGAATATGGATGATGAACGCAAAGTGGTCACCGCGTTCGCCCCAGCAGCGGTTCTTTGATCAGAGCCACAGAGCGGGAGGCGGAATAGTCCCTCAACTAAAAGAAAACGACAGCTAAAGGCAAGACTTCCTGCGCGTTACACTGTAAATAACAAGCGGCGCATCCACGATAACAGGGCTCGCCCACCTAATACACAACTCATGTGCGCGTGACTGGGTGCGAGGTCGTAGCCCTTTTCTGCATTTTATTTCGTCAATTGTCTCGCAAGGTACTGTCCGAAATGAAACACGTTTCTTTCCAGGTAGGCATAAGGGCCAGGTATGGCTTGACTGGACTTTGCTCCCTGAAAAACCTTGCCAATTATGTCTTCATCTTCAGCATTCACAGCAATGAGCAACTCGCGCGTGTCTTCAATGTATTGTTCAGGATTATCAATGCCATTCATGATCTCAGGGGGTATGGAGACTGACCAGCGCATACGAAAATGATCGATGCCATGGGGTTGCACTGTCACATACCAGAGCATATCGGGTTGCAATTGCATGGTATGGGCAGGGAAGACGCAGCCGAGGACGGTTTGTCGACGCCAGAATTCATCGAGGTGTTTATTGTCAGGATGCGCAAGGCCAATTCCAGAACCAGAAGTAAACTGAGTTTGTGAGTCGACATCTACCAGATGGTAAGTAAAGTTATCATCACCGTCATGCATTGTCGTCGCATCCACTGCTGAGCCATACTTTCCAAAGGTGTCTTTATGGACTTTAAAAATATGATAAGCATCCATGTAATTTTCGACAAAGCATTTCCAGTTGGCTGGCCAAATCGCATCATAAGTGAATGCATGCACGTAATTCTCAATTTGATAACGGCCAATCACTTCTTCAAAAGCTGACAGTCGATTTAAAACGGGATCAGCATCCTTATTTAGTGTGATATAGATATAACCTTGCCAAACTTCCCAGCGTACTTCTTTCAGTTGATAGTCTTTTAAATTAAAACCTGCCGTTTGTTCCATATAGGGAGCTGCAATTAATTTGCCATCAGTTTGGTATGACCAGGCGTGATAGGGACAAACGATGCGACCTGTATTACCACAATCTTCCAGTAGTTTTGCGCAACGGTGTGCGCAGACATTGGCGAACACTTTAATTGATCTATCTTTTTGTCGAACAGCAATCACCGATTGATCAAGTAGATCAAAGGTCAAATAATCACCTGCTAATGGGATTTCAGCCGTTCTACCGATACAAATCCATTCTTTCTTAAAGATTTCTTCGATTTCAAGATCAAGTAATTCTGTTGAATAATAGATCTCTGGTGGCATGCTGTGAGCCTGATGAAAATCTAAGGCTGTGGCAGCGGCTAATTTTTTTAGTAAGTTTTTCATGGTCAGTTCGAAATTCAAATTTAAAGGAAGATAAAAAACTTCATTAGCGGTTTCTTAACCTGACCAGTAGCTTATTACGTCCCATTTATGTCCAGCATCATCTGTGATCACTTGTGCATCCTCATCCATGTCCATTAACCATCCCAGAGACAGTTTTTGACCTTCTCTCCAGGGCACGTTCGATAAGGCAATTTTATATTCGTTACTATCGTCAGCGTTGGCGTAGGAAAATTCTGTGTTTAGATACGCATAGACGCTGTCGCGATCACATAACTTTTCAGCAATAATCTCGTGCAATGGTCTTTCTTCATTAATCAATATTGATCGATCAACTGCCATGATCGCATACGCGCCGGCAACGTAGAGGTTCGTTGTTGTTTCGCTATTGCGTCGAAGCAAATGAGCAGCAATATTCCGGGAGTTATCCTGTAGACGCCAATCTTCTTCATAAGCACCGCTCGGTGCATATTCCATCATGCAGGCACCCTCTTCTTTCCATTCGAACCAGCCATCTTCCGGAAAATTAATAACGGTCTGGTGCATGAAGCCAGAATCGCCATCCTCCCAACGTGCAGTCGGATAAGGCGTAGCCGCTTCATCAAGAATGGTAATCCCGCATGAACAATCTTGTTTGGCCAATGCGACTAACTCATCATCACTGCAATCTGAGAATTGTAAGTGCTGGGAAAAGTCCGGTCGCCCGGCACTGATTCGCATATCGCACATACCGGAAGGGGTCTGTAACCAGATGACACGCGTGCTTGTATCTTCTGAGCCATCTTCAAATCTGATATAACGCCGATGCCAACAACCCATGGCTCGATCAGGCACCGTCTGTCTACCAATTAACACGGGCATAGTTATCCTTTAAAAAATCAATTTTGTTTTGCTACAATGAGCTTAACTCTTTTTCACCTTTGATTGTTTGAATGGTCTTCATTCAATTATGTCTGGACGGGTCCGCATCTCCAGGGATGCGGCGTTCTGTTTACGCACTTCTGCGCCGGCATCATCGTACAAAAAGGGCAAAGTCGCGTAGCGAGTCCCGCGCGTTACTGGTCGTGCCTCATGTAGCAGAGCACAGGAAAACACAACTGCACCGCCAGTTGGGGCTTTGTAAGTTCTCATTCCGTACTCCGGAAATCTGAGGTCTCCTCCATCGTAGTCTTCGGTGTTTAGATTGATGGTGACAGCAAAACGTCGGTGGGCTGTGCCGAGCGTCGTATTGTCGCGGTGGGCTCTAAAGAAACCGCCCTCTTCCGCGTCATATCGCGCAACAATATAGCGCTCAACCTGGGAGACCTCGAATTGATAGGCCTTGTGTATGGCCGGTGCTATCTTGGTCAAGATCGCAGATCGTAATTCATCAACCAGTATCTTGTCTTTGATAGTCACATCCGTGCGGCGTTTAAATGATCCATCGAAGTTTCGCACGGTCTTGCCATTGACCTCGTTCATGAATCCGGAAATTTCAGGCTGCCCCTTCTCATACATTTCAATCAAGGCCTTGCAATAGGCTCGACTTACAACACGGGGAAGCACCAGGACCGGCGCGAATGATTCATCCAGGCCAGAGTGGGTTTCGCAAGAAGGAAGCGAATAGATCGTCTGTCGAAGTTGATCGAATGCGTTCAGTGGTCCAGTCGCATAAACCCGAAGCTCAGGATCAAGCAGAAACCATCGGTCATACGCCAATGATGTTTCCGCGGACTCACCTGGGATTATTAACCCATAACGTCGAGCGACCTCCATATTCGCGTCGAGAAATATGCGTTTATGAAGAAAAGCGCGACATGCAGGACCATCTACTTGATCCCTCGCCTGTGTGCTCACACCAAAGCTGACAAACGTATTATCGTCATAATTGAAGTTTGCTCCAGCCAACTGTTCAAGGAAGGTTAGGCTTTTTGGGTTCTCCGCATCACCAAAAAAACTGAGCAAAACCCACCGACCGGCCGTATAACCAAATTCAAACTTTGGGTTCACCGGCGCAGGTGCGGTAAACCAGGGCGCGGGCTCGCCCACCCTTAGGGGCTGGTTATAGGCTATCTTTTGAAAATATCTGGCCATTGGCCCAAGTCATCTCTTCCGTAATCATTTTAGTCAGCGGTGTGGTCTTAGATCTCGCATTCCAACATTTGTTTGCACTTAAGTAAATCTCTAGCAAGCGACAGATAGTACAAACCAATAATTCCCGCAATTTTCTTCTTTAAAACATATCGTGAATCTTGTGTCTCATAACACGTTTCAGGACGGTTACTATATGTAGAAACAGGGAAACCATTTATACTCTCCTTCATTCAAAAACATAGCTCATTCTAAATATTATTATTCGGATACCAGTGACGTAATGTGAGACCTGTCGCCACTTTGGTACGTCAAAGTCGAGTATCAATTCCCTTGTAGCCATATCGCCGTTCATCTCTTCGATCAAGAATTGTCATCGTTTCCCCAAAGGGTATATTCAAAAAAGTACCCCCACCAAAACGCCATCCCTGCCTGGATTTGGCCATCACCACGTATTCTTTTGGCTTTGCACCAATTTTTTGATAGGTGCTATTGATAATAATCAGTACTACCTCTATGCCTTTACGATAACAATGCCCCATTTCAGTACACGGGATCTCTTCTGGTGTGGAAGCACCAGCGGCCAAAATTTCATAGGCGAGTAACTCGCCATTTTTTCGTTGGCTTTTTCTCATCGCTTTTTTCCACTTTTCCCTTGTCTTGTAATGTTGAATTAGTGGGTGCACAAGCTCGTACTGTCTTGCATAGTCCGATACCTGGTAATTCTGTATCCACCGGCCAAATATTTTCAATGCTTGTTCGACTTCGTCTGGAGGCGTGACACTAAGCTGTTCACTTGCATGAGCTTGTTGAATAAGTATAGAAATGCAGAGAACACTTAAGTTGATGAGGTAGTATACAGGTTTGATTGTTCGTGGATTCATTATAGAAATCTAATCGATATCTAAATATTATTTTCCGTCATAACAACAAATGATTCCTGTATAACGTCGTAGTTTTCCATTTATTCTTTGAATATTTTGATTCTTAATTTTTCTACCCTTCTACATTATAGTGAAAATAAAGGAACGGGACAGACTAATCCCTCCCAAAATACAGTGGTACATTTGCCCATTATACATGTCAGCACGAAGGTGTCAGACTACCGGAAAACAAACCACGTCTGCTTGCGGTATCAGGTCTCACATTCCAACATTTGTTTGTACTTAAGTAAATCTCTACCTGTCGTTTGACAGTGCAAATCAATAAATTCCGCGATCTTATTCATTAAATAATATTGTAAATATTGTGCCGCACAACACATTTCAGGACGCCTACTATATACCGAAGTAGGCAAGTCTTTCATGCTGTTCCTCTTCCAAAATATGGACTCATTCTAAATATTATTATTCGGTTCTCAATATCGTATTGTGTGACTTGACACCGCTTTAGGTCGCTCGCAAATATCGTGGCCAAAATGGTGATTGAGTTTAGTATCAAGGGAGATTAAGGCTTATAATAATCTGGAAGGAGATTCAACATGAGCGGATTTAGAGCTTTGGGTGTGATGGTGTTCTTATACACGCTTTATTCGAGTTACATTGGTGAAGTGTTTGCAAAAGACAAGGCCTGGGGTAGAACTATCTACAGAGCAGAGGCGGCGGGTCAGTTCTGGGAAATAATAGTTTGTTATTTAGGATTATCTCTAGCCTTGTTTTTTATTTTTTGAATTCAGGTGTGAGTTAGGACCTACGTTCGACATTCTTAGTCTGAATTGAAAGGCCCGTTTCTAAATACAGCTGTTCATTAGACATGCCAACGATGAGATGTCAGACTGCCGGAAAATAATGCACTTCTTATGATCATAAAAAGTAAATAGATGGATATCGCAGCAAGTTCCAACCTGATCCTCGGCTCACTCTCTTTGTATTTTCTCACCATCATTAGTATTGGTGTGTTCTATTCTCGAAAAGCCAAATCAAGCGATGATTTTATTCTCGCGAGCCATTCTCTCTCTACTCCTTTTGTAACTGGCTCCGTTGTCGCGACCTGGTTGGGAGGTGCGGTCATACTCGGCGGTGCGAAGGAAGCATTTGTTGGTGGTTTTCAGGCGATTGTCTGGGATCCCTGGTCGCCGGTACTGACATTGCTTTTTTGCGGTTTTTTGATGGTCGGTATTTTCCGAAAATCTAAATTCATGACCGCCATCGATTACTACAATGCTCGTTTTAACAGCAAAATCGGTGTGGCCGCTCTGATCATTAGCATGCTCGCCTATGTGTCCTGGGTGTCGGCACAGCTGCTGTCTCTGGGGGTGATCATCAGGCTCGTCACCGGACTGGGTGATGTGCCTGCGACTCTTCTCGGCGCCGCCGTTATCCTGACAATTTCCTTAACGGGTGGGCTTTGGGCGCTTTCCCGATCCGATATGTTGGCCTTTATCATTATGACCTTCGTGCTGTTGATGGTGCTGCCTTACGCCCTGTCAGCCGTCGGCGGCCCACTGGCCTTTATTGAGAATGCGGGGAACCTGGACGGTGCCCCTCCCTTCAGTTTGTTTTACACCCGCGCTTTAACAACTGCGGGCGAACCCGCTGGCTTTAGCGGCTATCTAGGTATGCTGGGTGTTTTCTATATGCTGGCAGCCTGGTTTTCTGTCGCAGTTGGAGACATGGGCGGTTCAGTATTAACCGCTCGGGCATTGGCCGCCAAAGATGCGGCTTCAGCGACCCGGGGGTTTGTATACGGCGGAATAATCTATCTCATTCTCGGCATGATTCCCGTCATTGTTGGCATGTGCGTCTTCATCCTGAAAGCAGACTTTCCCGAAGCGAACCTCGATGAGATCTTCCCCTGGTTTGTTCAACATTACGTGCCGGAGTGGATCGCCGTACTATTTTTTGTTGCCGCAGCCTCCGCGATTGTCAGTACCGCGGGGGACACCGTCCTTACCTCGGGCGCGCTGCTCGGCTATACCGCGTTAAAAATGCTGAAGCCACTTTCAAGCGACAAGCAACGCCTGCTCGCCACGCGCATCGCCATGGTGGGCTTTACTGCTACCGGTCTGTTATTCGGACTTGCCATGGGCAACCTGTATAACCTGCTGGTCTTCGCTGGCGCCATTACTTTCCCGATTATGTCGTCGACTTATGTGTGCGGTATTCTATGGAAGAAAGCCAATAACACTGGCGCCATGGCCTCGATATTGGTCGGGGCGAGCAGCTGGATTTTCCTGCTCTTCGTATTCCTTCCCTATGTTGATGGCGAAATCTGGGATGCGATTTACATGGCCTCAGTACCTGCCTTTATCTGCTCTCTTACGACCATCATCATTGTTTCACTGCTTACGCAAAAAACCTGCCCACCGAAACCTATGCAGGATATCGATGGTAATGATATTTCTGATACTCGTCTGTTTACCTGGCGGTGATTCGAATAATGAGATCAGGATTCGTAATCGGGCCTGCTTTGCACTTACTTGAGCTTTTAATGCTGTAGATGTCAAATGAAAGGCCTGACTGTGCCCAATCGAGCCAGTACAAATCAGCACGAGATTAGAATGGAATACCTGGTGAAGAACGCAGTTTTACTATTCTTCGTTTCGGCTATTTCGTATGCGAATTGTGCACTTGCAGATGAAACCGTTGACTCATCGAACTATTCCCTTACTTACGATCCGAAGCGAGACCCTTTCAGCGATCTTGTGTTGGCGACTAAGAGAGCTGAAGAACATGAGCGGCTAATATTACTCATAGTTGGAGGGTCCTGGTGTAGTTGGTGTCATGTCCTGGATAGATTTTTGGAGAAAAACGAAGCATTTGCGGATTTATTCTACGAAACATTTGAAGTGGTAAAAATTTATTATGGGCCAAAAAACGAGAACGAATTCTTTTTGTCAAAATTTCCTAAAATAAAAGGCTATCCTCATTTTTTTATTATGGATTCAAATTTTGACTTAATAGGCGATCAAGACACGGGCAGTCTGGAGCAAAAAAAACGTTATCCACTATCATCTGAGCACTATCAGGAAAAACGCATGATAGAATTTTTGGATAGATGGGCAATGTATTTGAAAATATCGTCTAACAAGGATCTCCAGCCAAATGTCGAATTCAACGACTGAGGACGTGAGGTCGCAGAACTGATAGCTATAAACGGGCCTCCAACTCGTGACGCTGAATTTTGCCAGTCGTTGATCTCGGTAAATCGGCTTCGTCGATAAATATAATATCTTTTGGTTGCTTGTAACTGGAAAGATCCTTTTTGCAACGATCAAGAATGTCCGCGACCGTTATATTTTTGTCGCTACTCACGACAAAAGCGACAGGCACTTCACTCCATTTAGGATCTTTTTTACGCACGACCACCGCTTCTGTAATGCGGGAGTCCGCCAAAATCACTTGTTCAATTTCCGCCGGGTAAATGTTCTCACCGCCAGACTTGATCATATATTTGACCCGATCAATGTAATCCAGAGAGCCGTCCTCGTTACGTCGCATCACATCGCCCATATGAAACCAGCCATTTCGAAAATCCACAGCGTTGGTCTCGTCTGCGTTCCAGTAGCCACTAAAAACCGTTGGCCCGCGTACTGTTACCTCACCGGGAATACCGACGGGGACCTCGTTGTCATCGGGATCAACAAGACGGAGTTCACAATAGGCGCTTTGGCGTTTCGATAGATTCGTTGGAGCTATGCCAATCGGAATGATCTCACCGGTGGCAGGGGGTAGACCGGTTTCAGTCGAGCCGAAGGTATTAAGATAAGGGGCGTTGAGGGCGCCGGTTGCAGCGGCAATATCTTCGCGTGGCACAAGGTCAGCCATGGCGCCGCAAATCCCAATATGTTTAACGGTGGCTTTGCGCGATTCGAAGGCGGCGGCGAACTCACCGACCATGCCCGGCATCAGCACGAAATACCGCATGGGGACCCGCTCAATGATATCGATCAGTAATTCTGGCTGATAACCATCGACCACATGCACAGTACCGCCCCTGAGCAAGATCGCGATAGCCTGATCAGTGGATGCCATGTGATAAAAAGGCGCCCAGGCAACGAAATAATCACCGATGGGTATTTCCATTTCCGAGGCAAAACACATCCCCCGTGCGACCATGGCGCGATGACTGATCAAGGCACCTTTTGGCAGGCCGGTGGTACCGCTTGTGTACAAGATGACGAGGCCATCTTCAGGATCGATCGTTAAGTCTGGATAGGACTTAGCGGCAGTGGCAAGACTAGCTTCATAGTCTTCGCCCAGGATAATGCGACGGTGTTCCGGCAAGTCGAGGCGGTCGAGAGTGTCTGATAAATCACTTTGGCAAATAATCAGTTTGGGTTCGACGAGCCGAGCGCAATGGCCAAGTTCCCGATCGCTAAGACGCCAGTTTAGCGCGGCGACGATGATCCCGGCCTTCGCTGCGGCTAACTCGACCTCAACATATTCTGCACAGTTGCGCGCAAATATACCGACGCGATCTCCACGCTCTAGACCGAGTTCGATCATATGATTAGCCAGTCGATTAGTCCGATCTTCCAGCTCGGCGTAACTCACTATACGCTCGCCTTCTATGACAGCCGGGTGCCCGGGGTTAACCGCTGCCCGACAGTGAAACAGGGCCCCAACAGATGTTTGACCAGCGGACATGACGGTGCTCGTGGGAATATAGGGAGGCATAGTTATTCCAGATTAAACTTCGATTTCAGATTTCATTGTTCCCTCGAGGTATGCCTCCCGTCAACGTTATTCGAGTTATTTCACGTAAATAATCTGGAGCGCGCTCACCGAATTGTTACTCTGACCCCAATTGTTTTCAATTGGGGTCAGAGTAACAATTGAGCAAGTATCTTGCTTTTGCCGCCAAATAGTTACTCCTGTATTCCGTCAAAGCATATGAGAGACAATTTTAAATATTTGTCTGGTTGATAATACTGTCCAATGGTGATTTCAGAGGAAGCGCAAACTACCCTTCATTATTTTGTCGAAGTACAGGCGGATTTTCAATCAACCACTGTAATGCCTCACGGGTCGCGGGGAATCCGTTTTGCATGACTGATTGCTCATAGACGCGAGTGAATATGTCGCTTTCTGAAATGCGATCAAAAACGGCGATCATATCCTCCGCGCTATTATGATTCTGGTACGCACAACACTGCAAATATGCCGCGATAATCTCCGTCAGACGTCTATTTTTTTGCTCGAACAAGGCTTTATCGACTTGCATAAAATAGGCCGCGCCACCCCAGTACAAACGTACAAAAGCACCCCTTTTTGGAGAGATGTTGCTCAAATTTACAATTGATACATTTCCGTAGCTTCGATCTCTACTCCCTGCATTGAATCGCTCTGCGAGTTTAGTTGTCGCCTGCGTCCATGTGATCGTGTTGTTCGCATACATGATTTGGTATTGCAGGTAACTCGCAAGCCCTTCTGCGAACCACTTGCCCCCTTTCCCCAGGTAAGGAAACATTAAATGGGACAGCTCATGAGATGCGGTCCAGTCTTTCTTAAAAATACCCCAGGCATAGTTCGTGTTAACGTGAAAGTGCACGGCACGACCACGTTGTTTGTCGGTATTCGCCCAGGGCGTCGGTCCCTTACCTCTGGACATACGATGAAAATGCACCCGGTATTTATAGGGTAGTGACCCGAAAAGTGTAACAAGCCCTTTCTCTGCATTCATGATCCATTCTTGCAGATTGTCTTTTTCACTACTGGAGAAGCGATCTTCCCAGCGCCATTCTGGACTCGCCTCGATATTTACAGAGGCTGTAATGATAATTAAAAGAAATAAACTTCGAAGCATAGTCATTGTGACCGCTTCCAGCTTCGGGAGTTCTCAACTGCAGAGCAGCATATCCATGTAATTTTATAGCCGCTGTAAACCGATTCTATCGAATCGTCACTAATACCGTATGAAATTAGCAAAAACATAGCCGTTGATCAAAGCCTCGCGTTAAGCCTTGAGCGTAGCAGAGACTTAATCGACCAATCGAAAGCAAAATTGTTTGTTGAACAGGATCAACTGAACTAGTCCAACCATTGTCTTATCGGAGGAAATAAAATGCGAAGCAAAATTTCATTGTCGAAACACTTCATCTCCTTGTTTCTCTCATTGTTATTCCTGTCTGGCTGCATGGGAAAGAATTACCGTCCTGTTGTTGATCCTAAAGGCGTTGATATGCGTCATTATGAGCTTGACCTCATAGAATGTCAGGCTATTGCTGATCAGCAATCTATTCTTGCAGAGTCTGCTCAAACAGCTGTAGTCGGTGCGGCCGCTGGCGCCGTTGTTGGTACCGTTATTGGCGCGATATTTGGTGATGCGGGCGCGGGTGCCGCATCCGGAGCAGGCTATGGTGGCGCCGGTGGGGCAGTTGACGGCGCAATCGGTGGCTTAAAAGGCCAATCACAAATTATCGCCAATTGCATGGCAGGAAGAAGCTATAAAGTGCTTCGCTAGCCTGGTGTTGACGATTTCGATTTCAGGTCTCACATTGCAACAATTCATCTTTCCTCTAGCGGTTATTGCACGTAACATAAAGCGACAATGTGAGAAGTGACACTTTCTAAAAATAATGACAAGGAGATTTTGAAATGGCAGCAAAAAAGATCGGCATTCGCTTCGGGGAAGCGATGGTTGAAGGCAGCAGTGAACCCTATTGGACAGAACCTGAGATCGCGATTGGTGAGTTGAGTGGCCCGGTGGGTCAGGCGATGGTCAATTTGATGGGCCAGTCGGCAGGCTTCTCCAGGTTCTTCGCGCTGGTGGATGGGGACAAGATGGTTAAGCCAGCCACCTTGATGGTTCCCAAGGTACAGCTGAAGAAAATGCTGGATGTGGACGTTTTCGGCGGGCCGGTGCAGGCAGGTATTGCCGACGGTGTGCTGGATGCGGTAGATGCCGGTTTAATCAAACATAAACGCTGCGAGAGCATCGGCATTATTTGCATGGTATGGGTGCATCCGGATCTATGTAAGGATCCGAAGAATATCGACTACAACGAGGTGTATGAAAATAATCGTAAAGCCATGAAATTGGCCATTGAAAAGGCCTTGACGGGTAAACCGGACATCGACGAGTTGTTGGCCGAAGATCGCAGTAAACCCAGACACTTTACCTACGATGCGAAGAGCAAGAGCTGGTCAATGTAAAGATTTCAGGCTAAGGCTTTCTGTTCCAGGATCTCAATATTTCCAAAAACAGTTTCAGGAGCGCCTTCCACATTGGGTCTGTTGATTTTTCAAATCATTATCAGGCAATGGGATAAAAGCCAACTTACTCCCAGGCATATAGCAACACGGGCGTCGCTACCCGATCGTTATCTTATCGTCGCGAAACCTGTTTTTCAGGTGTCTGATAGAGACTGTATTATCGATCAACATGGTGACGACTTAGCGAACAGTATATTTAAAGACGGGCGAATAAAGTATACGAAACCCTCTGACGAGCAAATTAGCGTCGATCGGTTCCAGGTTTCGACTGGCGCAGAAAGGGATATCCTCACATATTTGGTAAAAGACAAACCCCCTGTCACTATAGGCGCCTTTGATGAGGGTTGGATACAATGTCGCTATAACTGGCGTTACGGTGTGGAGGAAAGTAACGAGTTTTATTGGATGTATGAAGAAGTCACGCTCAATGCAGCTTGTACTGAAGATTTTGATGCCGAGTATTTCTTAAAATCCGAACCTGTGATTATTTTTAAAGACCAATGATGCACGCTTGTCCTGAGATATTAATAAGGTATGTATAGACTAATTATCAGGATCTCCCGCCTATGTCTTAATAAACTATTAAGGTTCTTCCGCAGAATATGTGGGTATAAACACAACATTTCTATTGAGGTTGCTAAACAAAGGTCCGTCATTCCCGCATGTTTTTGGCGGGAATAAGGTCCGTCATTCACGCATGTTTTTGACGGGAATAAGGTCCGTCATTCACGCATGTTTTTGACGGGAATAAGGTCCGTCATTCCCGCATGTTTTTGGCGGGAATAAGGTCCGTCATTCCCGCATGTTTTTGGCGGGAATAAGGTCCGTCATTCCCGCATGTTTTTGGCGGGAATAAGGTCCGTCATTCCCGCATGTTTTTGGCGGGAATCCAGTTAAACAATGGTTTC
>JBLIML010000049.1:0-20086 GCA_047638675.1 Planctomycetota bacterium | reverse complement strand
TGATAAAATCGAACGACGGCTTTCGGGGCTATAGCAGACCTTAAAAACAAGTAACAGTGTCCTCTACGAATGACAGCTATGTGCCAAAAGCAGACATAAAGCCAGCCAGTGGTCAAACTATTGGTGCCCGTTTGATGCTTTGGGTAAAGCAGCAGGACAAAGGGTGTTTAATTGCGCTCGCAGGTCTTGATAGATAGTACAGTCACTGTCCCAGTAGCGATCAATATGGCTGAAAGGCCCATCAGCCAGAGTTCATCGACTCCAAAGATTATGGAAGCACCACCAACCACTAGCATTGAAACCATTGCGACGATCTTCGTCCGAAGACTGATGCAATGGTTTTCCTCCCAGTTCTGAATGACAGGTCCAAAGAGTTCACTTTCAAGCAACCATTGATGCCACTTTTCAGAAGAACGTGCAAAGCACCATGCTGCCAATAAAAGAAAAGGTGTTCCAGGAAGCACAGGCAGGATGAAGCCCAATCCCGCCAGGGCTACAAAAAGGAAACCCAGTAGTAGATATATGTTCTTGTGCACTAATCGCTCCGCTAGCTTTCTGACATAAACCTAAACCTGCCTCGTTACTTTCCTAACTTCCCGGAACCGCGAGCGCCGCCGCAAGCAAGACTTTTCCAGTAACGATCACAAGGCATGTGACGAAAGATGCTGCTCAAGGATGAGACCGTTCGGGCTTCTTGCGAGCTGGGAAGGCCTCATATACGAGAGACACCGGATTTAAGGGTAATTTATAATCAATATGTTAGTAATAAGCGCATTTATAGTAACAGGCGCTGGTTGTTTAGGGCAAAAATAGCAGCGGAAGGGGTGTTAGTAACTTTTATATACTGTCGGCTTTGGGTCCAGGCTGTGTGAAAACTAATTGCGATTCTAAATTGTGGGGAAATGACTCCAAATAAACACTGATGTTCATCAGCTCGTCCCTATAGGTAGATCATATATAAACGAAAGTGGGGGAAAATTTAATTTGTTGGTCAAAATTATGAGTTTTCACACAGCCTGGGTCGTTTGCTGCCTATTGTGATCGTAACGTATGAATGTCTGCTCCCAGGAGTAAAGCAGCCTGTCAGTGACCACAGTTTATTCCCCGGCAAATGGCTCTTGTGTGCCAAAAGGAGACATTAGCGTAAGCAAAGAACAGTGATTACTTTAGAAAGGCACACAAACAAAAACCCCGCCATAAAGACGGGGCTGGATACCTAACGGGGGGAAGTTAAGTATCAGTGAAGTCTTTTACGTTTGTTAAAGCCGAGGCCGAATAAACCTAGTCCCAGTAGCACGAGTGTAGCGGGTTCTGGCACCGATGTATTTTGGATGGCCAGGGATGAAAACTGTCCATTCAATGCAAAGAGCTGAGTGCTCGCCCCGGTCGCCGTGTTGAGGGTACCGACCTGACCTTCTAAACGCGCATAGTAGAGTGTGCCGTCGCTAGCGAAGGCGATGCCGCCGTCAGAGGAAGAAAAACCAACGCTGCCAATCAGGGACGGTAGACCAGTGGCGGTATTCATAGTGTACAACGCGCTTTCCGGCGTGTCTGCGAAGCCGAACAAAATGTCGCTACCGTCGAACGCCATGCCAGTAATAGAGACCCCCATATTACCGATCAGCGTTGCCAGACCCGTGCCGACATTGACTGAGTAGAAATTCTCACCAAATTCATCGCCATAGAATAGATTACCCGCGCTGTCGATAGCGAGACCACCGATGCCGTTGACCCCCAAATCACCAACTGTGCTAGCCGCACCTGTGCTGGTATTTATCGTGTAGAGTTGATCGGTGTCTTGCGAGACGCCGAAGAGTGTGCCGTCAGAGCCGAAAGTCAACCCGCGCATCGAAGTGACTCCAGTCGCCCCTACATTGGTCAGGGTACCAGTCATCAGATCGATCGTTGCCAAGTTGTTGTTGCTCAAGTTGACGGTATACGCGATTGGACCGGCGAATACGCTTGCTCCATAAACAAGCAGTGTCGTAAAGAGGGAAGTTTTGACTAATGTATTCAAAATCCTGTTTTTCATTGCAGTTCTCCAGCCCCACCAAGGGTTTCATTATTAAATTATCAACGAGTAGGAATCGCTATTCCCCACCAACTAACTGATATATGACCAAAAATTGAGCCAACTTGATAATTGTAATAAATACAATGAGTTATGGGTTTGCTAATATTGTGGCTGTAAAGTATTCCGACAGTTTTAACCCTACTTCGAGACTGAAATCGGGGTGTGTAGGTGTATTTTATAAATAATACATAGAAAAACCAGCGACTTAACGTCAGTCAACGCACATAAACAAAAGTGTAAAGAAATCCGACAGTTAAAATCAGGAATTTAGACGGTTATGGAGAAAATCCCACCGTGAAGATTTAAGAGATTTTACGAGCGAGAGACATTAGGCGATTGTCCGCTGTGGGTCGGTTGCTGCCTATCGTGATCGTAACGCATGAACGTCTGCTCCTGGGGGTAAAGCAGCCTGTCAGTGACCACAGTTTATTCATTGGCAAATGGCTATTGTGAGTCATAAGCGTACATAAAACCAGATGGCGTCCAAACACTTGCCGCCCGCCGGATGTTCCGGGTAAAGTAGCAGGGGAAGGGGTGTTTATTCTACTTATACTCCAAGCTGAACGGTCGACTCAGCATCGGTACAGATCAAACAAACCGCCCACATGAGGATAGAACAATGAGCGATAATTTATACGAAATTCCCGTGCAGAAAATTGACGGAACTGATGCACAATTAGAGGAGCATAAAGGCGAAGTGCTGCTGATCGTCAACGTGGCATCAAAGTGCGGATTGACGCCGCAGTACGAAGGCCTTGAGAAGCTGCACGAAACCTATGCTGACCGGCAGTTCTCGGTCCTTGGTTTCCCGGCCAACGATTTCGGCGCGCAGGAGCCGGGCACCAATGAGGAAATACAGGAGTTTTGCCGATCGAATTACAGTGTACAGTTCCCGCTGTATAGCAAGATCGCTGTTACCGGGTCGGAAAAACATCCGCTGTACGAGCACTTGATCTCGGAACGTCCCGACACCGAAGATCGTGAGGGTATGGAAACGATGCTGCGTGGCTACAACATGGAGCCGACGTCAAAGCCGGAAGTGGTGTGGAATTTCGAGAAATTTCTCATCGGCCGCAACGGACAGGTAGTTGGCCGTTTCGCGCCGGATACTGCACCGGACGCACCCAAGCTGATAAAGGCAATTGAAGCCGAACTCGCGCAAACCTGATACTTCAGAAAGTATCATGCCTGGGCAGCTGTCCGGATCAAAGATCAGGGGCCGGAATGCGCCTGAGGGCCGCACACAGGCGGCGTCCAAACACTTGCCGCCCGCCGGATGTTCAGGGTGAGATAGCAGCCGTTATGAGCGTCCCTTCACAGGGGCGTTTTTATTTGAGTGACTAATGTCTGCTCTGGGTCGGAAGGCGAAGTAACCTCTGGACTAGGCTAAATGTCTGCTCTCAAGAGTAAAGCAGCCTGTCAGTGCCTACAGATTATTCATTGGTGTATGGCTCTTGTGTGCCAGGAGCGGTCATAAAACCAGATGGCGTCCAAACAATAGCCGCCCACTGGATGTTCAGGGTAAAGTAGCAGGGGAAGGGCTGTTTATTCTACTTATACTCCCTGACTGGCGCAGTGACGGTGTAAGGATTGCTGTTGGCCCCGAGGGTGGTGTAAGGTTCGCGTTACGAACATGACTGAAACGGGATACTTATGGCGACGAGCAAACAAGTGGCAGACCCCACAATTCTTCAATCCGTCCTCGCGGATATGGAACAGTGTGAGGTGCCCGTTCGGGATGAGCTCAGTGAAGCTCATGCTCTGGTCCTGACCCGGTTTGCACGATCCGGCGAATGGTGGACTGGCGCTGAGCGGATCGCAATCGCTGCACAGTCGCGCACGGTTTATGAGTGCCCGTTCTGTAAAGAGCGCAAAGAGGCGCTCAGTCCTTACGCGGTCACCGGCATGCACAAAATCGACGCTGCCTTTGATGGCGTGTTACCCGATGAGATGATCGACATTCTCCATTTGGCGATGACCGACCCAACACGGATGACCGCCTCTGCGATTGAGCAGCTTTCGTCAGCGGGCCTTATTGACGCTCATTATGTTGAAGCACTTGGTATCGGCGTTGCTCTACGCAGTATCGATCAAGCCTGTCGCGGATTGGGTGTGCCTCTGCATCAATTACCTGCACCTGTTCCAGGAGAACCCAGCCGTGTTCGGCCCGAGGTTGAGCCAGCCGGCGACGCCTTTGTCGCGATGATGCCGCCGCGCCAGCCCGCGCCACCAAACGATGATTTGTGGGACGAAAACAGTATTTTTTATGGCCTCAGGGCCATGAGCTTGGTGCCTGACGCGGTGCGTGATCTGCGCACTCTTAGCGCGGCGCAATATCTCCCGCTCGACAAGGCATTGGACTTTTCCTACGGACGTACTCTGGGCCGTGAACAGCTGGAGCTTCTGGCAGGGCGTGTGTCCGCGATCAACGAGTGTTTTTATTGAACTGCTTCGCACGCGATGATGCTCAGTTTGAGCATGGGGACAAAGGGCGAAGAGGTTAATTTAACGGGCATCGTCAGCGGGTCTGACGACGTGGACGACCGCGTACCGCACGGCAAAATTCTTGCGCGGTTTGCGGAAGCCGTCATTGCAGGGAGCGACGCGGAACTGGCGGAAGCCCGTCATGCGGTCATTGCTGCTGTGGGAGGCGACGGCTTCGTCGATGCAGCCGCTGTTGTAGGGAATTTCGAACGTATGGTGCGCGTCGCTGACGCCACCGGCATTCCGCTTGATGAGATGGCCGTTGACGCGACGGTCGAATTGCGCGAAAACCTGGGCCTTAACGACTATGGCATGGCGGCCAGAACTCTGGATGAGAGCAGCCGTTAAGAGCTTCCCTTCATAGGGGCGTTTTTATTTGAGTGACGAATGTCTGCTCTGGGTCGGAAGCGGTAGTACGCACCCGACTAGGCTAAATGTCTGCTCACAGGAGTAAAGCAGACTGTCAGTGACCACAGCTTATTCTCTGCTAAATGGCGCTTGTGTGCCAGGAGCCGGTTAGTTTCAGTCTGACAAAATTATATTTGGGGGCAGAAATGGGGCATGTTCGCTATCTAGACAACCAGAGTCGAATGAAATTAAAGAATTGAGCTAAGTATTCCCCTCCTGCTAGAGAATTCATGATGAGAACCCGGCTGTTCGACTGTATGTTAAATAAACATCAAAGATTTAATTTACATCAGTCCCAAAATGGGACTAAATTTTCGATATGAGAGTAATAGTAATTGGGACGCTTAAATCTTTTTGGAAAAACAGGCCATCGTTTCGAGATACCGAGGAATCTACTCTAGCCTGCTATCGCCAGATTTTAAAAGCGGACTGGTCTTCCCCTGCCGAAGTAAAAGGCGACTTTGGGAACGCAAGTATTCTGAAAGATGGCAGGGTTGTATTTTATATTGCAGGTAATAAATATCGTATCGTAGTTTGGATAAATTATTACTATCGAGTGGCCTATATTAGTTTTATAGGGACACATGCACAGTACGATAAAATCGATGCACAAACAATTTGAGTCAACACATCATGAATATTCGACCTATAAAGACCAAGTCTGACTATCAGGCAACGCTCAAAGAAATTGAAGATTTAATGACGGTAAAGGCAAATACGCCTCAAGGGGATCGTCTGGATATACTGGTCACTTTGGTGGAAGCTTATGAATCAAAAAATTATCCGCTCGATTTACCTGATCCTGTCGACGCGATTAAATTCACCATGGAACAGAAACAGTTAAAGGTCAAAGATCTGGAGCCTTATATAGGTCGATCCAACAGGGTCTATGAAATCCTTAATAAAAAAAGATCGTTAACAAGCGCCATGATTTGGAGATTACATAAGGGTTTGGGTATCCCGGCAGAATCACTCATTCGACAGAATTAAGTTTTCTCATTGATACCACTGTAGAGGGCAACCTTTAATTTGGTGAAAGGGCACAGGTCCTGAATCCTGCTAGCACATCACGTCGATCAGGCGGGAAAAAATTTCGATATCGGCCTGTGATCATACGGCTTCGAGTTACCCATGTTCCGCCTTTTAGTACTTTGGTATTTTTAAAAAGCGGTTCTGAATATTCCCTGTAAGCATCCGGTGAAAATCCGGGAAATGGATTGAATGTTGTTGAAGTCCATTCCCATACGTTGCCAATCATCTGTCGACATCCGAATGCACTATCACCGGCAAGCAATGCGGCAACATCAATACATCCCAGCGCGCGGCCGTCAAGATTTGCGTGTTGTGGTTCTACGTCTTGTTCTCCCCAGGGAAAGGTGCGCAGTGTGATAGCAGGGACATCTTTATTCGCTATAAGCTCACCCAATGCGGCAGCATTCCACTCCGTTTCCGTCGGTAAACGTCTACCCGCCCATGCGCAGTAGGCATTGGCTTCATGCCAGTTAACATGAATGACGGGTTGATAGAGTGGTAGCATCTCAGCATCGTCAAATCGTTTGACTCGCCAATCACCGCCATCACCCGCTATCCAATAGAATGGATGTTCAGCATTTGTTTGTTGTCGCCATGCCCATCCTTCCTCGCTCCAGAAATCTCGCTGTAGATAGCCACCTGCATTAATAAAGTCCCTGTATTCAGCATTGGTCACAGGTGCTTTAGCAATGCTAAACGCATCGACCTTCGCCTCATGTGCCCATTTCTCGTTATCAAATATGAATGGGGTGTCTTCGCTTGCACCAATTAAAATCACGCCGTCTGGAATGACGGCATCTCCCGGGTAAGGGCCGGCATTCGCATCATCGGGTGTTTGTAAATTGTTGAATCCGGGTTTCGGATAGGACAAGGTCTGACGTGACCAGGTGTAGGCTTCGGTATGCATATCTTCATGGAAAGTACAGAATTGATAGATGTAACTTTGTGCCTCGCTACTCATACCTTTCGGCAAAAGTAACAGGCAATCATTCAAAACATTTTCTATATAGTCCAGTGTCTCCTGCATGCTCAATAAAGGTAGTTGCCAACGTACATTGTGATTGATAGCAATGGAATCATAAAGCTCGTCACCGTTCGCCAGCAGGGGTTCGCGTCCGTATAGATCTCGCAGAATGAATTTTTCATGAAACCAGGCAACGTGTCCGATTTCCCAGCGTAAGGGATTGACTATGGGTAATTCAGGGCCCATTACTTGTTCATCATCGAGACCGGCCACCAGTTCCAGTGTTCTGATATGGGCATCCGTCATGATCTCTTTTAGGTATTTACTACTTACCGCTTGCGTCATTATGATTGTCACTTAGAGTAGAGCTATGAAGATTATCCTAATTACCCCGGCGGCAAAACAATCAAAAGCGGGAAATCGTACAACAGCGATGCGCTGGGCCCGACTGCTCAGGGAAATTGGGCATCAGGTAGTCATTCAACTGGACTGGGACGGTGCGCCTGCCGACATGATGGTGGCAATACACGCCTGGCGAAGCGCATCATCCATCGAAAGATTTCGCCAGCAATATCCTGCTCGTCCATTGGTGGTTCTCCTGAGTGGGACAGATATTTACCGTTTTCAATACAGCCATCCGCAAGAAACACTGAGATCGATGGCATTTGCAGATGCACTGGTTTGCCTGCACGATCAGGTACACAAGGCAATACCGAAGGAATTCAAGCAAAAATTGCACGTGATATATCAATCGGCATTGCCACTGAAAGGCGAACGTCGTCCCTCTAAACGTACCTTCGATGTCTGTGTCATTGGTCATTTACGTGAAGAAAAGGACCCTCTCAGAACGGCCTATGCGGCGCGCGATGTACCAACAGAATCCCGCCTTCGAATCTTCCATCTCGGCAAAGCCCATAACAATGAATGGGTAAAAGCCGCACGAGATGAGATGAAGATTAATACCCGTTATCTTTGGCTGGGGGAAGTTGGGGCATGGCGAGTGCGCCAGGAATTAGCGAAGACACATGCGATGGTGCTCAGTTCAGTTATGGAGGGTGGTGCTAATGTTATTTCAGAGGCCGTCATTGCTGGCGTCCCTGTCATTGCTTCAAAAATAGATGGCAATGTTGGTCTGCTTGGGGAGGACTACCCGGGGTACTACCCGGTAAAAGACACGGATGCACTGCGCAAGTTATTACAGCTGGCTGAAACAGAGAGTAGTTTCCTGCAACAACTCATTAATCAGGGCAACTTACGCAAACACCTGTTCGTGCCAGATCATGAGCGCAAGGCGTGGAAAGCCTTGTTGCTGAGCTTGTAATCCTGCTACAACACTAATGTTACGGATTCCAGGTGCTCACTGCCGGGTAGTACGTTGCCGATAATCGCAGTGTCGGCATAACCGAGATTGCGAAGTGCTTCAACACAGGCAAGGGCTCGATCCTTTGGTACGCTGGCAAGTAAGCCACCGGAGGTTTGTGGATCAAATAGCAAAGGGTAACGCGGATCTTTAGAGGTGGCACCAGGATCACGTATAGCACGACGAAGACGCAAATTCTGCGCCTGTAAGGAACTGAAAATGCCATCGGCAACCAAAATTAGTGCACCTTCAAGATAGGGGATGGCATTGAGATCAATCTCAACATCCACATGCGAAGGTTTTATCATTTCAACCAGATGCCCCAACAAGCCAAAACCTGTCACGTCTGTGCATGCACTCGCACCATGGGCAAGTAAACAAATTCCCGCTTCGCGGTTTGACAGTAGCATGCCATTCAGTGCTGCCGCTATCCAACGACCCTTTGCCTTGTGACGCATATCGGCTGCAAAGAGAGTTCCTGTTCCAATGGATTGGGTCAGTATGATTTTATCGCCTGCCGACATGCCACCCTTCCGTAAAATCTGATCCCGGTCAACAAGACCATTCACAGAAAAACCCAGGGATAAATCTTCGCCTTCACTGGTATGACCACCAACCAGGGCTGTGTTCGCTTCATTTAATACCTTCAATGCACCTTGCATCATTTGCGTGAGCAAAGCTTCCGTTTTATTTTCAAGACCATAGGGAATAGTCACAATTGAAAGCGCTGTCTGTGGCTCAGCTCCCATGGCATATAAGTCACTCAGCGCATGGTTTGCCGCTATTTGTCCAAACACGTAGGGGTCATCAATAAACGAGCGGAAGGAATCGACCGTGTGCACCATCAACTTGCCTTCTGGAACACTTACCACGGCAGCGTCATCAGGATCATGCAAGCCAATCAACACATCACTCCGAGAGACCGGCTCCAGTTTTGACAATGCATTTTGCAAAACCGTTGCGCCTACTTTGGCACCACATCCACCGCAACGCATGGCAATCGCCGAGAGATCCTTTATCACATTTTCGTCGGCTAATCCCTTGTGCACTGTTTGTTGTATTTCATCATCCATATCAGGAAGCTCGTTAAATTTTTGCATAAATTTACGATCTATCCAGTCTTTCCATTTCCAAACCCATTGTCCTTCTAAAGCCCACCATGAACGTGAGGCAATGGCATATTGATCGCCGGTGGAAATTAAACTTAAGAATTGTTTTTGTGGTGTGAAGGCTTTCAGCGATTGTCCCAACAAAAAGTGGCGGAGGTTTTGTGATAAAGGCGGTCCCTGACGTACTGCGAATACACCTGATTTGGGTCTGGGGTGCTTGAGAACATTCGCTACATCACCGGCCACGAAAATGCCGGGATGGGAAATGGATTCAAGTGTGGCATGGACTTTTACAAAACCGTGTTCGTCAACATCGAGTCCAGCCTCGCCCAACCAGGCTTGTGCACTGGCCATCGTTACCCATAGAATCTCATCGAGTTCATAATTTTCGCCCTTGGCACACTGCAAACCACCTTGTTGGACCCTGGTGACCTTATGATTAATGTGTGTATGAATACCTCGCTCATTGAGTACACGGCGAAATTTATTACGGACAAATTGATTGTGGCTAACAAGAATGTCATCACTATCGCTAAATAAATGAAACTCAAGCTGGGTATTATTTCGATCATTATTTTTTAATAATCTTTCGAGGCGATATTGAACCGCCAAAATAAGTTCAACCCCACCTGCACCTGCCCCGACAACGCCGATTCTCGTCGTACCCGTTTGCTGAATTGTCCGCTCAAGCAGACGATCCCAATTATTGACAAAGCCATCGATGGGTTTTACAGGGGTGACATTGTCTGTGGCACCGGGCACGAGTGAGGTGTTGGGTGCAGAGCCGATGTTAATTGACAGCACATCGTAATTCACATCGGGTCGATTCCTGCAGATGAGTCTTTTGTTGACAGTGTCCAAAGCGATCACTTCATCGTGATAAAACCGGGCGCCAGCAAATCGGGATAAAGGCACTAGATCGATATGGGCTTCATCAAAGTTGTAGTGACCGGCTATAAAACCTGGCAGCATGCCGGAATAGGGTGCCTGTAAGTCTCTACATAGTAGCGTGACGCGCACACCTGGCATTGACTGCATACCAAACTTTTTCAGTACCGTCACATGAGAATGCCCTCCACCCACCAGCACAAGGTCTTTCAAAATGGGGCTTTGATTAGGCTTCATGGGTTTTCATTACTGTTTTTGTGTGATCCTGACATTTATATAGGTGCAATTCCCGGTTTTAATCTCTACCGCGTCGGTGAATCGTCATTTTGTCTGAAGATAGCCCGCTTATTTGATAATATTCCATGCAAGTGATCCATGCCAATTCTGAATAACTTTTATCATGTTAAAGCGCTTAAGTATTTCAATACTATTTATCGTCGCATCCTCAAATGGGCTCCATGCTGACCCTAAAGAAAAAGCTGTCTCTGCTGATAATCCAACTACATTATCACAGCATCAAGATACGGATATTTCTTATTACGGTCTCACTCAGGATCTAAAACGATATTCCCCAATTGAGCAAATCAATCCGGGCACGATAGATAAGCTGGTTCCCGTCTGGAGCCTGTCGCTTGGCGAAACGGTGGGCCTGCAAACGCAACCACTGGTAATAGAGGGTGTGATGTTTGTCACTACGCATGATGCCACCCACGCTATTGATGCCTTAACAGGCAGACAAATCTGGAAATTAAAAACGAGAAGGCACGATTCATTTCATCGGTTATTAATGGCAAAGGCAGTATGCCTGCCTGGGGGACCAAGTTGAGTGCGGAGGAAATTCAATCAATCTTCTCTTACGTGACGCACTAAACGATTAAATCATGGAAGGTATAATATTACCTACCAAAGCAAACAGGAAAGCCACATGGATCTAAGCTGTCTCTCAAAGCCAGAATTACAATTTCACGTAGAACAACTGCAAGGTCGTTATGTTGAGTGCATTGACGATGATCGCTTGGAGGAATGGCCTGAATTATTTTTTGACAAGTGTCTTTACAAAATCATCTCCCGGGAAAACTACGACCGAGCACTTACGGCAACTGCCATGTTTTGTGATAGCAAAGGCATGCTCGTCGACAGGGTCGTCTCATTACGTTATGCCAATATTTATGCTGAACATCACTATCGACATATATTGAGCAATATATTGATAAAGAACATTCTCGATGGTGTCATTACGGTACAGAGTAATTATCTTGTGATGCAAACAAAAAACGATGGCGCGACCAATATTTATAACACCGGCAGGTATCTGGATAAAATCGAAGTTGACGGAGACGAATTAAAATTCAGAGAAAAAACGGCGGTGTTTGATACTCATCAAATTCAAAGTCTGTTAGTGACACCAATTTAATTCTGGAGTAAGCCATGAGCGTAGTGTCTGACAGTAGCAAGATCGAAATGCACTGGCCGGAAGACCAGGAAGCATGTCATGTGCCCTATCAGGTCTTCACTGATCAGAACATTTATGATCTGGAACAACAGCGAATATTCCGAGGAGATAACTGGTCCTTTGTTGGTTTAGCTGCTGAGATCCCCAAAGGCGGTGATTTCAAGGCCACCTATATCGGCGACACACCCGTTATCGTGACAAGGGATCAGGACGGCAAGATTCATGTCATGCCAAATCGTTGTTCACATCGAGGCGCGCTGGTTTGTCGGAGTCTTCGTGGTAATGCGAACGATCTGGAGTGCGTATACCATCAGTGGAAATACGATCTTAAAGGTAATTTGATCGGCTTACCTTTTCGTCGCGGCCTGGGTGGACGAGGTGGTATGCCGGAAGGTTTCAAGATGGAAGAACATGGTCTTGATAAGTTAAGAGTTGGGACGGTGGGCGATCTTATTTTTGCAACCTTTTCCCACGAGGTTGAAGACTTGCATGCTTATCTGGGGCCCGTAATGGTTACCGAGATTGAACGAATATTTCATAGCCCGATTAGAATTCTGGGTGATGAGCGTCAACTGATCAATGGCAACTGGAAACTCTATGCAGAAAATACTCGCGATCCTTATCACGCGAGTTTATTGCACATGTTTCATACTACCTTTGGTATGTACCGTTCTACACAAAAAGGTGGGACGTGGATGGACGCTCAAAAACGGCACAATGTCCTCATGGCATCCAAAGGGACTGATGAAGGGAAGACGGAAGAATATGATGGTCTTCGAACATTTAACACAGAATTTACTTTGCAGGATCCCTCTCTTCTGACCGGCCGAAAAGAATTTGAAGACGGCGTGACTCTGGTTATATTGACGACTTTTCCAAACATGGTTCTACAGCAAATTGCCAATACACTTGCAGTTCGACATACAGTAACAAAAGGCCCTAAGCAATTCGAGTTGGTGTGGACACAGTTTGGTTACGAAGATGATGATGAGGAAATGCAAAACATCCGCAACAAACAGGGTAACCTGATTGGCCCTGCGGGTTTGGTTTCAATGGAAGATGGGGAAGCGGTGGAAATTGTTCATCAGGCAGTTATTCGTGATCAGGACAAGGCTTCGTACATTGCCATGGGTGGCAATAAAGCTGAAGATGCGGAACACCTTGTCACTGAAGCGGGCATCATTGGTTTCTGGGAATATTATCGTAAAACAATGCAATTCGAGGCCAGCCGCTGATAGAAGATTGCTTTGTAAGCGGCGAGATGCTTGTTAATCCATTTTGCAATCAGACACGATCTATTTCTGCTTATTTACAAGCCTGGTGAGGCTAAATGAAAGTCGGTGACGCTTTGCAGCGCTGCACCAACACGAAGGCAGAGATGCTCAGCGAAAGGCGCTGCCGCAATCTGAATGGAAGTAGGTAGACCGCCTTCGAAACCGCTGGGAATCACCATCGCCGGTGTGCCGGCGGCATTGTGAATAATAATATTACGCGCAATTTTTTCTAACCAGATGACATCACCGTCATCAAAAAACGAATCCATGGGTGGCGCTATTCGTGGTGCAGTAGTTGGTGTCCCAGGTGACACGATCACATCTACTGTTTTAAAAGCCTGTTCGAAGTCTGCCTGTATAAGTGATCGCGCTCTTAGTGCGCGGAGGTAATCCAGTGCGCTTATCGCTGAACCCGCCGCAAGCCGTTCTGCTGCCGATGAAGTGAACTCATCCAGACGATCCAGATGACCTTCATGCATCGCTGCAAATTCAGCGACGGTGATGACCCAGGCGATAGTGCCCGCGAGTTCGGCATGTGGTAATTCAATTTCGATTAGTTTCGCGCCAAGTTTTTCCAAATCAGCTGTCGCATCTTTAAATGCCTTCATCACGGGATCTGAACATCCATTGGTGAACCAACCGGTAACGACGCCGATGCGTAAGCCCTCGAGACCTTCTGCGCTTGAAAAAATGGGGTCGGATGAACAATAACCCGCCATGACTGGCAGTAATAAAGCGATGTCATCAACACAACGAGCCATGGGGCCGACGTGATCCAGAGTCCATGACACCTGCATAACACCTGTTCTAGGTACCAGGCCAAAAGTAGGTTTAAGCCCACACACGCCGCAGTAAGCGGCGGGCACTCTAATAGATCCACCCGTATCCGTACCGAGAGCAAGCGGGAGTTCCCGTGCGGCGAGGGCGGCAGCAGGACCAGAGGACGAGCCGCCGGTCCAGTGATCTTTGGACCAGGGGTTTGTTGCGTTAAAACCTTCATTGGCATCGCCGAAGCCGAACTCGGGCGTGGCCAGTTTTGCTATCAATATGCCTCCGGCCTGCTGGATTCGTTCCACCACTGTTGCGGACGCATTTGAAGAATAGTGTTTAAACAAATTGGAGCCACCGGTTGTGCGCATGTTCTCGGCTTCTATAAGGTCTTTAATCCCAAAAGGAATACCTTCAAGAGGTCGTGCTTCACCTCGATGCCAACGTATAGCAGATTCCTTCGCTGCAATTCGGGCTGTCTCCGTAGATAGTTCAGTCACAGCCTCAACCTGAGATTCACATTTTTCAATTTGTGTCAGGCAATCTTCGATAACTTCTACGGGGCTGCTCTCTCCGGACTTAAAAATCGCCAGCAAGTCAGTGGCGGATTTTTCGTTGAGCTGCGTCATTCGGTGTGCTTCCGACCTTTTTCTATCCACAGTCGTGCAGCGTCCGGTTCTATGCTTCGATGGAAATCGAAGCGAAGCTTGCGCAAATCTACCAGGCCTTTCAAAAGCGAAGATTGATGTTCTCGTGCCTGTGTCAGCAATTCGTCTGGAAATTTTGGTTGATAGTGGATTGCCCAGCTTGCAGGGTCTTTATTTTTTTTTGTCATGGAAATGTTTACTTTCTCAGGGTTGAATTATTTTTTCTTATCAGTTTTGTCATTATCATTTTCAAAAAAAACACTTTCCCTGTACGGCACTCGCTCAAGTTGAAAGAGGGAGTCCTCTGTTGTTCGATTGAACCAGGGAAAGCCCATTCGCCCAATCGGCGCGAGTTTCTGTTGATCAACACGACCATCGGCGGTGCACACCGATTCGTCCATCACAATACAAACTACTTCGGCAATCACCAGATGGACGCCACTGCCGAGCACACCGGGCGAGCCGAGATCAACGACCTTATGAATTTGACATTCCAGGTGGACGGGTGATTCCGCAATGGAAGGTGAGCTGACGCGTTGTGAAGGGATGGCTGTCCAATCCAGGGCCTCTACTTCGCTGATATGGGATGGAAACTCCATCGCCGCCGTCTCGATCTGATCACGAAAACGATCAACGGTGACATTGATTACAAGGTCGCCTCTTGCCATGGCGTTCCGGTAAGTGTCCTTTTCCTGAACATCGCTTTGACGCAAGCCCATTGAAATTGCGACGAGCAGAGGCTCGCCGGTGACAGCCATGAAATAACTAAAGGGTGCAACATTAGGCAAATCCATCGCATCCGCCGTGGAGATCATGGCTATCGGGCGCGGAGCCACGACTTGAGACAACATACCCTGGGCCTTCGCGGGAGAATGTTCTTTCGGATCGAATAAAATCATAAATAATGAATGCCTTTGCGATTTAATCTCTAAGGGTTTAATTACGTCCTTCGAACATGCTCAGGGTGACAATATCCGGTCCGCTTGCTGTGGGGTCGTTCAATCTGAGTAGTCTATATTATCGCTTATACGTCTATAAGCTTAATTTTATTAACAGATATGTCGCTTAATCGGTATATTGTGACTTTCAAAAAAAAGGAGCGATTGGACATGAAATTCGGTATGGTCGTCAACACCCAGTCACCACCTGATTCCAGCGGCATGGCGCAGTTGTATGAGGAGATTTTAGCAGAGTCAGAATTGGCTGACGCCGTTGGTTTTGATGGTGTTTATGTACCCGAACACCATATGAAGCCAGATGGTTATCTTCCGGCACCCATGGTATTACTGGCAGCGATCGCTGCGCGTACAAAAAAGGTTAGAGTAGGTACGGCCATTATGCATCTGCCGCAATGGCACCCCATACATGTGGCCGAAGAGATCGCCGTCCTCGACAATATCTCCAGGGGCAGGGCGACATTGGGTGTTGGTTTGAATCTCGTCGATGATGAAATGGCATTGTTCGGCATTACCCGAGAGAATGTGGTCACTCGTTTTACCGAGTCCATCGACATATTACGCAAGTCATGGGGTGAGAAAAACTTTTCATATGATGGCAAAATTTATCAGCTAAACGATGTCACCATTACCCCTCGCATCGTGCAAGATGAAATTCCCCTATGGATTGGTGCGATGAGTGAGCCAGCCGTGAAGCGAGCAGGGCAGTTAGGCACGGGTTTTGTTACCGATCCCTTACACAAGGGTTCTGTGATAAAAGTGTGGGCAGACTTGTATCGAGACACAGCGAAGGCACATGGCTTTGGTGATAAAGCGGAAGTTATTTTAGGCCGGGATGGATGGGTAACAAATAATCCTAAAGAACTTCGGGAATCATGGTGGCCGACGATTTTGGATTACCATTTGTTTTATAAGAACCTGGGTTTTTTTACCTCAGGACGTTTTAACTCTGACATGGAGCCCTGGGTACTCACGGCAACAAACGAAGATTGGACCTATGACAATGTTGTACCGGATAGGATCATTGCTGGTACACCAGAACAAGTAATCGCCGAAATTGAATATTACCGTGATGAAATAGGCGTCGATCAAATTCTATTTGCACTTCGTCACGCAAGCGGACCCAGCCATGAGGAAACGATGGCTTGCATCGAACTGTTTGGCAAAGAAGTGATCCCGCATTTTGCATAAATAGTAGATCCGGGAATGAGAACAAGGTAAGTGGTTTTGTGGCACAGCGGTCATAGTCGGCTTCACTGCTAAGAGTGGGATTAACATGATAAAAAATAAAATCTGTGGCAGCTATTCACTATTATTTTTTTTCATGCTGTGGGCGTTTTTCATATCAGGTGCTCACGCGGAATCAAACGCGTTAAGCGGAAAAAACTGGCCATCTTATGGCGGCGCGGATCATGAGCATCATGCGAGCCCGCTCAAGCAAATAGATTCCTCCAACATTACACGTCTCGGCCTGGCCTGGGCCCTGGAGTTGCCCGACATAGACAGCGGCGCAACCATTCCCATCGCGGTAGATGGCGTCATCTACTTTGCTATCGACCAAGCCATAGTACATGCCGTGGACGCCGAATCGGGACGCTTGCTGTGGCGTTACGATCCCAAAGTGTCTGAACACGCCGGTGAAAAGCTAAGGTTCACCTACGGCTCACGTGGACTGGCGTACTGGCAGGAGAAACTCTATGTCGGCACTGTGGATGGTCGTCTGCTCGCCATCGATGCCAATTCAGGTCTCCTGCTTTGGAGTCAATTAACGGTAGAACTAGATGATGCTCTTGGCATAAGCGGTGCGCCGCGCGTTTTCAATGGCAAGGTAATCATCGGTAATGGGGGTGCAGATTACGGCGCAGTGCGCGGCTATGTCACAACATACGATGCCGAAACCGGCGAGCAACTATGGCGCTTTTACACGGTGCCAGGAAATCCTGCAGATGGATTCGAAAACGAGGCCATGGCCATGGCAGCGAAGACCTGGACAGGTGAGTGGTGGAAATTTGGTGGCGGCGGCACCGCATGGAATGCCATTACTTATGATGGAGAATTTAATCGCGTCTACATCGGCACTGGCAACGGTGGTCCCTGGAACCGCAAGATTCGAAGTCCCGGCGGCGGCGACAACCTTTTCCTTTCTTCCATCGTCGCACTGGATGCGGACACGGGTGAGTATGTCTGGCATTACCAGACGGTGCCGGGTGAGACCTGGGATTACAATTCTGCAATGGACATCACGCTGGCTGATCTTGTTATTGATGGCAAGCCGCACAAAGTCTTAATGCACGCCCCCAAAAATGGTTTCTTCTATGTTATTGATCGCGAGATTGGTCAATTGTTATCGGCGGATAAATTTGAAAAAGTGACCTGGGCAGAAAAGATAGATCTTGAAACGGGACGTCCAGTCGAGTCAGCCGATGCGCGCTTTCCCGACGGTGAGGTCTTAATGTGGCCGGGCGGAATCGGCGGCCACAATTGGCACCCCATGTCATATAACAGACTGACCGGTCTGGTCTATATTCCAACGATGAATCTCCCCGGTTATTTCAATGATAAAGGTATTGACCATAAGCAGTGGAAACACCAAAAGGGCACGCTCAACGCCGGCGTCAACATTGCAACACAAGATGGCACTATTGATGTTGCCAGTAGTGCACTTATCGCGTGGGATCCAGTAAACAAGCGTGAAGTCTGGCGTGTAGCAACACCGGGGATGTGGAATGGCGGCACAATGACAACCGCGGGTAATCTGGTTTTCCAGGGAGATGCCGATGGCTACTTCAAAGCCTATGCTGCCAACAATGGCGAAGAACTCTGGTCTGTATATGCACGGATGGGTATAACCGGTGCGCCGATTTCTTTCGAATCTGGTGGTAAACAATATATTACTGTCATCGCCGGTTGGGGTGCTGCGGGACCAGCATTTCTGGGTACCATAGCCGCCCAACATGGCTGGGTGGCCAAGGTGCACAAGCATCGTGTGTTGACTTTCGTATTAGACGGTCTTGCCAGGGTGCCGGATAATCCAGCACCTCTTCAGGTAACATTTGTGGATGACAGTGAGTTTCTCGTCGATGAATCACGGGCGCAACATGGTGAGCAGGCGTATGCGACCCGATGCATACAATGTCATGGTGTGGCTGCGGTGGCGGGAGGATTTGCACCGGATTTGCGAGCCTCGCCCATAACGCTATCCGCAGACGCATTTAAAAGTGTGTTACGGGATGGTGTACTCGAAGCCCAGGGAATGCCGCCCTTTGCCGAGCTCAGCGATGGCGATCTAAGCGATTTGCGCCACTATCTCATTCGCCGCGCGCGTGAATCCCTTGGCATTATTGGTGAGGAATAACTAATCCCATTTTATAAAACAGATCACTGCTGTCTCATGTCTCCCTTTCCCAACGCTGTCTTTGCTACACATTTTAGAAGAATAACGGTATGAACTCATACTGCGAAAGTGGGCATTCGCCACTACGACGGGGGAAAAGATCTCCTTGCGAAATGTGTAGAAGAGACAGCAAAGAAAAAAGACAAACTTCTGTGCCAACGCTACAGGCTATTATTCAGTGTCAGGAATTGTTGAATAACTGTTATAAATAGTTTCAATCCATTCTTCAGGCGGGACACGCCACCATGCCCATGTTGCCCATTTATTTGGCAAGCCTTCTCTTTTTATTTGTTCTAGCGATTTGCTGTCCTGCATTTTTTGTTTAATGAGGTTTGTCGTTTCTAAAAGCATGCGGTAATTGTTTTGCAGGTCATCCCAGGTCGCAAGAGCACCGTGACCCGGGATGATTTTCACATCGCGAGGAAGATCGTCAAGTACTTTCCGGGTGTTTTCTAAATAGCGCTGGACATTACCGCCGCTTTTTAAATCAATGACCGGAAACATCCCAGAGAACAGGTAATCTCCCATGTGAACAACATTCGATTGCGTAAAATGGACGATTACGTCGCTATCTGTATGACCATTGGGAACATGAATGACGCTGATTTCTTCACCATTCAGATGTAGTGAGAGGGACTCGCTGAAAGTCAGTATGGGCCACAACTCCTCAGGTTTATCCTTCACCAGTCGCCTATGTACATTATCATGCGCGATAAGGGTGGTAGTCTCATCACTTAGGGCCGCGTTACCGCCAACATGGTCGTTATGATGGTGAGTATTGAGTAGAAACCTGACTTTCTCTTTACTGATCCTGTTTAAGGCAAGCAATACATTTTTTCCGACAGGCGCAATTTTAGAATCAACCAGCAGGAGCCCATCTTTACCTAATGAGACAGCAATATTTCCACCATTGAATAAGGATTTGTCTCGTATATCCGGCCCTTCAAGCAGGTAGATTGGGCCTGAGATTCTGGTAAGGGTAAACTCGATAAGAGAGGGATCTTTTTCATCCGCAGCCAGACTAGAACTTAATTGTGCCAAAAAGATTAGCAAAAATAGTCGTAGCATTGTTATTCCTCACTAAAATTCATAATTCCAGCACATACATTACTTTGAATCATCCGACCCTACAAACACGAAAGGAAACCTGTCCGTACGAATCCAATATTTAATCCCTCGTAGGGCCGAATTCATTCGGCCTCGGACGCCAAACCCCGGCACCGGCAGGTCGAATGAATTCGACCCTACAATTTATGCGGGATCCTTCGCTGCGGA
>JBLIML010000048.1:0-20141 GCA_047638675.1 Planctomycetota bacterium | reverse complement strand
AGTGCGTCAACATCTAGTCTCCCACTCTCGGGAATATTTGAAGCGTGGATTTGAACAATATGGATAACATGCAGACTGGCATCCAATTGTCTTGACAAGTCAGCAGCTACTACAAAAGCCTTTTCTGAAGGATCAGAAAAATCAATCGCCACTAGTATTTTTTTAATGTAATTCATGACGTCTCCTCTTTATGTTTTATTTTTTTCTACGCTTGCCATTATTAACTAATTCAGAAGAATATCAATTGATCTGAATCAAGCATGAACCCTCAGTTTTATACTGAAGGCAGAAATTCACAATCCAGGTAAGCCCTGATTAAATCACAAAAGTAATCAGGCTGTGATCCTGGCACCCCTCCGAACATAAATTCCAGCCATCATGACGGGAAAGTAATTATTCGGAGTTTCCCCAAACTAATGAAGTTTTCGGTAATACAAACCTGTTATTGTCAAATTTAACTCATTCACATTGTAAGTTCTCTGACGTAGATCAAGAAAGTCAGGCACTGAATATACTATTCTGCTACCCGCTATCCAGAAATATCTGAGTAGGAAAAGCATCACCAAAACTGGTCGAAGTTAATCCAAGCGAGATAATTATGAAGCGAATTTTTCGATGTAGACAGAACCAAACAATATTTCGAGACGCAAGAGATATTGAATCCTATTGTTTCGTGTGCGTAAAACCACCGGATTGAGAAGAGCCAATTTCATTACATTATTTCAAAAACTAATTAATCATATTGCTAAAAATAAAGAATTTTTATCAGGGGTATTAGGTGGAATATAAAGATTATTACAAAATCATGGGTGTTGCTCGGAACGCCAGCCAGGATGAAATTAAGCGGGCTTATAAAAAACTGGCACGAAAGTACCACCCTGATGTCAGCAGTGAGGCTGATGCTGAGGCCCGATTTAAAGAGATGGGTGAAGCCTACGAGGTACTCAAGGACCCGGAAAAGCGCGCCGCCTATGATCAGTTTGGCGAAAACTGGAAAGCCGGGCAGGATTTCAAACCACCACCGAACTGGGATGCCGGATTTGAGTTTAAAGATGGTTATGCTGGTGGGGATCCATCGGCACATAGTGATTTCTTCGAATCTTTGTTTGGGCATGGATTCGGGTCGGCAAGAGGGACAAGAGCAAATTCCCATCCTGGTTTCCAGGCGCAAGGGCAAAATCACCATGCCAAGGTTCTAATTGATATTGAAGATGCCTATCGCGGTGTTAAACAAACGATAACTTTGCAATCTCCGGAGCTGGATGATTCGGGGCATGTTCGACTTAAGCAACATTCGCTAAACGTGAAGATCCCCAGGGGAGTTAAACAAGGACAAAAGATTAGGCTTGGCGGTCAGGGCAGCCCAGGTATCGGTGGTGGTCCCGCTGGCGATCTTTATCTTGAGATCGAATTTAAACAGCATTCAGTCTATCGCGCGGAAGGTGGAGACCTTTATCTCGACTTGCCTGTTACACCCTGGGAAGCGGCACTTGGCGCCAAGGTCAAGGTACCAACTCCTGACGGCGTTGTGGAGTTACAAATTCCAGCTAATTCACTGTCAGAAGGAAAATTACGCTTGAAGGGTCGTGGAATTCCCGGTAAGCCACCAGGAAATATCTATGTCAGAACAAAAATCGTCTTACCTGAGGCAAAGAGTAATTCGGATAAAGAATTGTATCAAAAGATGCAAGAAACAATGGCGTTTAATCCGCGCAGCAAACTGGGAGTATAGTCAGTCATGAGAAATGACACATTAAACGGTATGTTATTGGATGATGAGAATTTCAGTTCCTTAAGTGAACTTAGTCTCGCCTCTACCGGATCTCGAGAGTGGATTATTGAGCTGGTGGATGAAGGAATTCTTGAGCCTATAGGTGAGGATGAAACTCACTGGCGTTTCGGTAGCATAAGTATAGTCAGGGCGCGGTCAGCAAGACGTCTGCAGGAAGACCTGGAACTGAATCTCGCCGGTGTAGCGCTGGCATTGGAACTACTGGATGAGATTCGGGAATTACGTACAAAACTCAGGACATTGGAATCAAATGTTTAATTGATATCAAATCGTATGATAAGTGTAGATACCAGATAATAAAGGTTCACACGTTTTACCATTGTGTATGATGCGCTTCGTTGAGTAACGTTATCATTATGCTTTTATCAACAACACCTCCAATAGTTCCTCAGTAAAATTCATGAGTTAACACGAATTTTGCTGAGCAAACTTATTTTCTTTCAGCCATTCATTTTAGACGATTTTGATACATACCAAAGTGAACGTAAATTGATGATGCTTTTTCACCAGGTTTGACATTGGTGGGAACACGGTGATTAACAGGAGGCAAACTGCGTAAGTAGGATGCTATTGCCAGAGCATCGTCATCGGATACAACAGAATAGGCCGGCCAGGGCATCACTGATAATTTGCGAATTCCATGCCTGTCGACACCACTGCGTAACATCTTCATCAATTCAATGTCGGACCAGTTTTGAATACCCGTTTCGCTGTCAGGGGTGAGGTTAGATGGATAAACGACACCGGGGTACTTATCTTCAAGCGGGTTCGAATAGGCTATTCCAATATTTGAACCAGCAAGTTGTTTGCTAGAATCTGGTTCGCCAATTAGCGCGCCATCCGTATGACAATTAGCACAGCCAAGTAGCCCGACTAAATACTTACCATGTTTGACAGCACTTGTGTCATAAGTAGTCTGTTGGAAATCAGGATCTGGCACTTGCATGGCCGTGCTTGGCCTTACTTCTTTGAAATCATCCAGTGGGTTATATGAAACTGCGCAGGCGGACAATACAGAAACAATACTGATGCACAGCAACGTCCTGATTCCAGGGCTTGAAGGAGTCAGGTTCCGCAACAGGAATGAAATTTGAGTATGTTCTTTCGCGCTGGCAATGATAAAACTTAATCTTGCAGAGACAGGCGAAAAAACTGATTTTTTATAAGGTCGCATTATTTCAACTCCTGATTTTCGGATTGTATGTATTAGCCATGGTAGATTGTAGCGCCATGAGAACAACGATAATTGATCCAGATCAGTTATGTCCTTCTAGTTAAGGTACAAACTAAAGATAGTTCAAAAAATGGTGATGTGGCAAGTGGGCACGCGTTTATATTGATATCTATTGAAACATGCGAGGTAATAAGATGATAAAACTTGAAAAAATTCTACATCCCACTGATTTTAGTGAAAATTCAACCCAGGCACTCAGATATGCCTGTGCTTTGGCAGGTAAATTCGACTCAGAATTACATTTACTGCATGCGGTGATTGATCCCATCGTTGCAGTGACGCCCCCAATTAGCGGATTTCTACCCTCAGATTATTATCAGCAAATTCTGAAAAATGCTGAAAATAATCTCGCCACGCTGTCTTTGAAAGATTTAGACGAAAAAACAAAGGTAGTACGTAAAGCAATTGAAGGAACCGCTTTGATAGAAATCATACGTTATGCGAGGGAAAACGATATCGATATGATAGTGATGGGTACCCATGGTCACACAGGTCTCATGCATATGATAATGGGAAGCGTAGCGGAAAATGTTGTGCGTAAGGCGCCCTGTCCGGTATTGACGCTACATGCAGACGATTACAAATTCGTCATGCCATAATCCAATGAACGAGTATGGTAGCGTTCATATCCAGGGTAAATATTAAAATGAATTCTTACCTACAGATGTCTTCCTGCAAAAGAATTACTGCAATATCATTTATAGCTTTAATCGTTATAGGTCTATTGACGGGCTGTGAGGAACAAAGAACATCAGGTGAAGGTCTTTATCTTCCGCCTGGAAACATCGAAGATGGCAAAGGAACTTTTGTTAATCTCGGATGTGTTCAATGCCATTCTATAGTAAACACCGATTTCCCCGACATGACTGCAGATTTTCCGGTAATGCTGGAATTAGGCGGGAATGTGGGTCGAGTCAAGACTTACGGTGAATTAATAACAGCCATTACAAACCCTGACCATATTATTTCACCGGAATACCTGATCAAAATTAAATCGAATGAGGTG
Organism: Planctomycetota bacterium; assembly: GCA_047638675.1. Classification (GTDB taxonomy): domain Bacteria; phylum Pseudomonadota; class Gammaproteobacteria; order Eutrophobiales; family Eutrophobiaceae; genus WLWS01. The sequence continues at coordinate 16,109 of JBLIML010000048.1, read as the reverse complement.
CTTGGGAAACGAAATTCGCCAATGCCTTCCTTTATAGATGAGATGACAGTCTCGCAACTTATCGATTTAGTGACTTTTCTTGATAGTCATTACAAGAAAATCGTGCCCAGGTACATCGGCCATGGAATTCAATATGTACAACATTGATGAAATAAACAGGAAAATGCTGGCGCTTCAATCTTCTTCATAGTCTACGGGTTTATTTTTAAACACCTTCCTGCCAGTAATCATGGCCGATATCAAACCAGATCTTTCGCGCAATTCGGAAATAACCACGCCAGCTATATGGAATACTATGCTTAACAAAATTACATAAAAAATATAATAATGCAGTGTGATTATCGGTTTTCTAAAATCACGCATGTTTTTGTAACGCTCGGCATTGATGTTTTCAGTAGAATAGGGTTTTATCAAAGCCAATTTATCCTGATCTTCCCCGACCCATTTACTGATTTCATGCCCAAATGGTGGCATGTATAAATCAGTGCCCGCCAGAATCAATCCGGTGATGGCCTGACTGGCAAGCAAGAAAAACAATAAGGCAACCATTAGTCGGCCGATGGGGTTATGACCAAGATAATCAGGTGCCTTATTGTTTTTTAATCCTTGAATATAGCTACGCAAGGATGTGAAATAATCTTTTGAGAACGGCAGTATTGAAACCCATCTGGAATAGCGATTACCAAAAAAACACCAGGTAAACCTCCAGCTCAGATTCAAAACCAATACATAACCAACATATACATGGATTGTCTTTAATAAAATCTTCCCTTCGTTACTGATGTCCAGGCTTTTACTGTTCAGGATAACCATGCCAATGCCAATCAAGGCCGTGACACATAGTACGTTTATCCAGTGGAATACACGTACTGTGCGATCCCAGACATGATAATGCTTAACAGCCTTGTGATCGTCTGTCATTGTAGTTTCGTTAAGATTTTCATTTTCCATCATTCGTTTCCCAATTTTTTATCAACAGACATATGAGAGGTTTCATCGCAGAGTGGATTACCTGGAGATAAAATGAATGAAATAGCAAAAAAATACTGTGGGAACAGTTCATGTATTAAGTCGTCATTGTCCTATAAATAGCCATAACATTAAATAAAATCAATATTTTTATAAAAATATACATTGCGCAGGTATAAGCTTACAATTATCGGCAACTTTTCTATTGTATCTATTGATCCAGATCAAGAAGCAGATACGCCTGCACTTAACCAATAATAATATCAGCTAATACAAGGAGGCATTTACGGGCGGTTTTTCTTTGTAAATGTCCGTTACTATAATTAGCTATTTTCTATCTAAATGAATAATTAACTATAATTCAGAGTTCATACCAATAGATCGGCATTCAAAATATATTGGAAGGCAGGTGAAGTAATGAAACAGGCAACGCCAAGAAAGGCTTTAAATATCTCTGCAGAATTAGCTTGGCAATTACTGGATTCTGCGCCCGATGCAACTATCATTGTCGATCATAATGGCTTCATCATTTTTGCCAATTCCCAGGCAGAAGAAATATTTGGTTATGTTCCAAAAGATCTCGTTGGTGAATCGATGGAAACACTTATTCCGCATCGTTATCGAGAAAACCATCCTGCTCATAGACATTCCTTTTTCACAGATTCTCGTTTTCGTCCTATGGGTATTGGCCTGGAGTTATGGGGATTACGCAAGGATGGATCAGAATTTCCAGTTGAGATCAGTTTGAGCCCTGTGCAGACAGAGGAAGAACTGCTCGTCTGCGCGGCAATTCGCGATATTACAGAACAACACGATAGTCAAAAAGCGCTGAAAGCTGCCAAAAAAGAGGCAGACAGGGCAAATCGGGCAAAAAGTGCATTCCTGGCCACGGCTAGCCATGATCTTCGACAACCTCTACAAACCTTGAATCTTCTCAATGCCGCGTTATTGAGAATTGTGCCAGATGAAGACACCCTCAAGATAATCGAAAATCAACAAGTATCCTTAGACGTCATGTCTGATTTGCTTAATTCGCTGCTTGATATCAGTAAACTGGAGTCTGGCACCATCATACCTGACATCACGGACTGCTTTGTACAATCGATTTTTGATAGGTTACGCGGTGAGTTTGAAAGTCAGGCACAGGCCAAAGGACTTAGATTTGTCGTTAAGGAATGTAAAGAGGTGATTCATACTGACCCGGTTTTATTGTCCCAGCTTATCCAAAATCTCATCGCCAATGCAATTCGATACACCAAAGAAGGGATGATCCAATTACGCTGTGTTGACGATAAGACCTTTATAGGTATAGAAGTGCTCGACACCGGTATCGGGATCCCGGCGACAGACATGGAAATAATTTTCGAAGAGTTTTATCAAGTGAATCAAAAAACAGGAACGCGTAACGAAGGTCTGGGACTTGGGCTTACCATTGTCCGGCGCCTCGTGGACTTATTAAAACTCTCTCTCGAATGTGAGAGTACGCCAGGTAAGGGCTCCAGTTTCAGACTCACAATACCCCGGGGTGAGAAAAAAAATGTGCGGCGGATAACACCGACAAAAGCGCCGCTATTGAACGCTGTTGGTGCCCGGATCATGCTTGTTGATGATGCGATTTCAGTGCTTGACGCTACGCGTATATTGCTTGAGATTGAAGGTTATGTAGTAACAGGCGCATCAACAATCGAGGAAGTCATTACGCAATTGACAAATAATGACGAACTTCCTGATCTCATTATTTCTGATTATCATTTACAGCAAGGTGAAACCGGTTTCCAGGTCATTAACACTATTCGCAAACATGCAAATAAGGAAATACCCGCCATTCTTATCACAGGTGACACGTCTTCAATGATGGCTGAAGTTAATGAGTCTTTAAAAAACTGTGAAGTAATGAGTAAGCCGATGAATACGGATGATATGCTTGCATTAATCAGTCGGTTAACTGGCTCTTAGGAAAAACTCGGTAATCTTGACAGCGTGATTGACAATAACTGACTCAGTAGAATCGATCCCAAATCCTCTCGTAAGTACCCTTTCAATTTCGCTATTCAAAATATGTCACATTTTTGCTCTCATTAAATTTCCAGAATACTGGCCGCTAGCAAACAATCCGCCACGCACACCCGTGAGGAAATGGAGAACATGCTACGGTTAGGCACTCGGTCCAACATCGGTCAGTTTGAGCCCTGAGTGGTACAAATGGATTCATCGACGTTTTTCCTGCTGCTTATATTTGTAGGCAAAGCTCGCCGATGGTCGTGGATTAGAAATCCCTGGTTTCGAACAACACATCTTCCAGCCATTGCGGTGATTGTCGTGCAGACCTGGTTCGGCGTTATTTATCCGCTTACTACATTCGAAATGGCGCTACATTGAACTCACCGTCCTTAGCAGTCCTTCAGGATCTCACTCTAATATTTCCATAAATATAAAAAGAGTCATAAAATGTCATCAATATTTGACTTTTAGTAACAATAGTATTAAATAGTCAATTATTATTGACTTTTTATAAATTCATGAACCTTACCGAAATCGGACAAATCATCCTCGCCAGCCGCAAAGCTCATGGCTTAACACAGCGATCTCTCGCCGAGCGCACTGGCGTAAGTCGCTATACCGTGGTCAAGTTGGAAAATGCTCAGGCCGCCGATATAAAATTCAAAATCCTGGAGGCGATCCTGTCTGAATTACATCTAAGCCTGACGGTGACCGACACGCCGGTGAGTGGCATTACAGTGTTAGGTGAGAGGACAGCATGACTATCGAGAGCCTGGATGTCTGGGTTAGCGATAAAAAAGTAGGGCAATTAATCCAGGAAAACTATCGCTATAGTTTTCAATATCAGAACATTAACTCGCTTGACCCACAAAAAGACCTGGTCTCGCTTACCATGCCGGTACGGGCTAAACAATATGAAACACAGGTGCTGATGCCACCCTTTCAGATGGCCTTGCCGGAAGGTGCACTACTGGAAACATTGCGCACGCGCTTTGGTAAGGTGATGGATATCAGTAATGATTTTCTTTTACTCAAGTTAGTCGGAAACCATACCATAGGCCGGGTACGCTTTACGGAGATAGATAAGCCATTGGAATCAGGCACAGAGTCTGACTATTCACTGAGTGATTTGCTCACTTACCCGGAAACCGAAGACTTGTTCACGACATTGATGGATCGTTTCGCACCACGCTCGGGTGTCTCAGGTGTACAACCAAAAGTTTTGTGGACGGACTATGCTAAAAAAATCGTTTTGCCAGCGGGTCAATACATATTGAAATCGGCAGGCAGGGATTATCCGGGACTGGCAGTAAATGAATATTTTTGCTTAAAGACCGCGCAGGCCTGTGGTTTAACGACAGCCAATTTTCATTTGGCAGACAGTGGAGAATTGCTGGTGATCGAACGCTTTGATATTGATAAAGACAATCATCAATTGGCCTTCGAAGAGGTCTGTGCCCTTATGCATTTATCCAATCATGGCAAATACAATGGCAGCTATGAATCTGTCGCAGACATTATTCAGAAAACCCCTTGTGAACCTCTGCTAGACGCGCGACGGGATCTGTTTAAATCCGTATTGTTAAGCATGATGCTAAAGAACGGTGATGCACATTTAAAAAACTTCGGTATTTTATACGATGACACAAACAAAAAATGGCTTGCACCCATGTATGACCTCGTCACGACCGTCGTTTATATCCGCAACGATGTGCCAGCCCTGACCCTGGCAGGAAAAAAACAATGGCCAGATCAGGCGGTGTTAAATAATTTTGCTGTGCACGCCTGCGGATTACGCGGTAAACAGGTGAAACAATGTATTGAAGAGGTAAAGGCGGGGATTGCAGAAATCAAACCGCAGATTAAGCAGTTCGGGGCGAGACACAAAGTCCACCGGGAATTGTGTGAACGTATGGACTTAGTAATATCCGCAAATCCCGGTATCTAAATTGGATACACTGCCCTGCGAGCCGCCCATTCACCAGCAGCCAGTGTCGAAGCGAGGCAGGTTTTATCCTGACTCGATTATATTGATGTGAAATGACAGCGTGATTGACTATTGAGGACTCAGTAGATCCTGATAGACCTGACTATATTGCATTGCACTGTCTTCCCAACTGAATTGCTGTTGCATTGCTGTGCGCATGATTTGTCGCCAGCTACTCTTTGATGATTCATACAATCGAATAGCACGTTCCACTGTATCGAGAAAATCACTGCTTGAATCCGTATAGAATTGAAACCCGGTAGCCGTTTGATTCTTTAGTGAGATTTCTGTGGTATTAACGATGGTATCGGCCAGTCCACCGGTGTGGTGCACGATAGGTATGGTTCCATATCGAAGACTATATAATTGGGTCAATCCACATGGCTCGAAACGAGACGGCATAAGCAGGATATCTGCACTCGCCTGAATCTGGTGAGCCAAAGTCTCATCAAAATCAAATACAACTTTCATGTTGTCGGGGTAACTGATGGTCGCCTTTCGGAAGGACTTTTCATGTTCTGGATCGCCCTGCCCCAATATCACGAGTTGCACATTTGCGTCTTCGAAGAGATGGTGTAGGCTATTTAGAATTAAATCGCAGCCTTTTTGGTCGGTCAGACGGCCAATGTAGGCGAGTAAAATCGCGTCACTATTATTTTCCAGGGTTAATTTAGATTGTAGGAACTGTTTGTTGACTTCCTTACCTCCCAAATATTTCAGGCTATACTTTTGCGCAATCAACGGATCGCTATTCGGATCCCAGAGTTCATAGTCAACGCCATTGAGGATGCCGCTAAGGTCGTCGCGACGGAATGAAAGTAAACCGTCGAGTCCGTTACCATATTCTTTTGTAGTAATTTCCTCTGAGTAGCGCGGGCTTACCGTCACCAGTTTATCCGCAAAAACTAATCCACCCTTGATAAATGAAAGACTACCGTAATACTCCAGGGCATCAGGTGTGTTAAAGATCTCAGGTAGACTAAGCGTAGTAAAGGCTTCTCCTGGATACACACCTTGATAGGCAAGGTTATGGATCCCGAAAATACATGGAGGATGTTGTGGATCCTGCGACAGTAAAGCGGGAGCGAGGCCAGTGTGCCAATCATTGCAATGCAACAACTCCGGCGTCCAGTCAAGACCAGCCTTGTTCTGACAGATTTGTCTTATCACCCTGCAAAACAGAGCGAAGCGTAAATGATTATCCGGCCAATCTTCATGATCAGGAGATTGATAAGGCGTACCACTGCGGTCAAAAAAGCCCGGGGCATCAACAAGGTAAACTGGCGTCAAGTTATTGCCTAGTGTTGTTTCCAGTACTCGTATTTGATTATCCGTTTCCGGAACAATAAATTCCGTTTCTTTTTTTATAATCAGATCCTGATCCAGGATACTCTGGTAAGCGGGAATGACAATTCTGATATCGTAACCGAGCTCTCGCAGGGCGAGCGGTAAAAAGCAGGCTACATCAGCAAGCCCTCCTGTTTTTATAAAAGGATATAATTCACTGGCGGCAAACAGTATTCGATTATTTAGTTTTTTGTTTGATTTGCCTTTCGATGCCAGTTGCTTTTTATTGCGGTCGATTTTATCGGATGACATCAATTAGTTCACTTTTCCTGGTCTTATGCATCTGTCAATATAACTTCAACTGGTGTATCTAAAAATCAATCCGGCCAATGGCGGTAATGTCACGACAATAGAGTGAGATTTCCCCATCCATGGAATTGTCTCTGTGCGTATTTCTCCTTTATTGCCAATATCGCCACCACCGTAATGTGCGGAATCAGAGTTTAGTAGCTCTGTATAGTTACCTGAATCCTCTACTCCGAGTCGATAGCCATGTCGTGGTACTGGCGTAAAATTCAAGATGACGATTATTTTTTCGTCACCACATTTTCGAATATAAGAAATTGTCGATTGGGGAGCATCATGGCAATCAATCCACTCAAAACCTTCAGAATCGAAGTCATGGTAATACAGGGCGGTATAAGTTTTGTAAAGATTGTTTAGATCTGACAGTAATGTTCGAATACCGGCATGTAGCGGGTAATTCAGTAAGCCCCAATCCAGACTCTTATCGTGATCCCACTCTTGCCATTGCGCAAATTCATCGCCCATAAATAATAGCTTTTTACCAGGATAAGAAAACATGTATGCATATAGTAAACGAAGGTTTGCAAATCGTTGCCAATCATCACCGGGCATCTTGTTGATCATGGAACCCTTACCATGGACTACCTCATCATGGGAAAAGGGTAAGACGAAATTTTCATGAAAAGCGTAAAGCATTCCGAAGGTCAGATGATCGTGTTCGTATTGTCGGTGAACTGGATCTTTTTTCATATAGGCAAGCGTGTCATGCATCCAGCCCATATTCCATTTCATGGAAAAACCGAGACCTCCGAGCCACGCCGGTCGTGTGACCTGAGGCCAGGAAGTTGATTCCTCCGCGATCATGACAACACCAGGATGACGACTCAAGACACTGCCATTTAGTTCTCGTATAAATTCGATTGCTTCCAGATTTTCATTGCCGCCGTGTTCGTTGGCGATCCATTCACCTTCATCCCGGGAATAATCGAGATAAAGCATTGCCGCAACGGCATCGACTCGTAAGCCATCAATGTGAAAATTTTCAATCCAGTAATGTGCATTGGAGATTAGAAAATTGCGTACTTCATTCCTGTCGTAGTTGAATATCAAGGTGCCCCATTCACGGTGTTCGCCACGACGAACATCTTCGTGCTCATATAAGGCCGTGCCATCGAATCGTGCCATTCCATGTGCGTCTTTGGGAAAGTGTCCTGCCACCCAGTCTAGAATGACTGCTATATCATTATTATGGCAGCAGTCAACAAAGTAACGAAAGTCATCGGGCGTGCCAAATCGGCTGGTAGGTGCGTAAAAACCAGTACTTTGATAACCCCACGAGGCATCCAACGGATGCTCTGTGATCGGTAATAATTCGATATGCGTAAATCCCAACTCTTTAATGTACGGCATAAGTTGTTCGGCCAACTCCCGGTAGTTTAGAAACTCGCCCTCCGATGAACGTTTCCATGACCCCAGATGCAACTCATAGACACTCATAGGAGAGTGCAAACAGTCATTGTCTTTGAGTGCGTCAATCCATTTTGAATCGGACCACTCATACCGGTTTTCTGCCGTTATGATGGCAGCTGTCGCCGGTCTTTTTTCAAATTGACAGGCATAGGGATCAGTCTTAATGACGATCTCATTTTTATTACGTGTGCGGATTTCAAATTTGTAAATCATCCCCGCTTTGATCCCGGGAATGAATATCTCCCATATACCACTTTTGCCACGGTTTCTCATGGCATGCCAGCGACCATCCCACTGATTAAAATCGCCTACGACACTTATCCGTTCGGCGTTCGGTGCCCATGTCGCAAAGAGCACGCCATCAATACCCTCCACAGATATAAAATGTGAACCAAGGAAGCGATAGGCCTGAGGGTGTTTGCCTGCGGAAAATTGATCCAAATCAGTCTCACTGATTTGCACAGGGAAACAGTAAGGTTCATAACGGCAGTGTTCTATGCCATTGAGGTCTTTCCAGGAAACGCGAAATCTGGCGGGAATACTATCCCTGGAGCCTGAGCATTCAAAAATATGACTGCCTTTTATCTGGCGCATCACTTGACCCGTGTCTTCAATCTTAACCGAGCTGGCATCTGGTATCAGGGAGCGGGCTACCTCTCCGGGTTCACCATAATGTTTGCCGAGAACCATGCCCGGGTCATGGTGTTTCACGGCATTGATTCGGGCAATTTCCTCGCTTGTGATAGAGATAGCAGGCGGCCGCGTCAGGGATTCAGATGCTTTTTTAACCATCACGCGAAAAAGGATTTTGGTTCATTACTGTTTAAATGCAGACTAGCCAGATAAGCTGCACCCTGCAGGTTAATTTCATCCGCTATCAAATAAACCGGATAGGATTGAAGGCCTTCCCTTTGCGTGGCGCTATGATGCAATTCGTCAAGGAAATGACCTTGTTTTATGAACGACACGTTTTTACTGGTGGATTCACCCGCGAGGTATATTCCACCAAGTGGCTGATAACACAGTGCAAGTAATTGTGCCAATGCTCCGGCGTAACGGTAGTAAATATTCAAAGCGCTTATACAATTCACATCGTATTTTTGAACTGCGTGTTCTGCTATTTCTCCTGCCCAGAGTCCAGGAACACTTTTTACCTTGCTGGAATTGGCATTAGCTTCATTAGTTAAATAAGTAAATATATTTACAAGGCCCCGGCCAGAGACAATATCCTCCCAACTAAGTCGATCCCGGCCCATGTAGCTTGCAATCTTATCGAGCATCGGGGCATCAGCTGCATCCAGAGTGGCAACGCAAGCGTGCTGGATTTCACTTCCTATTATCACGGGTCTGGATTGACTACCTGAGTATTCTGGAAATAAGATCGCAGCTGTACCTAGTCCGGTTCCCGGAATCATTAGTACACTATTTCCTTCTTTATGTGGTTTACCATTTCGGCCAGGATGCAGGTTGGTAATTTTGACGTTTGTTTCAATTTGTCTCAATGAAACGAGATAATAGCACGCAGCTTCCATATCATTTAGCATCAGCGTATCTGATGGCAAACCGCAGGCGTGAAGTTCACTACAATTAATAGATTTATCGCCAGTCCAGTTCGTCATAGTGACCCTGGTGTGATTGACAAGCGGTCCAGCGAAGCATAAAACCGCTAGCTCGATTCTATTTTCTAGTTCATATCTATTGAATAGTTCAGAGAGGAAATCGAATAAAGACTCTTTGTTTGAGAGTTTCATTTGCGTAAAAGCAATCTCTTCCACGTCAGGGTAAGAAGTATGCTCAGCGCTGACAATCCTTGCGCGCGTGTTAGTCCCGCCTATATCCATCAGTAATACAACTTTATTCATAGGCGAAATAATACCTGTTTAATTTTTCAAATGAATTATTTCTCTGAGAGCATACTATTAGGCTTTTCCTCCCAAATTAGCATTATACTCAAGATGATGAGATCAAAATTGATCTGCATCAGGATCCATTGTATTTGGACTGTCACAATGGACACAAATTATTCTGTCCAGATTACAAAGATTCATGTTGCAAGTGGACACCTGTAGTGAGGAGCACAATATATGCCCAATCAGGATAAACGCTCAATTGAACGTATAATGCGAGATACGCTCGCTGTCGTCATGGCCGGTGGGCGAGGTAGACGTCTCGAACAGTTGACTGCCAGGCGAAGTAAGCCAGCGGTTCCTTTTGGTGGTAAGTATCGCATAATAGACTTTACGCTTTCAAATTGTATTAATTCCGGTATCCGCAAGATTTGTATTCTTACGCAATATCGCGGTCATTCGTTATTTCAGCATATTCAGCGCGGCTGGTCCTTTTTCCGGGAAGAATTTGATGAATTCATCGAATTACTTCCCGCTCAAGAGCGTTATAAATCTGTTTTCTGGTACCAGGGTACGGCAGACGCGGTATATCAGAATTTTGATATTATTCTTGGACATGAACCATCCTATGTATTGGTGTTGGCAGGTGACCACATATACAAGATGGACTACAGTATTATGTTTGCCACTCACATTGAAAGTCAGGCGGATGTGACGATTGGTTGTATCGAAGTGCCTCTTAGTGAAGCTTCTGAATTCGGACTAATGCTTACGGATAGTGAAAACCGGGTCACCGGTTTTCAGGAAAAGCCGCTTGAGCCTAAACCCATACCCGGACGAACGGATGCCGCACTTGCCTCAATGGGGATATATCTATTTTCTATTGATTTTCTCGTTGAGGTGCTGGAACGTGATGCCCTGTCCAGTACGTCAAGCCATGATTTCGGTAAAGATATATTACCGGCCATTTATAAAGATCATCGTGTCATTGCCTGCCCATTTAATGATCTCAAGTCAGGAGAAAAGGGTTATTGGCGTGACGTTGGGACGGTGGATGCGTATTGGGAAGCAAATCTTGAATTAACCAATGTGACACCGCCTTTGAATCTCTACGAAAAAGACTGGCCTATCAGAACGCATCAGGAACAGCTTCCTCCAGCGAAGTTTGTTTTCGATGATAATGATCGCCGTGGAATGGCGGTAGACTCCATGATTTCTGCCGGCTGTGTGGTATCCGGTGCGAAGGTCAGACATTCATTGCTTTCCAATAATGTACGGCTTAATTCATATAGTATTGTAGAAGATTCGGTGTTGTTACCCGGGGTTAATGTCGGTCGAAATTGCCGTATAAAAAAAGCAATTATCGACAGCGACTGTCGTATACCGAAAGGTACAATCATTGGTGAAGATCTTGAAATGGATAAAGAACGTTTCCACGTTACTGAAAATGGGGTGGTGCTAGTTTGTGAAGATATGTTGGGTGAGAAAATGAAAGATGGAAAATGATAAGCAGCTGAAGGTTGTTCTATGTTGGCATATGCATCAGCCGGATTACCGCGATCATATCCGCGATGAGTTTCAATTGCCCTGGGTTTATCTACATGCCATTAAAGATTATGTTGATATGGCAGCGCATCTTGAAGCAATTCCAGAGGCAAAAGCCGTAATTAATTTCAGCCCGATATTGCTGGAACAACTACAAGTTTATGAAACGCAGATACATGGGCGACTCAATAATAGCGACCCTATCCGAGATCCTTTGCTGACCATGCTTGACGCGCCGGTTTTTCCCTCAGCCATCGAATATCGTACTGCACTTGTGAAGGCGTGTTTACGTTCGAATCGCAAACAATGTATAGAACGCTACAGTGCATATCAGCAACTGGCCGAAATCGCTGAGTCAGTGATTAACGGGAAGATAAGTGGCTCCTATTTAAGCAACCAGTATCTTGCTGATCTGGTGACCTGGTACCACCTCGCATGGCTGGGTGAGACAGTGAAGCGAACAGACACACTTGTAATGCAGCTAATTGAACAGGCTTCAGGTTTTACACTGCATCAAAGGCACGGTTTACTGGAAGTTGTCGGTAGATGCATATCATCGCTACGAAGTCGATATACGAAATTGGCAAAAGAGGGCCAAGTAGAATTGTCCATGTCGCCATATGCTCATCCTATGTCGCCATTGCTTTCACAATTTGATGTTGCCAGAGAAGTAATGCCAAAAATCTCCCTACCCATGCTCAATGGTTATCCCGGTGGTAATGAAAGAGCGCGTTGGCATCTAGAACATGGCTTATCAGTGTTCGAAAATTATTTTGGCATGCGCCCTGTTGGTTGTTGGCCATCTGAGGGAGGGATCAGCACAGAGACCCTGAAATTGATATCTGAGTCAGGTTTTAAATGGGCGGCAACCGGAGAGAATGTACTACGAAACAGTTTGAATCAATCTACCGAAAAAAATATTGAAAAAGAGAATATATATAAAATCTACCACGAACAGGATTCAAATTTATGTCTGTTTGCACGTGACGATAATTTGTCCGACAAAATTGGCTTCACCTATTTTAACTGGCACGGCGACGATGCAGTCGCGGACTTAATACACCAGCTGGAACACATTGCAGATACTTCTCCTGAGAAGGGCGAAACGGTGGTCTCCATTATCATGGACGGCGAAAATGCCTGGGAGCATTATCCGGAAAACGGTTACTATTTTTTGTCCGCGCTCTACCAAAAATTGAGTGCTCATCCAGGGCTTCAACTGACGACTTACAATACATTAACCGATTCTCATCAGGTTCATGAACTTGGGAAAGTTGTTTCCGGGAGTTGGGTCTATGGTAGTTTTTCTACCTGGATTGGAGATGAAGATAAGAATCGGGCCTGGGATATCCTTGGCGACGCAAAAAGAGTTTACGATGAGGTCTGCTCTAATACGTCTTTTGATGAAAAACACCAGGAGCGCATAGATAAACAACTTGCTGTTTGTGAAGGCTCTGATTGGTTCTGGTGGTTCGGTGACTACAATCCCGCTGATGCGGTGAGTGACTTTGAAAGATTGTATCGCATTCATCTTGCTAACTTGTACCAGATGTTAGGGCAGGAACCGCCGCAGTATCTTGCACAGATCCTGGCACATGGAAGTGGTTCGCCAGAAATGGGAGGGGTTATTCGCCACGGTGCTGTTGACCAGACAAATTAGCTTTCCTGTGTTCTATAAATCGCAATGAGAAATATCAAAACACACGAATACTTTCTCAAACGACGGGCTGGTGTTTTGCTCCACCCCACATCAATCCCAGTGGGATCCGGTCAGGGTGTATTAGGAGAGGCGGCAACACGCTTCATTGATTTTCTGGTAAAAGGCGGGTTTTCCATGTGGCAGATGTTACCCGTACAACCAGTAGACGAATTTTCCTCGCCTTATCAGTGCACATCAGCCCATGCGGGGAATCCTGATTTTATATGCAAACAAAAATTAGCTGAAAACAGCTGGATGAATATGGACGGACATCCTGTTGATGTTGATCCATCCAGGCTTACTCTCGATGCAATAGGAGAATCATTAATAAAGTTTGAAAAGTTCTCATCTGCTTCCCAGCAAAGCGAATTCACCAGTTTTAAGGATAAACATGCCAATTGGCTCGAGGATTATGCACTTTTCTGCGCTATAAAAGCTGTGCATGGAGGCAAACCCTGGTGGGAATGGCCGCATGAATTATGTTGCCGTGATGAGATAACTCTGGATAACTTTCGATTGAATCATACCCAACAATTGGAACGAACTTGTTTCGAGCAATTTATTTTTTTCAGTCAGTGGCGTGATGTACACCAGCAGGCAAGAGATAAGAATATTTTGTTATTTGGTGATATGCCCATGTTTACCGCGCACGACAGCGTTGATGTGTGGGTCCATCAGCGGTATTTTAAACTGGATGATAAAGGTCAACCCACTGTTGTCGCTGGTGTTCCACCAGATTATTTTTCTGCCACGGGTCAACGCTGGGGTAATCCAGTGTATAACTGGGAAGCATTGAGCCGGGATAAATTTCTTTGGTGGCTTGAACGATTGGACACACAATTCGAACTATTCGATTTGGTAAGAATGGATCATTTTCGTGGGTATGAGGCGACATGGGAAATTCCTGCTTCTTCGAGCACTGCGGAGCATGGAGAATGGAAGCACGTCCCCGGGAATGCGCTTTTTGACGCTTTATACGACAAGTATGGTGATCTGCCATTGGTTGCCGAAGACCTGGGTATTATCTCATCTGAGGTCATTAAACTACGAGATAACTTTAAGTTGCCGGGCATGAAGGTACTACAGTTTGCTTTTGATGGTGATGCGACAAACCCATATTTGCCTCACCATCATGTGCCAGCAGGTCTGGTTTGTACAGGCACCCATGACAACAACACAAGCCTGGGTTGGTTCAATGAACTGGATGAATCTGTTCGAAAACGCCTTATGGATTATTTGCAAAACCCAACAGAATTGATGCCCTGGCCTTTAATACGATCCGCGCTGGCATCCGTTGCCTGCATAGCCGTTATACCCATGCAGGATATTATTGGCCTTGATAGTTCTCATCGTATGAATATACCTGGTACAACGACAGGAAATTGGAAATGGCGGTTCGATTGGGAGTGTATTTCTACAGAAATGTCAGCAAAACTAAAACACTTGAATGAAATGTACGACCGATGTTAATTCAATATGAGTAGTGATATCGCTTATTAAAAATGTATTGAATTTAGAAATAGATAATAAAGAATGTCATTGGGGTGAAAATATGAATGAGAAAATTCAAGGTATATTACAACAAATAGATGGACTGGAAGAACAGCTTGAAGATGTCTTGCACGAACAAAAAATAAAAATGTATTATAACATTGAAGGAAAGCGCATTAGATTTGAAGAAGCCGTTCATGAAGCCAATCGGAAATTGAAAATGGATCTGCTTCCCTGGTTTCGAGATAGTCGGCCTCGTAATTTATTATCTGCCCCTTTAATTTATGGAATGATTTTCCCTTTCGTTTTTTTAGATTGCTGCGTTTCTATCTATCATGCAATTTGTTTCAGGCTATATGGCATCCCACTTGTCCAAAGAAATAATTATATTGTCATTGATCGTCATCATCTGGGATTTCTGAACATTATCGAGAAATTTAATTGTGTTTATTGTAGTTATGGTAATGGTGTGCTTGCTTACGCGCGAGAGATAGCGGCACGGACAGAACAATATTGGTGCCCAATTAAACATGCCCATAAAATCCTGGGCACTCATGATCGTCACGACCGATTTATTAATTATGGAGAAGCTGCCGATTATCACGCTAAAGTCGAAGGATTTCGGACAGCGTTAATTGAAAAATAGATCTGTGAATAAGTTCTTCTTTTATTATATTTATCATATTCTTATGATTTCTATACCTTATGCCGAAATTCGCTATAAACGGTCGATTTTATTTATTAAGATATTGAGCACACGGATGTAATTATTGGCAAAATAACGATTTCAAATTGATCCGGGTCAAGTTCGAACAAATTGAAATATGTCAGAGTCCCGCTCCACAGTGAGTTAATGGGGGCGGTCTAGATAATGTCCAAACGAATTACGATAATTCAGGGTCAACCTGATCCTGACCGAAGACGACTGGCATATGCTTTGGCCTCTGCTTATAGACACGGAGCAGAAATAGCAGGATATGAAGTTAGAGAAATTGTGATTGCTTATCTTGATTTTCCTATATTACGCACTCAGAAAGAGCTAACAGCGACCGTAGTCTCGGACGCCATCCGTTTTGCACAGGAAGCGATTCGATGGGCGGACCATCTTGTAGTTATTTACCCCTTATGGTTGGGAACCATGCCTGCACTGTTGAAAGCGTTTATGGAACAAGTCTTTCGTCCCGGCAATCATCTTGCCGAAGAGCATGAAGATAGGATGCCTTCAAGCTCAATTTCGCGTAAGTCGGCACGCATAATAGTGACGATGGGAACGTCAGTTTTCTTCTATCGATGGTTTCTTGGATCCCATAGCCTGAAAAGCCTGGAAAGAAATATTCTATCTTCTGCAGGCATTGGCCCTGTTAGAGAGACTTTGTTTGGTAGCGTGGAAAGGGCGAATGAGGCAATGAGAGGTAAGTGGTTAGAGACAATGGAAACTTTAGGTCAGACAGGAAATTAAAATGGCTCTTCAGCAGAATCTCCAGGTTAACAAGAGTGGCAAACTAAC
>JBLIML010000047.1:0-20627 GCA_047638675.1 Planctomycetota bacterium | reverse complement strand
AGTTCTAAGGTTTCATGTACTTTAATCTGTGGAGGTAGGGCCTTTCCTTCTATGCGGTTATATGCTGCATAGTTTTTCCAGTTAAGATCTGACTTACAGAACACATGTCCACAATCACATTCAAACTGCAAACCATTATTGTCGGATTGGGTCAGTAACAATCCCGAACCAAAACGACTCAGCAAGGCGCCCTTTTTATTCCCCGGCTCTGAAGCTTGCGCAGGCTTCTGTGCTTTTTTCAGTCGCGCTTCTCGTAAGTGTTGGCGACGATTTTCTGTATGTTCTGCTGATTCATCTGGGACAACACCGTAAACTTCCTCTGCTCTTTTTGTTGAGATATGCTGCATCTCAATGTCTTTTATAACACTACTAATTTTACGAGTTAGAGGATCCCCGTAGCCACCACCACCCTGAAAGGTGTATTGCACCACATCCCCGGGAAACAGTGGCAGTTCATCCTGCTTTGCGGCGAGAACTTGTACTTCACCGCCAAGTTTAGCAAGATCTATCGGCACGCTAATATCCTCCAACACCAAAGGTAATTCGCCTGAACTCCATTTCTTTCTTACGTCGGAATCATGCACAATCATCGCTGTGCTACAGGCTCCCGGCATGCCGCCAAACTGACCATAGGAAATGGGGACTTCAACACCATGGGAGGTTAGCGAACAACGTAAACGTTCAACGCCATGTGGTGTCCATGCTGTGCCTGCAGCCCGACCGCCGCGATGTTCGCCATCTCCTCCGCTATCGGGAAAAAATGAACGATATAAAAACAACATCGGACCATTCGCTTCATTCGACTCAATATTAGCAACATGAGGACGTGGCGAGACAAAACAACCCGATTGATCAATGCCATCGATCAAGGCTGAAGCACCTCCACCGCCGATTTGCGCATCGATTAGTTGATTACCAAATGGTTCGCCATGCTGATTAGTATCGCCTGTGAATAAAGCCGCCATCGTGCCGTGGGTGACGGCCTGTGAACTCCCACGTGTCTTTTCCGTTAATGCCAGCAATTTTGAAATTGCATGACTGGTAGTCAGCGTGATTACCCAACCCTGGCCAATCGTTGCTGCACCTGTCGCTGCCGGCGATTTTGCATTGCAAATGATCCCTTTCGGTGCGATGACATTAATGGCTTGTAGCACGCCCTGATTCCAGGGCAAACCACCCGCCAATAGAGGTGCAACGCCGCCGAAAATTGCCCCGACGAGACAACCTTCTGTGCAATTAATATAACCTGATGACTGGGGCGAAGATGCGGACATATCAATAGTCAATTGATCACCTGACTTGATGATCTTAACGCTGGTGCGATATACCTTATTCTCAGTGCCATCGTGATCGAGAAAGCCATTCGTGCAGACTTCACCATCGGGTAATTCTCGCAGACGTTCGCGCATGCGCCTCTCTGAATAACGGATCAGTTCTTCCATGACCATCAATACAGTCTCGACGCCATACTCCGTCATTAATTCAACTAATCTCACACGAGCAACGACATTCGATGCGATAAAGCCACGTAAATCCAGCCCCACCATTTGCGGCTGCCGGGTCATGTTTAAAATTAGTCGCCAAAGATCTTTTCTAAGCACGCCTTTTTCGACAATTCGCATTGGCGGCATCATCAGTCCTTCTTGCTGTTTCTCCTTTGCACGCACAGACACCGAACCCACTGTCATGCCACCCATATCAACCTGGTGTGCCGTCACACCGGCCCAGGCAACGAGTTTGTCTTCAAAAAAGATCGGCGCCATGATGGTGACGTCGGGATGATGGACGGCGCCTTTGTAAGGATCATTGACGATAAACATGTCACCGTCGTGGAATTCCTCATCGGCAAAATCCGCCATAACGTGTCTTAAAATGATGGGCATCGCACCGGAATGAAAAACCACCTGTGGGCCCATTGAGGCCAGACGTCCGTCCGCGGTAAACAGGGCATTATTAAAGTCGCCAGCTGCCGCAACGATGGGTGACACTGATACTTCCTTTAGTGCCAAGGCCTGTTCTTCGTTAATGGCTTCCAACTTGTGTCTTAGAATTTGAAAGATGACGGGATCAAGAGATAGTGGCTTTTCCAGCGCTTCCCAATCAGCAGGATTGGGTCCGAGTACGTAGTCTTCAGTATTCATAATTTAACCCTTTTGATTGATATTCCCAGAAGTTTGTCTACGCTAGCCTGCTGACCTGAAAGAATCGAAATAGTAGTACCTTCATATTCAACAATAGCAGGCCCGACAAACTGATTACCACAACATAGCAAATCACCATCATATACCGCTGTCTCTACGAATTTTCCTGATGACATATCGTAGACGACTCTTTCACCACGTCGCGCAGCGGAGGCATCATCGCCCTTCGATTCGTACGCTGCCAGTTCTGGACGCGACAAGGTGCCGATGGCTTCAACGACAAAGGTGACTAATTCGAATCCAGCAGTTTCCGGGATCGCCTCCTGACCATAACGTTTTGCATACATTGCCAAAAAATCTGCCGTCAATTGTTCGATGGAACCAGGATAGGGGACGGTTAAGTTTTTACTTTGCCTGATAAAACAAACTTCAACACTGCGTTTTAGGCTTCTGTTTTGTGTAGGGACGTTTTGAGCGCCAAGCGCTTCGTTGCCCTCAACTTCAAGCTTCTCAAAAATGGCAAGGATATCATCTTCATTTATATCGCCCTTTCCTTCCCTGCTAAGTCGGGTCGGTTGCGTGTGATCCAGTTTAAGCGCGACATCAGAGGCGACTGCACCATAGCCACAGAACACAGATTGACTACAAGGCACATACACTTCGTCAACAACATCGAGGGCAAATGAGGGCGCGTGCGTGGCACCGGCGCCACCAAAAGCAAACAGGACAAACTCTCTGGGATCATGTCCTCTTGAAAGTGTGACTGTGCGTAATAAATCCGCCATACGCGCATCGATAATGCGTTTGATTGCCGCTGCGGCTTCTTCCACCGAAATATTTAAGGGATCAGCAACATGTGTCTGTATTGCCTGTCGGGCCTTACCGACGTCGAGTTGAAGTTTGCCTCCCAGGAAGCGTGTTGGGTCAAGAATACCTAATACTAAATCAGCATCCGTGACAGTCGGTAAGTCCCCGCCCTGACCGTAGCATGCCGGTCCAGGTTCTGCCCCCGCACTTTCTGGCCCGACAAAAAGATAGCCGCCATCTTCAACACCAGCAATGGAACCACCCCCCGCACCAATGGCTTGAACATCTACCATAGGTAACAGGAGATGAAATTTTCCCGCCACCATGTCCCGGCGTTGGCCGGACTGACCTTCAGTGATCACCGAAACATCGGCCGAGGTGCCACCCATATCAAAGGTCAGTATGTTTTTATAAGCCATGTGGCTACCGACAAAACCTGCTGCAGTGACTCCGCCAGATGGACCTGAAAGCAATAGTCGCACCGGCGAATTTCCCGCCTCTCCTGGTGTCATCACACTACCGGAGGATTCCAATAAAAATAATTGGGTATCGCCAAGCCGATTCTGTAACTCATTTGTATAAGTTCTAACCATTGGACCAAGATAAGCATTTACGACTGTCGTTGCAGTGCGTTCGTATTCACCTAACCTTGGGGCGAGTTCGCTGGACACACTGATGTAAACATCGGGCAGCAAAGCCTGCAATATTTCAGCCGTACGCTTCTCGTTTGCCATATTCTTAAAAGACCACAAATAGGAAACAGCGACGGCTTCGACGCCACTCTCTGCAATCTTCTTCGCGGCTTTGCGAACATCATCTTCGACCAGAGGACAAATTTCATCGCCCTTGTAATCCGTGCGTTCACGAATGCCGAAGGTCAATTCACGGGATACTAAAGGTTCGGGAACGCGTCGTAAGGAATAATCCGTAAGCTCGGAGGGGGTCAGACCCGCAGTCATGCCCATCATCCTTTGCATGACCATGGTGTCTTCAAATCCACGCGTGGTTAACAAGGCCACTTTCGCGCCACGTCGTTCAATAAAAGCGTTGGTCGCCGCCGTTGTACCGTGCGCAATTCGTTCTACACTGGAAAGTAATTCTTCAAGGCTGAGATTTTCTTTTTCTGCCATTGCTGAAATAGCAGCCAACAAACCTTCCTGCAAACGACCAGGCGTGCTTGGTGTCTTCGCCGTACCTACGGAACCATCGTCCCTTAGAATAACGGCATCGGTGAAGGTGCCACCAATATCAATACCAATGGCGGTCATGTCGCTAAGGCCTGTTTTGCATTTATATACCGATCATAAGGCACCAAAAAAGCGAGCAAGCCGATACACAGTAGTAACAAGCCAATACTGACATTTAGCATCAACGAATAATTACCGTGTATATCGAATGATCTACCATAGATGTAGGGTCCGAAACCCGTTCCCAGCATATAGGCACTAAATAGCCAGGAGAATATTTGTGCAAAATTTCGAACACCGTAATAGCGGCTGACCAGGTAGGCCATCAGATCGGCTTCAGTTCCGACACCAAAACCAACTACAAAGGCGGCAATAACATAAAGTGTTAGAAAGTTTCCGTGTGCAAGTAGCAACACGCCGACAATGGCGAGACCAAATATTATCATTGCCAGTCGTGGAGCGAACATGCGGTCAAGAAGATAGCCGACAATAAGTCTCGCTGCGGTCATACCGAATCCCGTTGCTGAGGCGACCAATGCTGCTGTGGAGGTATCTATGCCTTTGTCCGTTAGCATGGGTACTATCTGCGTTAAGATCCCCATCATAGAAAAAGCAACACAGGCAATAATGACATAAAGCAAACAGAAGGTCGGCGTTTTCACGGCCTCAAGCAAAGTCAGACTATTATTTTCATCTAAGGCGGAAAACCTTTTCTTATCGTCAACGTCGTCACCATCTGCCAGTAAGCCAAGGTCTTCGGGTTTATCCTTAATCAAAAATATTAACGCTGGCATCACCATAAATAACATGACTAAACCTAGAGCATAATAGCCTGCTTCCCAGCCTCCATAATTGACGGCATAGTCGGTAAGTAAGGGCACCAGCGCAAAACCCAGCCCCATGCCTGCTGCGCTAATACCAATGAACAAACCACGGCGTCGATCAAACCAGCAGGCGATGATCCTTGCATAGCCAACGGTGTTTGTTGGCCCGCCGACAATGGCACCCAGAATTAACATCAGATAGAAAAGCGGTAAAGTGGATATATAAAGCGGCCCGGTCATCACAACAACAATGGATACGATCACCGAGAGTATAAGAATCCGCCTGGAACCATATTTGTCAATCAGATGGCCGGTGGTGAGCATGCCAACAATGATACCGAGGGTTAGACAGGTAGCGCCAAAAGATATATCGCCACGACTCCAGCCAAATTCTTCTGTCAGTGGATTGATCAAGACCCCCATGCTGGAAAAAAGCATGGCACCGGTACTCCCCATCATGCCAATGACGCAGCCGAGGACGACAGTGGAGCCGAAGAACAACGGGAATGCTGGTTTTGTGGTCGTCATTTTATGATTATTATTTTGGGATCTTCAGCAGATTCTATGGGTTAACAGGAAAGGCCGGTAAAAAACACCGTCATACCCCAAGGCTTCGCGCTTCCCGCATGCTTTTGGCGGAGAAGTGGTGCATGGATGCACCGTTAACGGAGCTAAGGATGCAAATCGAGTCAAACAATTTATCCAATTTATTTCGTTCCAGTATTTACACAACGGGCTACTCATTTATCCTGATCCCTCTTTACTCCATGGATTCCCGCCAAAAGCATGCGGGAATGACGAGTTTTGTTTTTCCAGGCTCAAAAGAATATTATATTTTCACCCACAGATTCTGCGGAAGAGCCTTATTTTGGAAGGCCGGGATATTCTACCTGCTTTACACTTAAGCTAGTACGAAAAGCGGGCGCAATAGTCCTCTAAGGCCAGCCACGCACGGAGACTCTGTGCATAACTCGATTTTCTTTTTCTGAGGATGCCCTCTCCAGTACCTCTGCGGCATGCAAAAGCTGAGCATTGTCCCAGATAACCACATCATTCAATTTATATTGATGCCGATAGACGAATTTTTCCTGTGTCGCGTACTCCCCAATTTCTCTATAGAAATTCATTGCCGCCTCTTTTTCCATACCCACAATTCCGACACCTGTGTCAGCCGCGCCGTAGATCATTTTTTTACCCGTCGCAGGATGTGGTCGCATCAGGGGGTGAAGGAGTTCTGGCACAGACCCGTCTGTTCGGCCTTCATAGCAATGGATTACCATCATGTCCCTGATTTCTTCTTCCATCTCAACAGGTAGTTCATTGAAGGCCGCAACCTGATTGGCAAACATCGTTCTTCCACCTTTAGTTGGCACCGCAACCGCATGTAACATAGTAAAGCTTGCCGGTTCCTCAGTATGAATTAAATCCGTATGCCAGTGAGCGCCACCATTCAACTGCCTGTCATCCCTGTCATCCGCATTCGAAAGTGACATGACCGAGGCCAATCCATCGAGCCAGAGATTTTCTTCAATATGCTGTACGGGTGTTCCTAATCGAGCGCCAAAGCGTGACAATTCGTCAGGCTGAATATTCTGATCTCTTATGCAGACAATAGCATGTTCGTATAAGAGAGAAACAATATCAGATACCTGTTCATCCTTAAGATCCTGAGATAAATCAAGACCAGGAATTTCAATACCAAGTGTGCTGGACAAAGGATGAGTGTTCATTCGATTCTAGCTGAGTTCCTTATTACGGCATCGGTATGTCGGCAGGATTGGGAACAATAAATCCTCTTTGCACAGCGGGCCGGGAGGCGATATCAGAATACCAACGAAGTGCATTAGGATAGTCGTTGAAGTCAACTCCCTGCCATTCGTAGCGCGATATCCAGGGCCAGGTCGCTATGTCTGCAATACTATAATCATCCCCGGCCAGGTAGGCAGACTCACCCAATCGTTTATCAAGTACGCTGTAAAGTCGCGCAGCTTCCTTACTGTAACGCTCTCTTGCGTACTCTGACTTGTCCGGATTGAAATGCACAAAGTGATGCGCCTGCCCCAGCATCGGACCAAGCCCGCCCATTTGCCACATCAACCATTCCATACACTTCCATTTTTCCACCGTATCGCGAGGCAGGAAGAGCTCATGTTTTTCTGCAAGATAAAGCAATATCGCTCCCGACTCCATTAAGCTGATGTCGTTATCGCGGTCGAGTATTGCCGGGATCTTATTGTTAGGGCTGATTTTTAGAAACTCAGGGGCGAACTGCTCATCTTCCATAATATTAATCGTATGCACTTCATACTCCGCGCCAATTTCCTCCAGCATGATAGAGACTTTACGTCCGTTGGGTGTTGACCAGGTATAGAGATCGTACATTGAAATATTAAATGTCCAGTGTTGAGGTCACTACTTATTGTGTTTGATTCAATTCTGCCCTTTGTATCTTTCCTTTTCGCCCAGGCATAAATAATGTCACCCGATCCTTCGGTTCCGAATATTTTGTAAAATCAGAAAAGTGAGTAATTCTCCCTCGTGTCGACGCCGTCAAAAATCCCTACCTAGATGTTCAACAATCTTAGTTCCATCAAGTATTCTTCCAGAAAGTCTATACGGTCGTTTCCCCAAAATAACTGATCATTAACGATAAAGGTCGGAACGCCTATAACACCTGATTCCTGTGCTTCAAGCCAGTTATCATCCAGTTGTTTTTGGCTCGCGGGATCATCCAGCACAGCTTCGAACTCTTCTCTGCTTAGACCGACACTTTCTGCTATGGGTATTAGAACTTCCCGTTGACCAATATCATTGCTACCCGCCCATTCACAACGCATCACCTCGATTACGTAATCTCTTAAACAACCTTTCTCTTCGGCCAAAAGTGAACCCAGGCCTGCGGGCGTTGGATCAGTTGTGGGTGGTGGCGGATTGCAGGGAATACCCATGCGTCTTGCCCAGCGGGCGACATCCTGGCGCGACAAGGGCATTTTAACCTTAGCTCTATCTGGCGGGGAACGTCCATCCCAGGCACCGAGGGGTCGCCAGACAAGATTCACATTGAAATCTTCCAGCAGAGTAAACATAGTCTTACTGGCCAGGTAACAGTAAGGACTTCTAAAATTAAAGAAAACTTTAAGATCAACTGTCTCAGACATCTAATTCACCCCGTAAAAAAAACACCTTAAACAAATCTCATCGATACACTACCCAAATGCTGACAACGCATATTGATGTTATCGCCTTTCTCTACGGCAACCGCCGCCGTAATTCCCCCTGTCATGATAAACGTTCCCGCCGGTATTTCTTCGCCACGCTCGGCAAGCATGTTAGCCAGCATGGCAACGCTCGCTGCCGGGTTGCCTAACACCGCCGCACCTGCACCTAGCTCGACAATCACGCCATTCTTTTCCAGTACGACACCCAAAGTCGGCAAATCCAGTTCGTCTACCCTTCTCATATTGCTACCGGTCACAAAACCGGCTGCGGATGTGTTATCGGCGATGACACTTTTTAAATCAAATTTAAAATTTTCATAGCGGGAATCGATGATTTCTATGGCCGGCATCACAAAATCAATCGCCGCCATGACGGCGTCGATATCACAGCCCGGTCCTTTCAATACATCTTTAGTCATTACACCGATCTCGCCTTCTATTCTGGGATGAATAAAAGCGGACGTATCGATCTCAGCACCATCAGGATAATTGCCATAGTCAGTCAGGAAGCCGAATACAGGTGTTTCAACACCCATTTGCTTCATCTTCGCGTAGGAAGTCAACCCCATTTTCAGGCCTGCGAGCTTTGTACCTCTTTCCAGCTTGCGATTGCGTATTGCATATTGAATAGCGTAGGCGTCATCCCAATCCATATCAGGATAATCATCGGTGATCTTGGTAATTGGCTTTTTATTTAGCTCTGCATTTTCCAGGTGCTCGGCCAGTTTTGCGATAATATCGTCACTTAATGTCATGCGACTTCTTCCTGTTGTGCATCCATCTCTCTACGCATATTCAAGGCAACATCCTCGATCATGTCCTCCTGGCCACCGACGGTTTTCATTCTACCCAATTCAACCAGGATTTTTTCAGAAGGCACGCCATGTTTCTCACCCGCACGCTTGGCATGTAAAAGGAAGGACGAGTAAACACCGGCGTAGCCCATGACCAGTGAATCGCGATCCACTCTTATAGGTTGATCCATCATCGGCACGATTAATTCCTCCGCCACGTCCATTAATTTGAAGACATCAATACCCGTTTCAACACCCATACGGTCAAGCACCGCATTAAAGACTTCCAATGGCGTGTTGCCAGCGCCGGCGCCTAAACCGGCAGCAGAGCCATCAATTCTGTTTGCACCTGCTTCTATTGCGGCGAGTGAGTTGGCAATGCCCATTGCCAGATTATGGTGTCCATGGAAGCCTAATTCGGTTTCAGGATTTAAGTGTTCTCGCAATGTCGATATTCGTGAGCTGACATCGTCGGGTAGCATGTAACCTGCCGAGTCGGTGCAATAAATACAATTAGCTCCGTAGCTTTCCATTAATTTAGCCTGTTTCAAAAGCTGATCACCCTCGATCATGTGCGCCATCATCAGAAAGCCGACGGTATCCATCTCAAGCTTCCGCGCCGATGATATATGTTGTTCTGCCACATCCGCTTCCGTGCAATGGGTGGCAATACGTATAGTATGCACGCCGATCTCATGCACCATGTTCAAATGGTCGACTGTGGCAATCCCTGGAATCAAAAGGGCTGAAATTTTCGCCTTTTTCATCTTCGGGATAACCGCGCCGAGGTATTCTTCGTCGGTATTGCAGGGGAAACCATAATTAATTGAAGCCCCACCAAGCCCATCGCCATGGGTGATCTCAATCAAAGGGACGCCCGCAGCATCTAGTGCTGTCGCCACCGCAACCATTTGCTCAATGCTGATTTGGTGACGCTTCGCATGCATACCATCACGTAGACACATATCATGTAAGGTCACTTTCTTTCCGCTTATATCCATGTCATTCTCCTCAGGCGCTTACCACTTGTAGTGTGACTTCACCGTTTATGATCTCTTCTGCAAACATCTCTGCGCATCGTAGTGCTGCCGCAGTCATGATATCCAGGTTACCTGCATAGCTTGGCAAATAGTCACCCAGACCTTCCACTTCAAGATAGATAGACACACGATTGTCATCAAAAACCGGGCCATTCTTTAAGCGATAACCAGGCACATATTTTTGAACTTCGCTAATCATCTCCAACACAGATTTTGTGATCGCTGCCTGATTCGGTTCGCTTTCTGTCAAACAATGTATCGTGTCACGCATCATGATCGGCGGCTCTGCCGGGTTGAGAATAATGATCGCCTTACCTTGTTTCGCACCGCCCACCGCGGCCACCGCGCCAGCGGTCGTACGCGTAAATTCATCGATATTTTTTCGAGTGCCGGGACCTGCTGATTTGGACGCAACAGTGGCAATAATCTCAGCGTAGTCCACCGCTTGCACACGACTAACGGCGGCTACCATTGGAATGGTCGCCTGCCCCCCGCAAGTCACCATATTGACATTCATTTCCCGTTTACCAACATGATCAGACAGATTTACCGGAGGCACACAAAAGGGGCCAATAGCTGCAGGTGTCAAATCGATCACCATCACGCCCTTTTCCTGCAACTTACGTGAGTTCTCCGCATGAACATAAGCAGAGGTCGCATCGAAGGCTATTTTAATATCGTCCTCTTCAATGTGCGCAAGAAGACCATCGACGCCTTCGTGTGTTGTCTTCATGCCATGCTCTCTGGCCTTGGACAGACCATCCGAATCAGCTTCGATACCCACCATCCAAACCGGGTTGATCCACGCACTGCGAAGCGCCTTCATCATCAGATCGGTGCCAATATTGCCTGAACCAATTAATGCCGCGTTCAATTTCATGTGTTCTTCCTCACTATTAGTGGAATAGTAAAAAGTGTAAAGTTAAAAGAAGTTGAGTTACTGACCTGCTTTTCTTTTTACTTTTTACTTTTAACTTTTAACTGAATTTAACCGAAGCCGTCCCAATACCACCCACCGATAAGTGCATTGAATCCCCTGGAACGACAGCATGTAAAGGCACCAACGACCCGGACAAAATCACCTCCCCCGCATTCAACTTGATACCGAATTCCCCCAGCGTGTTTGCCAACCAGGCAACACAGTTCACCGGAGAACCCAGGGCGGCGGCGCCAGCTCCGGTAGCAATAATTTCTCCGTTCTTCTCATGTACCATGCCGCAGGTTACCAAATCGACTTTATCCGGACTCACTCTATTGTCACCAAGAACAAACATTCCACATGATGCATGATCAGCAATCGTATCCTGGATTTTTATTTTCCAATCAGTAATGCGCGAATCAACTATTTCGAAACAGGGAATAACACACTCAGTCGCTCTTAGTACGTCAGCGTTTGTCACGCCGGGGCCTTCCAGATCATGCTTTAATATGAAGGCAATCTCTCCTTCTGCCTTGGCCTGGATCATTTCTGTACTTATAGCTATCTCGCCATCGTTTTCGCAGACCATCCTGTCAGTCAAAAAACCAAAATCCGGTTGATGGACCCCCAACATGTTTTGCACAGCCTTACTGGTAACCCCGATTTTCTTGCCAATGATCTTTTCCCCATCATCGAGACGTCTTTGCAATAAGTGCAAAGAAATATGGTAGGCATCTTCTATCGAGAAGTCCGCTTCTTGATCCGTAATTGGAGCAATTGTCGTACGATTACGTAGGCAATCGAAAAGTGTATCGCCATAGGTTTTTATCTTTTCTTTATCCATAGTCATTATTTAACCTTTTTTTGCCACAGAGGACACAGAGAGCACAGAGGTAAAAGTCCATTCTTTCTTTTCAGCATATAAACGAAACCAGACTGTCATTTTATATTTTTTATGTATCTAAGGCCTATATTCCAACTCTGTGATCTCTGTGTCCTCTGTGGCAAAATCATTTTTAAAGTTTTAAACAAACATTACGCATCTCGGTATAAAATTCCAAAGAATGCACACCACCTTCCCTTCCAATCCCTGATTGTTTCGATCCACCAAACGCTGTTCTTAGATCACGAAGAAACCAGCAATTCACCCAGGCAATACCCACATCAATTTGCCCGGCAACCCGATGTGCTCTTGATGCATTCTCCGTCCAGATGGCCGTTGCTAATCCATACTTCGTATCGTTGGCCAGACGAATCGCTTCTTCTTCCGTATCAAAGGGCTGTATATGACAACAGGGACCAAAGATTTCCTCTCTAATCACAGGTGAAGATTCGGGTAAGCCCGTCCATATAGTCGGTTCGATCCAGAAACCATTTTCGTATTCTTTCGGCATTTTTGGAATACCACCACCAGTGATGATGTTTGCTCCCTCTTCTTTTGCTTTCTTGTAATAAGAAAGTACCTTGTCTCTCTGTTGCACACTGACCATGGGGCCGAAGTTAGTCTCTTTATCCTCAGGTAAGCCAGGCTTTAATTTTTCCGCTTCAACTTTAAGACGTTTAACGAATTCATCAAAGATGGGGCGTTCTACATACATCCTTTCAGTCCCCAGACAAACCTGGCCACAATTAGCAAAGACCGAACGCATGGTACCTTCGATGGCCTTATCCATATCACAATCGGCAAAGACCAGACCGGCGTTCTTTCCACCAAGCTCGAAAGACACATCGCGCATACCGATCGCCGCCTGTTGCATGATGGCCGTACCGGTTGCTGTCTCACCGGTAAAAGTGATGGCATCAACATCAGGGTGCTGAGTTAAATACTCACCAGCTGAATCGGGCCCAAAGCCGTGAATCACATTAAATACGCCAGCAGGGATACCTGCATCGTTCATCACCTCACCCAACAACGCAGTCGTTGCCGGTGTTTCTTCAGAGGGTTTCACTACCACCGTATTTCCGCAGGCCAGTGCAGGACCTACCTTCCAGGTCATCAATAGCAAGGGCAGGTTCCATGGACTGATCACAGCGATCACACCTTTAGGAACACGAAGCGCATAGTTCAGCGCGCCAGTGCCATCCGGTGTCTCCAGCATAAATGATTCTGTTGGCACGTTTTTGATTACATCTGCAAAGACTTTGAAATTGGCGGCACCACGAGGGATATCAATATGGCTAGCCAGTGAATAAGGTTTACCTGTATCAAGGCATTCGGCTTGCAGAAACTCATCGAAGCGGGCGTTAATCCCATCAGCCAGTTTATATAAGAGAGCAAGGCGCTTCTCCATGGTCATCTGACCCCAGACACCTTTCAGCGCAGAGCTTGCGGCTTTTACCGCCGCATCAACTTCTTCACGTCCGGCTTCATGCACCTTCGCATAAACTTCACCGGTAACCGGATTAAAGGTATCAAACATTTTGCCATTGGCCGAACCAACATATTCACCATTGATGAAATGGCAAATAGGTTTTTGTAATACGTCTGCCTGTGTAGATTCTACTTTTGCGTGCATATAATTCACCCACTAATTATTGTTACTATTGCAACACCTGTAATGCTTGCGTCGCCAGTTCTTCATCCTGTTGCTCGCTAGCACCAGATACACCGATACCACCGATACGATGTCCATCCACTTCAATTGGCACACCGCCGCCGCAGGTCATTAATCTGTCTTGCGACAACAAGCCTGATTTACAAAGCGGTGACAAATTTTCGGCAACCGCGCCCCACTGCGAAGTGGCCAGACCAAAACTCATCGCGGTATAGGCCTTGTTAATGGCAATGTCGACAGAGTGAAATGCCGAACCTGGCATGCGTAGAAAAGCTGCAAGATGGCCACCACTGTCGACAACGGCAACGTTGACACGCAGGTTCATTTCCTCGGCCTTGCTGGCCACAGCTTCCACAAGTTTGTTGGCCGCTTGCCAATGTATATTTTTTTGATCGACACTTATTTTCATTTCACCTTCCGACCTTTAAGTATTCCTGAATTTTAAGCCAGGCGGCTTCGCCCTTTCTGTTCAATTCGGCCAACTTCTCTTCACTAAAATCTTCCGCTACACCTCTTGAATAAGAGTCACGATTTGTGACGCGCTGATACCAGTCATAGACATGCTCGCGAGATTTATACCAATCTCCCCAGCCAAACTGGTATAGAGTCTGAAAATAGGGTGCCATCGCCGCATCTGCCAGACTGAATTCATCGCCTGCCAACCAGGCCTGTCCGCTCAACACTTCATCCATATCTCTGATGGTCTGTTCATAAGTCGCCACGCCATCGATAACATCCGGTGCGTCATAACCCATTTTCAACAATCGACGTTGGCGTTCACGACGGGGTTTCTCAATAACCTTATCTATAATCGCATCCTGCTCTGCTTCACTCAGTGCTTTCAATCGATGTGCCATTACCAGGGGCCATTGTAACGCGCCACAACCTGGATGGACTTTATTATCAATATGTTTCATCCAGAAGCGCATTTGCGAACTGAGATAGGGATCCGCCGGCCGCAGACTCGGATTAGGAAATTTATCATCCAGATATTCGCAAATAATCGATGACTCGATCACCGACCTGCCGTCATCAACCAAAGTCGGCACGACGCCCAGAGGATTGAGCTTCAAGTATTCCGGCGTCAGATTTTCCTTTTCAGGAAGATTGACATCATGTTTCTCCCATTCCAGGTTCTTTTCTGCCAGCACAATGCGCACTTTCTGTGAGCAAGGGGACATGGGGTGGGTATATAGTTTTAACATCTCAGGCTAGTTACTTCATCAATAATAAGCTTTATAAGAAAATTTGTTTGCGCGCAGGTTCCGTTTAAATAGTGCGGATCGCAAAAGACGCGAATAGTGAATTATATCGATATTTTTATTTTTATCGATATTTTTTTGCAGTTAATTTACCATCTCGATTAACAGTCATTTATAAACAATCTCAATCTCTGCCAATGTCAAATAACGCTACAAAAACCCTGGTTGAATCGGCCTACAACAGATTACGGGCCGATATCATTGAAGGTCGCTTGACACCCAACTCGAAATTGCGCATTGAGGAACTTCGAAACCAGTATGAGACTGGCGCCAGTCCCTTGCGTGAGGCCTTGAATCGCCTTGCGGGTGAGGGTTTCGTCACCGTTGCGGGCCAGCGCGGGTTTCGCGTGTCACCGGTCTCATTAGCGGACTTAAAAGATCTCACCAGAATGCGCATTTTACTTGAGTGCGAAGCGATATGTGACAGCATCAAGTATGGCGATGACAATTGGGAAGCAAACATAGTCGCCTCTTTTCATCGGCTGTCAAAGATGGAAGAAAGCAAAAACAGGGATTTTGTTGAATGGGAAAAAAGAAATGATGAATTTCATGAAGCACTGGTAGCGGCAAGCCGCTCGAGCTGGCTTTTGAAATTCAGGCAAACCCTCTATGAACAACACAAACGCTATCGATTACTGGCCATTCTCGCACACGATGAAACAAGAGATCTTCATGCGGAACATACAGCGATAAAAGATGCTGCAATTTCGCGTGATAAGAAAGCCGCTCGCAAAGCAACGGAAGAACATATCTTCCGCACCTTGCAAACTGATGAAGAAATACTGGCTAAACTATCTCAGGGCGAGTAGCTAGTCGTATCCTGTACTACGGCTTATTAATTTCGGACTAGGTAACCACCGTCAGGAAATTTTCGTTCAATTTTCTATCATGATAGAAAATCGCCTTACCCAGTTCTTCTGGATCCCAGGTAATGGGTTCACGATCTGGATACCATGTGTAATCTCCACAAAATACTTCGTTGCGATTACCCGAGGGATCAAAAAAGTAGATAGTCTGACCTCGAGTAATGCCATGCCGTGTTGGTCCAATATCGATAGGAATCCCGTGCATGCCCATAATATCGGCAGCATTGAGAACCTCTTCCCAGGTCATTAACATAAAGGATACGTGATGCAGTTTTCCGGGCTCAGGGTATTCCAGAATGGCCAGATCATGCGCTTTGTTGGAACAGGACAAAAATGCTGCATTAATCTCGCCTGCCGGATTCAATACCTGTTCGGTAAGATTAAAACCAAGTACATCAATAAAAAGGTTTACCGTGCCTACGGCATTGTTGCCGTAGAGCAGACAATGGTCAAAGCGATGCACCTTCATTCCTTTCAAGCCTTCTGGCCAGGGATTTGGATTGCGCCGACCCAGACCATCACCGAGATATTCCTTTTCCGCATAGAGTTCGAATGTGTGACCGGAAGGAGAATCAAAGCGAACGCGTTCGCCACATTTGTTAAGCTCACCGGCTGGAATACGTTCTACGTTTTGACCGTAGTCTTTTAGCTTGCCCTCAAAGTCATCTAGATCCGATTCTTTAAGTACCTTGAAAGCCATATGATCCAGCCCAGGCGAGTCTGCTTCTCGCAGAACAATAGAAAAACAATCCAGCTCATCCCATCCTTTGAGATAAACCCTGCCCTGTTTATCTTCGTCTGTTTTTATCAACCCCAGTCTTTCAATATAGTATTCCAATGATTCCTTCATATCTAAAACACGAATGGAAGCATGACCTGGTCTGAGCACACCCGTAATTGACATTGTCTTCTCCTCCTACTTGTTAGTTAACTACTACCACATTAATCTCTAAAGGGTTTATTTCTCGTGGCTTGCCACGAAGAAGCTCTTGTCATCCCGACCGGAGCACAGCGAGGCTCTTGTCATCCCGACCGGAGCGTCAGCGAAGTGGAGGGATCTTAAGAACCTCGACTCCGTTTACAAGACCCCTCCACTCGGGTCGGGGTGACAATACTCGGTCCGCATGCGGCGAGGTAGTTTATTTATCAGAAACTTTATCAGTAATAAACTGTTTTTGCCATTTACCCAATACTCTCAGCTCTAAATCGCTATCCGGAACTAACTTGCAGGCGAGGCAAATTCCTAATGTTTCGTCTTTAAGACTCACCTGAGCGCGACTCATTTTACCTGTGTGATAGGCACCGTCGCCAAGTACCTGCACTCTACAAATACCGCAACCACCTCCCCGACAGCCCATCGGGATGCCCTTACGGCCCAATTGTTCCATGGCTTTGAGGACATTCTTATCAGCGGCACATTTAAATGTTTCGCCAGAATCTTCTATCTTGATCTGATACATATTAAAGACTTCGGAGCTTTCTGTAATACAAACTTGTTATTCACTACGCAAACAGTAGACCGGGTTATTTTAATAGTGGCTTTCG
Organism: Planctomycetota bacterium; assembly: GCA_047638675.1. Lineage (GTDB taxonomy): Bacteria > Pseudomonadota > Gammaproteobacteria > Eutrophobiales > Eutrophobiaceae > WLWS01. Next base: position 3,469 of record JBLIML010000047.1, on the reverse strand, counting down.
TGATGACTACGATGATAACTCAAGCAAAGCGTCAGTCAGCGCTTCAGGACAAGAATAGAAAGGTGAATGATCCGTTTCCAACACCAGTGATTTATCGACAGGTGCATTGTCGCGCAAACGCTTTTGCATACTATGACTTATTGCCCGATCCTCAGTGCATTCAATATAGCAACGTCGGACTGTGCCGTAATTCTCGTCGCTCAAGACCAATGGGGTCGCCACCGGCGCCAATGCCTGTGGACGTAGTCTTCGAATTGCATTCGCAGCATCTTCATCACTACACTTGTGATAAAAACATTCCTGTAATTTATCTTCTGCTACTGTGAAGTAACCTTCTTCTTCATTTATTTGTTTGTACTGGGCAACATACGAGTCAGTATCTTCCAATGCATATTGCAAAAGCGCCTCACCATTCATCGGTGAAAATGCGGTGAGGTAAATAAGCGTATGGATCTTGTCTGGTATTTTTTCAGCTACCTGCGTGATGACCATACCACCCATACTATGCCCAACGAGCACCACAGGTGAGCCTATAGCATTAATCAGTCTCATCACTTCTAATACATAGGCATCCAGACTCACGTCGGCAATCGCTGTCTCGTCATCTCCAAGACCAGGCAAATCAAGGGTATGGACGACATGTCCTGCCTCAACTAGTAAGGGCGTAACTTTTTCCCAGCACCAGGCACCATGCCACGCACCGTGAATGAGAACGTAGTCCTTACTATTTGCAGAACGGGTATTCATAGGCTAACTAATTAGATAGTTCAGGATTGTTGGCATCATTTGTAACATCCAGGATTATAATAATCTGACGGAATATCGATTTTTTGAATTATAATCGATAAAAAATAACAAATACAAAACTTTTACAAGAGCACGCATATATAAGGACACGCATCAATGAACACATCACCCGAGATAGGCAAGAGCATCAATGCCGGGGGAATAAACACCAACTACCATGATCAAGGCGAAGGCGCGCCTGTGGTCTTGTTCCATGGATCCGGACCAGGTGTTAGCGCCTTCGCCAATTGGCGTTTAGTGATGCCGCATTTGGCAAAGAATTTTCTCACGATTGCGCCGGATATCGTTGGCTTCGGTTTTACTGAGCGTCCGGACAATATCAAATATGAGATGGATACCTGGATCAAACATGCGATCGATTTTCTTGATGCCATGGAAATTGAAAAGGCTCATGTGATCGGGAATTCATTCGGAGGTTCGTTATCCCTTGCCCTGGCCATTCATGCTCCAGAGCGAATCTCCCGCCTCGTTTTGATGGGTAGTGTGGGTCTGGAGTTCGAGCTGACAGAGGGACTTGACTATACCTGGGGTTATACGCCTTCATTCGAAAACATGCGCAAGATGCTGGATCTATTTGCTTATGATCGAAACCTGGTAACAGACGAACTTGCCCAACTTCGTTTTGAGGCAGGTATGCGTCCCGGTGTACAGGAAGCCTATGCCGCGATGTTTCCCCCACCAAGACAAGAAAGCATCCGCAAGATCGCCAGCAAAGAGGAAGATGTTAAAAATATTCCTCATGAAACTTTAATCATTCATGGTAGAGATGATTTAATTATTCCTGTCTGTGCCTCGGAAGATTTATTCAGATGTATTAAGAATTCTCAGTTACACATTTTTGGCAATTGCGGTCATTGGACGCAGATTGAACACAATCATCGGTTTAATCTTTTGGTTGAGAATTTTTTGCTTGAGCATGACTAACAATAGGTACTTCTACGCTCGTCATACCGGGCTTGACCCGGTATCCAGTCATTTAGTGATCCGCCATGGGCGGTCCTTAAACTACTGGATTCCCATCCTTTGGTTCGTAAACGGTGCGTCCTCGCACTACTTCTCCGCCTTTGCGGGAATGACGATATCACGTAATTATCTGTACGATGGCTTTCGAAAAATACACATCCAATGAACAAAGCAAAACTAGCCGGAATATCCCTCTTCATAATGGTCTTGCTCTCCATCTCGACAGCAATTAGCCCGGCTGTTTCACCTTTAGCTGCCGCCGCCTTTGCCTGGTTTGCATTAATACTGTTAATTGATCAACTTCCTCGATCAATGCTAATTCAGGCATCTTTCATGGTGTCGGTTGGCATTGCCTGCATGATCTGGAGTCTTGATTCAATATCTCAAGTTCCCTTCGACAAAATGCTATCGGCAAATCACAAACTCCTTGCGGTCATCGCGGCGGTTAGTTTCCTTAGACTCATCACGCAACCTGATCCTGCCAACAATGCGCCATTGCCCATGGGCAAAACAGCGATGTTAAAAACATTGTGGGGATTGCACTTATTCAGTTCAGTGATAACACTATCAGCGATGATAATCTTTGGAAGTCGGATCGAAAAAGAAGCGACCATCACCCGGCTTCACGCCATCATGTTTTCTCGTACCTTCGCTGCCGGTTGTTTCTGGTCACCCTTCTATGTCGCCATCGCCGTGGCATTGCTCTATGCACCCGGTTCAGATTTATTAATTCTTTCCCTGGCTGGGATCCCCGTCGCCCTGTTCGGCCTGGCACTGACGAGTTGGCAATTCGTTAGAGATAAGGAAATAGAATCATGCGCAGGATTTCCTGTCCACGCAAATGCCCTGCAGATCCCGATAGCTTTGTCGGTACTTGTAATAATCGCCCACGTGTTACTACCGGATTTCAACGTGCTCTCATTGATCTCGATATTGGCACTTGTGATGACCTTAACTATTTTGCTCTATCAAAAACGATCTGAGGCTGTCGCCCTTTACAAAAATCACATCAAAACAGATTTGCCCAGAATAAATCGAGAAGTCACGCTGTTTCTTGCAGCCGGCGTGATGGCTACTGGCTTGACGGTTCTCATCACAAACAGCGAGCTATCGCTATCGGTTCCTGAATTCACCCCGCTCATTGGTTGTATCTTCATCCTTGTATCTACACTTGTCTCTATTGCCGGTGTTCATCCGGTAATCACTATCTCTGTCGTTGGGAGTTTGTTATCAACAACGGAATTTAATCCCAATTTACTCGGCGTATGCATGATGATGATGTGGGGAATAGGCATTGTGATTTCACCCATGTCTGCCCTTAACCTCACCATACAGGGCAGGTTCGGAATCTCTTCTTTTTCGTTCTTGCGTTGGAATGCTGGTTATACGGTGAGCTTATTGATCTTTTCTACGGCGCTGTTGTATTTGTATTCCTATATAGATCTGATCTGATTTCCTCGTCGTCGAACTGGTTATTCCTCGTTCCCATGCTCCGCGTTGGAATGCAGACCTGTGTTTGAATCTGATAGGCATTCCCACGCGGAGCATGGGAACGAGAATGCACGGTGAGTTGCGGGATTTTCTCGTTCCTACGCTCCTGCGTTGGAATGCATATCTCTGCTTGAATCTAATAGACATTCCCACGCGGAGCATGGGAACGAGAATGCACGGTGAGTTGCGGGATTTTCTCGTTCCTACG
>JBLIML010000046.1:0-21415 GCA_047638675.1 Planctomycetota bacterium | reverse complement strand
GATAGGGCGGGGAGATGCCATTTGCACAATAGCCCAATCTATCCAGCTGATGTGATTGCCGAGCAGCAGTACACCGCCACTTTCGGGCATATTCTTCAGACCTAAGACTTCAAGACTGTATTTTTGTCCGATAACAAAACTGACAATATAACGGACCAGCGATTGGGGCAATTTGACCATCGTATAAAGTGCGCCACCAATCGCAACTACTGAAAGAATAGCAAACAGACCCACACTGTCGATTCCGAAATAGGCGAAAACCACAGTTAAACCAAGAAAACTTAACATCACCACGTTCTGGATCAGGTTGTTACCCGCGAGCACACGCCCGAGTTTATGTTCGCCTGCGTGAAACTGAATAAGCGCATTCAGCGGAATGATGACCAATCCACCGAACATGCCAAAAGCGATAAAATTCAAACTTAGCAAGATGACGTTATCAATCGACGGTAATATAATCAGACAGGCAGCTACACCAAATGAGCCTATGGGGATAGTGCCGGTTTCAATATGGTTTTTAGATATTCGCCCCGAGATTAGCGAGCCAATCATGATGCCGATACCGGCGCATGCCATCATGCCCTGAATGACTGCCGTGTTCGTCATCAGCATGGTTTCTTCTGCATAAACGGGGAAAGCGGCAATCATGACCTGGGATATCCCCCAGAAAATGGATAGACCAATTATCGACAGAAAAATAATCTCGTGATTAACTACCGTGTTCAGATTGTTACGCAGGTATAAACCACGCTTGTATTGATCAACATCAAATTGCATGGATTCGTCTATGCCTTGTTTTTGAGGGAGGAAGTAGGCAGAAGCTAGTTCTATGGCTGCGTTGAGTATTAGAAACCAACCGAGGGGGGCAATTATTCTTAGTAACTCGGCCTTGTTCGAAAAGTCAACACCGCTCAATAAATGTTCAAATAACAGTGAATAGATAAAGATCCCTGACAAAATTGCGATAGTAGTCGTCGCTTGAACCACACCATTTGCGACCGCCAATTTATCTTTCCCGACAAGTTCCTTGATAAACCCGTATTTTGCGGGTGAATAAAATGCACTTTGCATCGCTAACAGAAAAGTCATTGCGAAGGCTGGCCAAAACCAGCCCAGGTAATAAAACAAGGTAATAAAACATGTCAGAACGACAGCGAGCCAGGCGCTAATCTGCATCACCCGATTCTTTGGATATTTATCTGCTAAAAAACCGGCTGGCGTGAACAACAGTATAAAAGGCAGGAGGATAAGTGCGTTGACAATGGCGATGAGAATGATCTGAGTTTGCCCATCGTAGATCTTCAATATTGTGTTCTGGATGACAATTTTGTGCCCTAAATCAACAAAGGCATTGAGGAAAATCATCAAAGTGTAAGCAAAAAAACCTTGAAGTTTGAACAGCTTACCCATGTCTGTGTCCTTTTGTAGCTATGATATGTAGTGGTAACTGAATCGAGTGTAGAACATTGCCTGGATCTTATAAAATCATATTTCAAGCCGTTGTAATAATAAAAATGGCAATTGGGCAATGCAGTTGTATGCGTAAAAAGTAAGTTTTAGAGTTAATAACTCAAGTCAGCAATTCTCCTGTTTTATGGCTTTTCCGCAGAATCTGTGGGTGAAAATATAATATTCTTTTGAGCCTGGATAAACAAAGCGCGTCATTCCCGCGTGCTTTTGGCGGGAATCCATGGAGAAAGCTGAAACAGGATAAATGAGTAGCCCATTGTGTAAATGCTGGTACGAATTTGATTGAATCAATTGTTTAACTGGATTTGCATCCTTAGCTCCGTAAACGCTGCGTCCATGCAGCACTTCTCCGCCAAAAGCACGCGGAATGACGGTGTTTTTTTACCTGTTTTTCCTGTTAACCCATAGATTCTGCTGAAGACCCTGTTTTATTTGGTATCCACATTTCACTTCATTAGCGTAGCTGCTAAAATCCGCGCCGATGATCAGTCTTGAGAAAATCAGCCTACAACGCAGTGGTAAATATCTGTTTAGCGACAGCAGTTTGACTATTCACGGCGGGCAGCATATTGGTATTACCGGTGCCAATGGCACAGGGAAGACCAGTTTGTTCAAGCTTTTGTTAGGAGAATTGAGTGTCGATAGCGGCAATCTTCGTATGCCAGCTGAAGTCAAGATTGCGCACATGGCACAGGAAGTGGATTACAAGGATACCGCCGCGGTCGAGTATGTCATCGACGGGGATGAGGAGTTACGTCGTACTGAACAAGCATTAGTCATTGCTGAAGCGAAGCATGATGACAAATTGATAGCCGAGCTCCACGAGACCTTACAACACATCGATGGCTACAATGCGCATTATCGGGCGGAGCAATTACTACACGGACTTGGTTTTACTCAGGATGATTGTCAGCGATCTGCAAGGGCTTTTTCTGGCGGCTGGCGCATTCGTCTGAACCTCGCTCAAGTTTTGATGAATCCAGGCGAGCTGCTTTTGTTAGATGAACCAAGCAACCATCTGGATCTGGATGCGATTATCTGGTTAGAAAATTGGCTTAAACGTTTTCAGGGTACGCTTTTGCTGATTTCCCATGATCGTGATTTTCTTGATGCGGTAGTTCAGCATATTGTTCACATAGAACATAATAAACTAATTCTCTATCGCGGTAATTATAGTGCCTTTGAACGGCAACGGGCGGCTTCGCTTGCGCAGCAACAGGCCATGTATGAAAAGCAACAACTACGCATAAAGGAAATTGAGGGCTTCGTAAATCGTTTCCGAGCCAAGGCGACGAAAGCGCGGCAAGCGCAGAGTCGTTTAAAGGAACTGGACAGAATGCAGGAGATCTCGGCCGCGCACGTAGACTCACCATTTAATTTTCGTATTCCTGATGCACCGAAAATATCTGATCCATTGATAAACATGAGTGAGGCCAGTGTCGCCTATGGCGAAGATATAATACTAAAAAACTTGAAATTCAGTTTGCATCCAGGTTCGTGTATAGGTTTATTGGGCGCAAACGGTGCAGGAAAATCCACCCTGATAAAGACCTTGATGGGCGAGCTCGAACTCCATAGCGGCAAACGAACGGAAGGCGAACACCTGCGCATTGGTTATTTTGCACAGCATCAGCTTGAAGCCCTCGACCTCGATGCAAGTGCCTTATTACATCTGCAACGTTTAACACCCAGAGCCACAGAACAGGAAATTCGAAATTACCTGGGTGGATTTAACTTCAGGGGCGATCGAGCGCTGGAAGCGGTCAGACCCTTTAGCGGTGGAGAAAAAGCCAGATTGGCGCTTGCGATCGTGTCCTGGCAAAAACCAAATCTCTTATTGATGGATGAACCGACAAACCATCTTGATCTTGAAATGCGGCACGCACTGACATTAGCGCTGCAAGAATATAAAGGCGCGATGTTGATCGTCTCTCACGACCGACATTTATTGAGAAACTGTGTAAATGAATTCTGGTTGGTTGCTAACAAGACCATTGTCCCATTCGATGGAGATCTATCTGATTATCAAAAGCTCTTATCAAGTGCAGAAAAGAAAAATATTGTCGTAAAGAACGATAGTAAAGTGAAACCGGATGCGCGTGAGCAAAGACAAAAATCCGCAGAAAAACGTGCTCAATTGACGCCATTGAAAAGAAAGCTGGAGAAACTGGAATTGGCTATAAAGACACATCAGGCAGACTTGCGGGTAATTGAAGAGCAGTTGGCAGGCACTGATATATATCAGGAGAGTAATAAGTCAGAATTAAAGGCGCTCTTAAAATCAAGGGGCACTGTTAAACAACAGTTATTTGATAGTGAAGAGCAATGGCTTGTTTGTCAGGAAAACCTGGATGCTTTGCAGGTCAGCGTATAAGCACGATCTCGAAAATGCCAGATATCGAAGCCAATATCAAAGATGCGAACAAGATTGTCGTCATGACAATGTACAAGTTCGTTCATCTGCCGGATCACATCAAACTGAAAGCACCCTTACTTGAACAATGTCAAAAATTGGATTTATTCGGCACTATATTATTGGCTGAAGAGGGGATTAACGGAACAATAGCGGGTGGTAAAACCAGTATTGAAAAAATAATGTCTTACCTGCAAAAGGACGAACGATTTGAAGGAATGGAATGTAAGGAGTCTCGATCCGATGAAGTCCCGTTTCACCGGATGAAAGTAAAGCTAAAACGAGAAATAGTCAGTATGGGCGTGTCTCAAGTTGAGCCGGAGATTGAGACGGGTACCCGTGTTAAGGCCAATGATTGGAATGCGCTAATCGCTGATCCCGACATGCTGCTTATTGATGTGCGCAATCAATATGAAACAGATATAGGCTCCTTTAAAAACGCCATCTCGCCAGACTCTGAAACATTCAGAGACTTTCCCAGCTATGTAGATAACAAGCTAGATGCGACTAAACATAAAAAGGTCGCCATGTATTGTACCGGCGGTATTCGATGTGAAAAGGCCTCTGCGTATTTGCTACAGCAGGGTTTTGAAGCTGTTTACCAGTTAGACGGCGGAATTTTGAGGTATCTTGAGGAAGTGCAAGCAGAAGAAAGTCTTTGGCAAGGTGAATGTTTTGTATTCGATGGTCGTGTGGCAGTCAATCAGGCCCTGGCGCCAGGGATGTATACTCAATGTTATGCATGTCGTCGACCGCTGTCACCAGAACAGATAGCAACTGAAGAATATGAAGAAGGTGTATCCTGTCCGCATTGTTATAACACCCTGTCTCTGAAAAAGCGTGCTGCCGTAAAAGAGCGCCAGCGCCAGGTACAATTGGCGGAACAAAGGGAGCAACGTCACATTGGCGCATCAATGCCAGGAAAGTCGTCGTAGTTGTCACCTATCACCTCGCAGTGACGAATCAAACCCATCCAATACTCTATTCTTTTCGGCGCTGCCCTTATGCAATGCGTGGAAGAATGGCGCTTGTGAAAGCCGGAATTAAAAGCGAGCTACGTGAAATACTTTTGCGGGATAAGCCAGGTGAGATGCTAGCCATTTCAGAAAAAGGCACAGTGCCTGTATTGCTATTGACTGACGGTGCTGTCATTGATGAAAGCCTTGAGTTAATGCATTGGGCATTAAAACAATCGGATCCAGAGAATTGGCTGAACGCAAACGAAGACAAAACGCGATCCTTAATTAATCACAATGATAAGGATTTTAAAGATAAGCTGGATCGTTATAAATATTTTTCCCGTTATCCTGAACATCCTCAAGAATATTATCGTCAACAAGCTGAGAAATTTATCAGCGAATTGGAACAGTGCTTAATCAATAACAATGGAATGGGATTAATAGAGGAAAGAGTGACATTGGCTGACATCGCCATATTTCCCTTCATCAGACAGTTTTCCCGGGTGGACTATGAGTGGTTCGAAAAAACGCCGTATGCGAGATTGCAGCATTGGCTGGGAAACCTGGAAAAAAGTGCTTTATTTTTATCTGTGATGAATAAATACGAATTGTGGACTAAAGATAGCAAAATTGAATATTTAGGATGAGCAAAAGCAAGGCTGCGATCACTATTAGCCTAAGCCTGAAAAGAATTCCTGATCTTCCGCCAGTTTCTCGAATATAAAATCAAATACCACTTTAATACGCGCGCTTTTATAAAGGTCGGCGTGGGTAACAAGCCATGCCTCAAAACTATAATCAAAGCGTTCTGGCATCAGTCTTTCCAGACTCGGTTCTTTGTCGGCAAAGTAACAACCGACCACACTGAGTCCCAAATCTTGTTTGAGTGCGCTGATGATGCCAGAGTTGCTTGTGTAGCGTTGCAGTATATTCGACTCGCCAAAAATACCTTCTAATCGCGTTAAAGCCGCATTACGGAAGATGGTTTCGTCGTAACTGATAAAGCGATGTGCGGGCAGGTCTTTTAGTGATTCGGGTCGTCCATGCTTTTCAAGATAAGTGGTGGAGGCATAAAAACCGTAATGATAATTAATCGATTTCCGCACCACCAGATCAAGCTGATGAGGTCTGCCGAATCGAACCGCAATATCTGCTTCGCGTTTAAAGAGGTCCAGAGTACGATTCTCCACCACCACTTCAAGTCGCAGCCCTGGATAGCGCGCATGGAATTCCGGTAATTTGGTCGGCAACCAGTAGTTGCCCATCTGGTCCGTCATCGTCGTCCTGACCACACCTTCCAGACGTTGGTCGGCGCCACTGGCTATGCGTTCAATGGCGTTCGCACTTTCTCCCATGTTTTTAGCGTAACTTAGTATCTGTTCGCCAATCGGTGTCAGGCTGAGTCCTTTTGAAGTGCGGTTAAATAACAGGGTCTCTAATTCTTGTTCAAGATGCTCAATACGACGGCCCATCGTGGGTTGACTGGTGCCCAAACGTCGGGCAGCGGCGCTCAGACTGCCCGTTTCGGCAACCGCCACAACATCTCGTAAAGCACTCCATTCCATAGCTATTCAAATATGAATAAAGGGTATCTATTTTTTGGCGAAGACAATTCAAATATTTATATCATACTTCGTCCCCGACATCACTTAAATATTTTGGAGAACAAATAATGAGCACATTAAAGACAAAAACACTGATATCAATTTTCCTTACAAGCATACTGTTAATCCCGCAAGCTGCTGTATCTGCTGATAATAATAGCAAAGACACTAACTGGATTTTGGTTGGAGACTCACCCTTGCTCGACCGTAGCAGCAAATTATTATCAAATGGAAAAATCAAAGCTGGTATTAAGTATGCCAATAAAGCGCTGGCCCGAAGCCAGTCAAAATATACTCATCTGATAGTGGCGCACAATCTCTGCATCGCCTATCTTAGCCAGGGTGAAATGGCGCTGGCATCAGCGCATTGCGCTCAAGCAGGGGACCTGTCCATGCCCGATACTTACCTTAAAGAAATAAAGCCGGGTTTATACAAAATCGCACGTAAGAGAGGTGCAAGACAGGAATCGATAGCACTCGATGCCCTCATCACCCAAAATCTGCAAATCAATGGCTTGAACAAAGGTTTATCCCGCGTGGCCCAAACGAATTAATGACGGCTGTAATATTTCGTGCGTTCATAAAAGCAGTTCGCCTAATCTATGAGGACTAATTATCTTGTAAGCCCTGTTTATTGAATTAGGGTCCAGAATATGGCTTTGAAGGTTAGCGAGAGAGTGGCATCTAAGGATGTCGCTCTTTCTTGCGTTTATTTATTGAAGATTGGGCATGTAGGTATCTGAAGATACTATGAGCCTTAGATCTGAGCATTTAGTTTCTAGTAAGGGGAACTTGATAATCATTAACGCCAAATCATTTGATTATGGATGGCCAAGCCTTAATCAGCTCTGTGCTAATCTATATAACGGAGAGGTAGAACTGTGATACAAGCAATGCAAGTGCAAGAGCGAAGACAATCTTTCGGAGAAGAAATAGCGAATACCATCAGCCACGGTATTGCATTGCTGGCGGCCGTCGCTGTAACACCGATTTTAATTATTTCCGCAATTGACAATGGTAGCTCTGCAAACATCGTGGGCGTGAGTATCTTTGCTGGGACCATGATTTTGCTATATCTCACCTCGACTCTGTACCACGTGCTGCCTGGAAACAGGGCAAAGCAGATTTTTCAGATTTTCGACCACGCGGCAATCTACCTGTTGATTGCCGGTACTTACACGCCATTTACATTCGGCGTTTTGCGCGGTGCATGGGGTTGGACCTTGTTTGGACTTGTCTGGGGCTTGGCGATTAGTGGTGTCGTACTAAAGGCCGTCGGTGGTGTACGCTATCAAACCTTATCGGTGTGCCTGTATCTCGTAATGGGATGGCTTGTCGTTATTGCAGCAAAACCTTTATGGCTAGCTATGCCTTTATGGGGCTTGTTTTGGCTAATTACAGGCGGTATTGCATACACGATCGGCGTCGTCTTTTTTGTAGCGGAACGAATTCCCTACAGCCACTTCATCTGGCACCTGTTCGTTGTCGCGGGCACGACGTGTCATGTCATTGCAGTGTTGTATTACGCGAGTTAACTGTCCCTGCTATGTGTTGATACCTGATCTAATTGCGACACAATGATGGTAAATGTCCGTTGGCAATATCACCTTCCGAGTGGCATTCCCAGTTAATGAATTCGTCCTCCAACTTCGGTGTCACTACAAGCGAACCTTTCATTAGCTCGGGTTTAACAGTAAAGCGAATCCGGATCACACCATGATCTTCGAGTTGATAAAAACCGCCGTCAGGATAATCTGCTCTGGTGGCGACACCCAGATCTTTTTCGTTTGTCGGCCAATCATTGTTTATCATGTTGTGTTCCGTGATGGCAATTTTCAATCCCTCAATACCTTCCAGTGCATAGCGTGTGCGATTTTGTAAATCCCGATCATGTCCAATCAGAGCAAAATTAAACAAGACATATACCGGCACGCCCAAAACCAGGGCGTTGCCGAGAGTTCTTATTATTGGGGGAGTCCACTTCTTGATTGAAACGGTGTCGTTATTCGATACGTGCTCACACAGTTGAGCATAACGTTCAGGGGAATTTAATACGGTTTTATTGACAACGAGGGAATGCGCAAGCATATCGTGCCCAGCCTGGTAATTAGGACTCACTGCTGCAAGAAATAGCGAAGCGTAGCCCATAATCGCAACAAGGATCAAATAAGGGTTTGAAGGGAGTTTAAATAGAATCATTGCCGCTGCGATCAATAAGACCAAAGACACGCTGCGCACTACAGCTTGACGAAAATTAAGTCCGGCGCCCCTTCCATCGACAACGCGCATACCAAAGAGGAACTGTATCGGCGTTGCCCGCAATGGGCTCCACCAGAAGAGAGAGAAATATAGTAATAAAACGCCAACAATGAGCGGGCGATGATCCTCAATGGTCAGGCCAATTGATGTGAGTATGTAATTTTGAAGTAAATGTGTCAGAAACATCGCGATATACAGATCAATGGTAACTGCCGCCATCCGCACTCCGAAGTCCGCGAAAAGTTTTCTGGTTGCCAATTTCGACCGTATTACTAATTCTTCCACATCTTACGTTCCTTCATTTGATTCAGAGAATTTCACGGACGGTTTACCTAATTAAAATAGACAACCATAAGGTAAATTCATTCTGGATTTTTCTCAGACTGAAGGCAGACCTTCTCTGACAGGGCCGTGGTGCAATAGAGGACTGTCCTCGGCAAAGCCTTTATAGCGGGGCAAATTGTCGGCGATGTCGAACCAGGGGATGCGTTCGGGCTCAAATGCATGGGCAGTTGGTACCAGAACATCTGGATTATCGAACGTGCTGATGTGTAGTTCGAAGATAGCCCCGAGCTCGCCGCCAATGCCTTCCCAGGTCAGAGGTGTCCCACATGCCTTACAAAACGCGCGACCAACGCCAGGTGATGACGCGTAGATCTTCCGCTCGTTACCACTGAACTTGACCTGCTCAGCTTTGAACCCAGCCAAAGTCACCACCGCCGCCCCGTTATGCTTGCGGCAGCTTTGACAATGACAATGGGTAATCGCAAAGGGCTCACCTGTAGTCTCGTAACGAATTGAGCCGCACATGCAGCCTCCAGTCATTTTACTGTCATTGCTCATCGCATTCTCCATCGCATACAAGACATGTGTAGAAATTCACTAAGAGGATCATTTTTTAAGACGTCTATATTTCATACGCTGTGGCTGAGCATCCTTGCCTTTTCGTCTGGTGAGATCTTCGTGATATTCGCTGAAATTACCTTCGAAAAAAACCACTTCGCTATCACCTTCGAAGGCGAGGATATGGCTTGCAATGCGATCCAGGAACCAACGGTCATGAGAGATCACCAGGGCACAACCAGGGAAGGCGAGAATAGCTTCCTCTAATGCACGTAAGGTTTCTACATCAAGATCATTGGAGGGTTCGTCAAGCAACAGGACATTGGCACCTTGTTTGAGGGTGTTGGCGAGGTGCAAGCGACCACGCTCACCACCTGAAAGATCACCGACACGTTTTTGTTGATCGGTACCTTTAAAATTAAAACGACCGAGGTAGGCGCGCGAGCTGACTTCGTAATTTCCTATCATCAGATTATCCAGGCCACCAGAGATCTCCTCCCAAACAGATTTACTATCATCCAATGACTCTCGGCTTTGCTCGACAAAAGCGATATCAACTGTCTCACCCATTCGTATTTCGCCTTCATCGGCCTGTTCGTGTCCGGCAATCAGTCTGAATAAAGTCGATTTCCCTGCACCATTACCGCCGACAATACCGACGAGGGCGCCCTGAGGAACTTTAAAACTAAGATTTTCAAACAAGGTTTTTTCTTCAAAACGCTTGCTGACATTATTAAATTCAATAACCATTTCTCCCAGTCGTTGTCCGGGTGGGATATATATTTCGTTGGTTTCGCTGCGTTTTTGAAATTCCTGAGAGTTCATTTCCTCGAAGCGAGAGAGCCTGGCTTTACTTTTTGCGTGTCGTCCTTTGGGATTGGTCCGGGTCCATTCCAGTTCCTGTTTAATGGCTTTTTGCCGGGCAGACTCCGCACGACCCTCGTGTTCCAGTCGCTGTTCCTTGTTTTCCAGCCACTGAGAATAATTGCCTTCAAAAGGTATGCCTTCACCGCGATCCAGCTCAAGTATCCAACCCGCGACGTTATCAAGGAAATAGCGATCATGAGTCACGGCGACAACGGTGCCGTTAAAATCAGCGAGAAAGCGTTCCAACCAGAACACGGATTCCGCGTCCAGGTGGTTGGTGGGTTCGTCCAATAAGAGCATATCAGGGCGGGAAAGCATCAAGCGACACAGAGCAACTCGGCGTTTTTCACCGCCTGATAGTGTATCTACGCTCGCATCCCAGGGTGGCAGGCGCAGGGCGTCGGCGGCGCGTTCCAGGGTGTTATCCAGATTCTCAGCATCCCAGGCCTGAATAATACTTTCGTATTTTTCTTGCAGTTTACCAATGGCTTCGAAATCGGCGTCCTCATCGGCATACGACGCGTAGACACCCTCCAGCGCGGCGATCGCATCCAGGGGTTCCCGTAGCCCATCTTCAACATTGCCTCGAACATCTTTTGTCGAGTCAAGCATCGGTTCCTGCGCCAGGTAACCCACTTTAATATCGGGCATCGGCCTGGCTTCACCAATAATATCGGTATCAATGCCTGCCATGATTTTTAACAAGGTTGACTTACCTGCGCCATTTAGGCCAAGCACACCAATTTTTGCCCCTGGATAGAAGGACAAATAAATATCTTTAAGGATTTGACGTTTAGGAGGGACAATTTTGCCCACACCATTCATTGTAAAAACATATTGAGCCATGGAGTATCTACCGTTTATCTATTAGTGCATTTTTAAAAGGCGCTATTCTATACGAATTAATAAAATCAAACAGCAATGCCATCTACATCAGTCGGGTAGATTTAGATGAGGACGCGCCAGTGTGGTTTGCAATAATACTCACCATCACGGAAAATCATCGAAAGCCGTGACCTAAGTTTCCAGCCTCAATTTTGGCTGAAACCGTGTGGTCAAAGTCATGGTTAAAACGAAAGGAAAAAAAACATTAAGCATAAAGCCACACAACGTACAGAAAGAATAACCACGGAACCTATTGGCCCTTTAATGGTGCGTCTTACGGCGCCTATGATTTTAGCCATCATTTCCATGATGCTGCTGGGATTAGTTGACACCTTTTTTGTTAGTTTACTGGGGACAAATGAACTGGCTGCTGCCAGTTTTGTGATGCCAATTTATATGCTTATAGTCAATGTTGCCCTGGGAATAGGTATGGGTATCAGTTCCTTGACCTCGCGATTATTGGGAGAGCAAAAACATGACGAAGCTGCACGTTTCATTACCGATTCCCATATTCTGGCAGCCATAATTTCTGCCCTTCTTGCGCTGACTTTGTTTATTTTCCTTAAACAGATTTTCTCTGCGATGGGCGCGACCGATGAGGTAATTCCAGATATTAGAGGCTATATGCATATCATATTATTAGGGGCTCCGGTGTTGATATTAACCTTTATTGGTAACAGCACCTTTCGATCAATAGGCAATATGAAAGCATCTGCCATCCTCTCTATTGTACTATCGATGTCAAATCTGATTCTTGACCCACTGTTTATTTTTGGCCTCGGTCCATTCCCGGAACTCGGTATGCCAGGCGCGGCCCTGGCCACAGTGCTGGCTGCCTTAATTACTTTTTGTTTTTCTTTTTATGTAATTGCTTTCCAGGAGAAATTGCTTGATTTTAGCAAACCGAAATGGAATCAACTTATTACTAACTGGAATAACTTATCAACTATCGCTGTGCCTGCTATCGGCGCAAATATGATGACGCCAATTGCAGCGGCTTTTATGACCGGACTTATCGCCCGTTATGGCGCAGAGTCGGTAGCCGGTTTTGGTGTCGGTAGCCGTATTGAATCCATGAGTTTGATCGTAGCCTTCGCCTTGTCTGCCACTTTGCCCATGTTCATTGGGCAGAATATCGGCGCGGGTAGGGGAGATCGCGCTTATCAGGCCTTAATGTGGTGTTTGAAGTTTGTTGTCGTGTTCCAGATTGCGATCTATCTTCTGTTACTGCTTTGCTCACCTTATATCACAACGGCATTCAGCGATAATCAAACAGTTATAAGCGTGCTTAAAACCTATCTGCTAATTTTGCCGCTGACCTACAGCGCCCATGCAGTAGTCATATTGACAATGGTGTCGCTGAATGTGCTAAAGCGGCCCCGTATATCCCTGCTTATTGCGATAATCCGATTAGCAGCCCTCTACTTGCCGCTTGCCTATCTTGGATCAATATTTTGGGGAATCACCGGTTTATTTATCGGTGCGGCTTGCGGTAACGTCATTGCAGGGGTCATCGCATTTCGCTTGATCAAACGTGTATGCCTTGACCAGGGATTGGAGGGTGCGGTAGCAAAACTGGACACACAGCAGGTTTGAATTTTACCTGTGATCTTTAAGCATCACGGACACCAGATTGCTTCCTTACGATTACCACCAGGTAACACCTGCACAATAGTATGCAAGCTGCCGCTACACGCTGGCTTATTCAAATGGGCAACACATTATTATCTAGTGCATCAACTCACAGGCCGCGCACTTTTGCGCGATCCTAGTAGAGCTGCTGGTTATATTCTGTTTTTCCACTTCACTGAATCTCTTCTAGCGTGCATTACTGCAAGAACAATGATTTTCTCTTCGTCTACAGTATAGAACTCTCCGAAAGGAACGCGTTTCGTAACTGACCGTCTTACGTTTTGAAATATTGTTTTATGAATGAAGGGGTTTCGACTTTTGGATATAACGTCGTCAACGCACAATTTGAAGTCATTGCCGAGCCTTTGTTGTTCCTGATACCATTGAAATGCATCCAGCAAATCCGCCTTAGCTTCCGGGCGAATTATCAATTCATAGTCCATTATTATTTCATTTCGTTCTTAACGTCTTCCCAGGATGAACCCGCGTTTGGAGAAATCCTATAGGCCGCCAACCTTTCTTCTAGTACCTTTTTCTGCGATGCTGTAATTTCAAGTGAATCTTGATTTTCAGCAACACTATCCCATAGTTGTTCGGCCAATAAAATGCGATCAGAATGGCTAAGTTCTTGAATATCAAATTTCTTTACGGAGCTCATACCAATAGTTTAGGGGATATTAGACTTGGCGTCGATAAATAGGTGAAGAATATAACGTCTGGCTAACGCGCGCCGCTTTTCGGCGTCGCCGTTGAGCCACTAATAGTTGGACGTTTCCATCGATTCGGGTCGCGGCTTGCGTGCATGATTGCCAAAACGACGATAAGCTCTTCTTCAACACGATAGAAAACACGTGGAAACCTATGTGTTAGTGCCCGTCGAACTTCCCGATGAATGACGGGATATGCAAAGGGATGATTTTGGATGGATCGAGATTCTGCAAGTACTTCATCGAGAAATTCATCGCCAAGACCTCTTTGTTGCTGCTGGTACCAAATAGATGCTTCGCTTAAGTCTACTTCCGCCTCTTCCGTGAGTCGGGTTTCTTTAATCATAACCGTTCGCGAATCCCTGAGATGGCTTTATCTATTGGTTTTCCTGGATCTTTGGAGACTTCGTAAGCATCCAGACGCTTATCCAATTCGTCTTTTTGTTCTAGAGTAAGTGGGAGTGAACTTTGGTCGGAGGCAATACTATCCCAGAGGTCTTCTACAAGCCGTATGCGCTCATTAACGGGTAGTTGTTTGAGATTTGAATTCATCTCAAAAGAATACCCCTGATTATGGTATTTTGCAAAAGCACATAACGAATAAGGATAAGTCGCGGCGAGCGCGACTTATCCTTATTCGTTATGCGGCACTTAGCTTTACTTTCTGAACATTCGTTAACTTTATGCTTTTTTTCACTTGCCATAAGTCATAAGCATCTTGCATAGCTAACCAACTTTCTGGGCTACGTCCTATTGCTTTAGATAAACGAAGCGCCATTTCAGGACTAACTCCGCTTTGTTGTTTCAATACACGATTTAAAGTAGACGCCGCTACATTTAGCTTTTCTGCAAGGTAGCGACAACTTAAATCGAAAGGCTCCATATAAGTTGCCCTAATAAATTCACCAGGGTGTGGTGGGTTGTGCATAGCCATTAATGATAGTCCTCGTAGTTCAAAATATAGACATTCCCGTCTGTAAATTCGAATGTCAATCGCCAGTTGGCATTGACGGTTATTGACCAAATTCCTTTTCGAGCTCCTTTTAGAGAATGAAGTCGATAGCCCGGTATATCAATGTCTTCGATAGTAAATGCCGTGTCTAAGGCCGCCAATTGCAGCCTTAACTTCGCAGCATGGTTTGATTGGATGCCGCGGGCATTACCACTTTCGAAGAATTTTTCCAATCCTTTATGTTTAAAGGATTTGATCATCTACAGAGTGTAGCGTGTTGCGCAACATTGTCAAGCTGCATAACGTCTCAGCTCACAGGTCGCGCGCTTTTTGCGCGGTCCTCGTGGAGCTGTTTGTGATATGCTTTTTCACTCGTTAATGGATTGCTCCAGTATTTCAGATACGAATTGATTCAAGCTTTTATCTTCTGCAGTAGCTTGGGCAGCAATTTTACTATGAAGCCTTGGCTGGATTCTCAAGTTAAATTTGCCAGAAAATTCTTTGCTAGGATTGATACCCTTTTCTTCGCATACGTCGAGAAATACTTTCAATGAGTTTCGAAATTCTTTTCTTAGGCTGGTCGGATTTTTACCGTAAAAATCAGCGCTTCCATTCAAACCTAAGATTTCACCCCGAAATTGATCTAGTTCTGGATCGTACTCGATTTTTGCTTTGTAACCGTCTACTTTCATAATATTCATGGTGTTACCTCATAGTTCTCTAACCATTTTCGAATGCTTGCAACTGCGCCTTTATCGGTGTCTGGGGAAGGATGTGGTCTATGAAATACACGAACTTCTCCAAAGAGCACGACAGCTACTCTGGAACCTGCTCTTTCTGAAACATCCGCCCCTAATGCTTTAAACAGGGACTCGATATCTGACCAAGATATGGTGCCACTCGTGGGACGTTTGTATATTTGCTACAGGGTTTTCTGGTGCTTTCGCTTCATTTTTCTATAGTACCAGTATATGGTACTATGTCAATTCTTGTGGCATATAACGTCTGGCTAACCCGCGCCGCCGAGGGAATGGCCGCGCAGCGCCGCAATATTTTCCGGCGTCGGGTTGAGACTCTTATAGTTGGACGGTTCCATTCTTGGCTCTTTACTTGCTTCAAAGATAATTTCTTTCGTATCAGTATGTAAAACGTAGCCATTTTTAGTCAGTTCAAAACCGATAACACTATCAATATGGTCTGGGTCATATTCTTCGAATTCTTCACATCTATAATTTTCGATGTCGTCGAATATTAGTTTCAACACCGGCTTAATCTTATCCGGATCTTCCAAGAATACGATCTCAACTCAATTCCGTTCAGGATCGTGTGTTATTCCCTCAGCATAGCCTGATGTATTTGGAACATATTTCATTAGCAAATTCATGTTCTGATCACATAACAGGTAATAGCCGGAAATGGTTTTGGGGTTAAATCTATATACATCTATATAGTTTTTTCCAGTACTCAAGGTCTTCATTTTGAATTTAGTCGATGACTATCCTGCTTGAATTGAAGGATTATCCAACATTATAGCAATCATACCTTTCTCCTGCTGTACCAATAATCACCCTGTATCATCATCGTTTCACACGGTGACCATTCTGAATAACTTGTTTTTACCGGGACTTGTTGTCTCGTTTAACATGGAGTTAATATTAATCGCTTTTTTGGTTCATATATTTATACCATTGCTCATAACGCTGTTCCAAATCCAGATCAGAACCTGGCATGAATTTCGAATGCGAGACGCCTTCAAAAGTTGACGACATAGAAAGTAAGTAGGCAAGTCCTCTCGCTGTGGCTTCCTGATTCTCAGTCCGTTCAAGCGGTAAACCGGAGATAGATGCGAGTCGTTGACACAAACCATCGAGTGCGGAAAGGCCGCCGCTGACGACAATTCTTTTGGGTGCGTCGATATGCTTTGTCATCTCATCGAGATTGGCCTGGATTAGAAACACAATACTTTCAACAACAGCCACCAGTTTTTCTGTTTTGTTGCCTTCGCCTATGAACTCAGATTTTAAGTCGGGTAGCCAGAAGGGTGAACCGACACCAGAGACACCATTTAAAAAGAGGGGAGGTGTTTTTACTATGCGTAGTCCATCGCTTAACAGCTCATGCATCTCCAACTGACTTACGCTCAGCTCTTCGCCAATTTGTTGTAAGGCGCTGGCAGCACCGTTGACTGTGCCTTCGAGTACATAGTTAATGTCATTGTCTGATTGCCAAACCACACTACTAAGTAAGGTCGGCGTGATCAGTGCTTTGATATTGACGACGCTTTGCAGGAAAGCACCTGTACCTATGTTGATATAAATTGTGTCCTTATCGGGTGGGCCGGACATAAATAGTGCGGCTGGCTGATCGCCGGTACTGACCTTAAGTGGGATCGCGCATGAAGCGATTTTCATATGACCATAAGCAAATTGATTGGGCACGCAATGAGGCAAGCAGCTGAGAGGGATTTTGAATAAATCCAAGAGCATCTGATCCCAGTCGCGCGTTCCAAGATTCCAGAGCAGGGTTCGAGATGCACAGACGGGATCAACCAGGAACGGATGCTCTTCAAGTAAGTTAAATAGAATAAAACTGGACAATGGGCCGAATGCCAGTCGTCCTTCTTCGCGTGCCGTGTTGACTGCAGGCAGATGCTCAAGACACCAGCGTAGTTTACTTGCCCCATAGTGTGGAGAGAGGAACAGGCCGGTAGAGGAATGAATAATTTCGGCCTGTGCGGACAATTTGTCAAGACTCTCACCAGCACGCCTGTCTTGCCAGGAAAGCACCGGCGATAGTGCGCTACCGCTGGTCTTGTCCCAACAGACAATACTTGAACGTTGACAGGCTAAGCCGATGCTTTCTATGAGCTCAGGATCAATTCCGTCAAGACATAGATCGATGGAGGCATGGATAGAACTTAGTATTTCATCGGCGACGTGTTCCACTTTGTCAGGACCGTTCCGAATCGTTTTAATTGGATGTGATCCTTGTGTAAGGATATCTCCTTCTTTATTGAATACTAGCGCGCGGCTGGACTGACCACCCTGGTCAATGACCAGATATAAAGGTGGTTTTTTCATCATCATTTATAGAGCTGGTGTCAAAGGGAGTTGCCGCGTGTCGGCCTGCTTTTTTCTTTGCGGTAGACTACTCTCAAGGCGCGCCATCACTTTTTCTGCCGTGGCTCGATAAGTAGTCAATTTACCGCCATAGATACTCAGTAAGCGGGCTTGATGTTTCTGATTCGGGATTAATAAAGTTTCTCTTGACCGATCGAAAGCCCGACCCTCGGCTTTAGGTAAAACCCGGAGTCCGGCGAAACAAGACAGGATGATTTGATTTTCTTCCTCACGGTAATGCGGAAAATAATGTGCGAGCACCTTCATTAGATAAGTTTGTTCCTCAACAGAGGCTTCGACTTTTGCAGGATCACCACTAAAGGGTTTCTCAGTCGTGCCAACCAGGGTCGCATCGCCTCGTGGCATGGCAAATACAGCGCGATGATCCTCCGGGACTTCCATGTAGTAGATACCTGATGTCAGTGCGCCGGGTACCAGTATATGTGTGCCCTGTACCAGATCGATTTTTCGCTTATCAATTTGTGGTGTAACCCTGTCGAGAGTTTGATTGACCCAGGCACCGCTGGCATTGACCAGAACCCTGGCCTGGCACTGATGAGTTTCATCTCTCAACAGATAGTCTATCGATACTTTATCTTTTCCAATTTGTGCCTGGATAAATTGCGCAGGGAGCTGTATCTCAGCGCCTAATGATGTTGCCGATTGCATGACTGCCTTTGTTAGTGAGGCGTCATCCGTCTGTGCATCCTGATAACAAAATACAGATCGTAGTTTTTGCGTATCAAGTCCATCCAGGGATTGCCAACGACTGCGTGGCACAGTTGAGAAACGACTTGCTGAAGAGAAACGAGCCAGTAAAGAATACATACTGAGGCCAGCCCGCAATTGCCAGGCCTGTCGTTGAGTGGATTCATAAAGTGGAATATAAAACGGCACGAGACGAACCAGATCGGGTGCGAGCTTTAACAAGAGCTCGCGTTCAGCTAAACACTCTTTCACAAGGGAAAATTGAAAGGATTCCAGATAGCGCAAACCGCCATGTATGAGTTTACTGGACCGGCTGGAAGCACCAAAAGCAAGTGCGGTCTGCTCTAGCACAAGCACAGAGTATCCTTGCGCGGCCGCTGCCTGAGCCACACCAACGCCATGAATGCCGCCACCAATGATCACGACATCATAAAGATTATTCATGAATACAGGCCTTTTGTTTTAGCAGCGGATGTTGCAGCATATCGCCGATGGCATTGGTTTCAATTAGCGATGCGCCAAGCCGGGCCAAAGACAAGGCATGCCTGGGTTCGTTTGTCAGGTATATCATCCACTGCCACTCTCCCTGCCACAATAATTCTACTGACGCCGGTATGCGTTCATCTTTAATAATAAGGTAATCGGGGTTTAGTGTTTTGGCGAGGTCATAGTGTTGCGCCGTATAGCCATCAACAATCCAGCCTGTCTGATAGATACCCTGGCGCCTAAATTCAGAAATAGCTTCGTAATCGAATGAAATGACAATCGAGCTGTCGCGTAATGCTTGTAGTGCGCGGCTCACGGCTTTCAAAACTGTGTCCAGTCCAAAGCGACGCAAGCTATGGCGCTTAATTTCTACGACAGCCTGTGAATACCGCCAGTCGGCAAATAAATCAACAATTTCGTCAAGTGAAGGTAGAAAGGCATTGCTGTAAAGATCCGCAAATCGACTTTCCTCCCCTATGCAAACAGCCTTGAGTTCAGAAAAATTGGTATCGAGTACGGACAAATCAAGTCCAGCAGTGCGTAGCAAGTTTTCATCATGTATAACCACGGGCACGCCATCGGCACTTAGTTGAATGTCAAATTCAACAAAACAGGCGCCACTTTTTAATGCAGCAAGAATTCCTTCCATTGAATTTTCAGGATAGCGGTGAGGATAACCTCGATGTGCGACCAATGTCGGTACGGTTTCGATCATTTTGCGTATGATGAATTCTTTAACTTAATCAGCGCTTCCTTAATCTGGATGCTGGATCGGATCCAACAAGACGAGTATTTGATAAGCGAACATTCAGGCATTTTGTTCAGTCTAGCTAATATAAAAATAGCAGGGCACCACCGAAAAGAAAAAAAGTCAGTACAAAAATAAGAAAGGTGTATCCCATGATCTGGCGCAGGTGCAGTCCGGCAATGGCTAGCACAGGGATGGTCCAAAAGGGTTGAATCATGTTTGTCCATTGGTCACCATAAGCCACGCCTAGAACAATGAGCGCTGGGTCGACATTTAATGTCTTCGCGGCCTCAATGAATATGGGGCCCTGTATTACCCACTGTCCGCCGCCCGAAGGCACAAACATGTTAATTAATCCCCCTGCGAGAAACGCGAAAAAAGGTAAGGTTTGTGTGTTTGCAATCTCAGTGAAAAAAGTTGAAAAAACAGTGACGAGGCCAGTGCCTTTCATGATGCCAAGAATACCCGCATAAAAAGGATATTGAAGAATAATCAAACCCACCGGACCGCCTGCCTGGATGAGCAATTTTATATAATGCACAGGAGAGTTTGCCAGCAAGAGACCGAGACAAACAAATGACCAGTTAACAACATTTAGATTCAGGACAAAGCCCATGGTTGAGAACCAGAGTGCCAGGTAAATAGCGAATAGCAGCGCAACGCTGATATTCAGGGCACGCATATTGTCTAGGCAGGATGCAAAAGTTGATGTCGAAGAGTTCGTGGTTTCCTCCTGTCCATTCAAGTCATCAGCGCGTTGAAGCTGTTTGATGTCCACTTGTATGACATCTTCCTCGGCGGGACGTAATAAGATACACGCAAGCGCCACTACCGAGATCGTGACAAGAGCCAGAAGAATATTTAATGGTGAGAGCATAGTTTCGGTGACGGGCAATATTCCCATCATGTCTTCAAGCGGATGACCCGGTGTTGCCACCGATAGTGTTGCCGATCCGCTATATCCCATATGCCAGACAACAAAACCTGAATAAGCGGCGGCTACCAGTAAGGGATAATGCAAGGTAATTTTCTTTTGCTGACATTGAATAGCCACTTCTTTCGCCAGCAGGGCGCCGGCAACCAGTCCGAGGGACCATGCCATTAGGCTACAAAGACCACTGACTACGACAACCAGGGCATAAGCTTGCACTTGATTGCCAGGCAAGCTGCCACAAAAGGCGAGTGCTTTTTTTACAGCATCGGTATGAGAAAGCGCGTGTGCTGCGATCAGAGTGATACAAATCTGGCTGGTGAAGGCAAATAATGATGACAGTCCATCACCCCATGCGAGGATAGTTTGCTGTGGACCGGCGTCCGTTAATCCGAGTGACAGGATTATTGTTACAAATGTCAGTATGATGGCGAATACGAAAGGATCGGGATAGAAACGTTCAACAAGAACGACAAAGGGACGTACGACTAGTTGAGCGATCTTCATCAAATCTATCGTTATCGAGTATGTTGCAATGAATAATAATAATCAGCAGGACGAATAAGAACAAAAATCATGCTGGAAATCTACATTAAATTACTGCCTGTGTTTGGTTTTTTCGCTCTGGGTATCGTTTTAAGATCACTCAAACTCGTACATCAGGCCTATGGTGGCAGGATGTTGAAATTCATGTTCTTCGTGACATTGCCAGCCATGATACTGGTAAAGCTAACACAATCATCGATAGAGCTGGATAAGTTTTACCTTCCTTTTCTGAATATTGGGATCAACCTTGCTTGCATGCTGGTCATGCTGTTGGTGACCTGGAAGA
>JBLIML010000045.1:0-21798 GCA_047638675.1 Planctomycetota bacterium | reverse complement strand
CGATCTTACCAAGGGGAAAAGGTGGAACGGTTGGGGTGTGGACCTTGCTAACCGGCGTTTCCAGCCCGCTGAAATGGCCGGGCTAAGGCCCGAAGATGTGCCCGCTCTCAAGCTTAGCTGGGCTTTCGCATTTCCCGGAGAGACACGTACCGTTGGCCAGCCGACCGTGGTTGGCGCGCGTGTCTTTGTCGGCACCTACACCGGCAAAGTGTATTCCATCGATGCAAAGACCGGCTGCCTTTACTGGGTCTTCGACACAGGCAATTCTGTGCGTACGGCGATTACAATTTACAAGATCGATGAATCACCATCGCCTCTTTATGCAGCGACCTTCGCCAGCAGCGAGGGCGTCGCCTTTGCCGTCAACGCCGATTCCGGTGAGCAGCTATGGCGAACGCCAATCGAAACTCATTCTCATACTCGGCTGAGCGGTGCGCCACAGGTTTATCGGGGCAGAATATACGTGCCAGTGGCGACTAACGAGTCGATCGCCGCCGCAAGCGCTGACTACCAGTGCTGTAATAATCGTGGCAGCGTGTCCGCACTTGACGCTAAGACCGGGGAAATCATCTGGAAGCAATACACTATTAAGGAAGAACCTGCACCGCTGGTTAAAAACCAGGCTGGCACACAATTATGGGGACCATCGGGGGCCGGGGTTTGGTCTGCCGTAACTATTGATACGCAAAAGAACCTGCTTTACGTTGGCACTGGCGATAACAGTTCCGATCCACCAAGCAAGACAAGTGATGCCGTGATTGCGATGGACCTGGATACGGGCGAGACCCGATGGGTCTATCAGGCGACCGCCAATGATGCCTACAACATGTCCTGCGAAAGTCGCGAGGCTATCAATTGTCCTGACTCCAGAGGTGAAGACCTGGACTTTGGCAGCTCACCCATCCTGGTTTCAAGAGAGAACGGTCAACGTATATTATTGGCGGGACAAAAATCCGGTGTCCTGCACGCTCTGGATCCGGATGCTAACGGTAAGGTGCTGTGGCAGGTTCGAATGGGCCGCGGCGGCGTCGCCGGCGGCATCATATGGGGGCCAGCCGTAGATGAGGAAAATATCTATGTTGCCCTGGCGGATTTCAAACCCGAGCAAATCAAACAGAAAGACGGTAGCACTATGTGGTTATTCGACCCGGAAGAGGGTGGCGGTTTGTTTGCCTACCGTATACGTGACGGCAAGCTTCTGTGGCATGTACCACCGGTTTCATGCAAGGGACGAACAGGTTGCAGCCCGGCCCAGTCTGCCGCGGTTACCGTGATCCCCGGCGTGGTGTTTTCCGGCGCCTTTGACGGAATTATGCGTGCCTATTCAACAAAAGACGGAAAGCTTATCTGGCAGTACGACACAGTCCGAAACTATCAGACGACAAACAATGTCGAGGGCAAAGGCGGCGCGATTGATGGTCCGGGTCCGACGGTTGTTGATGGCATGCTCTACGTTAACTCTGGCTACGGCCGTCTCAACGGCGAGCCAGGTAATGTCCTGCTTGCTTTCGAGGCAAGATCGAAATAGGGGGACAGATAATATTTTTCCAGTGGAGGGTGACACCTCACTAGTAACTTATTATCTAATCAGTGTCCCTTATTCTCTTGCTTAATCTTATCAGCAACAGGCTTTGGTACCAGTTCATATCCCTGACCCTGCATCTTTTGGTAACTATCCTGACGGACGTAGCAAGTTTCTGTTGAAAGAAAAACTAGAGTTCAAAAAGTCGTCTCTTGTCTTCAATTAATTTCCAACTGAGAGTCCGAGCATGGGAGTTTGAATTGTTAGTCTCAGTAGTGCGGCGGGATTTCTTCTTTCGGATTTCCCGTTAAAGCGGGTTCTTCAAACTCTCTAATTTTTCCCAACAAAAGATTCATTTTAGTTTCCAGCTTATTGATTTGTTGTTGCTGTTGGCACAGGGCGTCGTTGAGCGTTTGAATAGTATCTTCCTGGTACGCAATTTTTATTTCAAGCTCCACCAGCTCATCGTTCTTCATATCAATATGTCTCAGGCAATAACTCATAGGCATCGAGCATTTCATCACGATTGGGAAACGTCACCCGGGCGCGGATGACTTCAAACTTCTCGGCAATATCAGCTTCGCGCAGCAAAGGGTTCAGGGTCAGGCTAATCCTACCCCGCACTTGTGTCAGTGTAGATTGAATTTATAGCTTAGGCTCTCATTTTCTCCCTGAGAAAAACGACAGTTGCTGTTGTAACGCCAATAGATTCAATCAGTAAAGCAGTCATATGTATCTCATCAGTATTTACTGAGGAGAATACTCCTGAAGGTGCTAGTAAAAATAGAGCAGCACCTATAATAAAAATCGATACGGATATATTTAATTCCAATTTATTCATTTTTCGACTCCAAAAATTAATCTTAAATAAACTTTTGCAATAGATATGCCAATTGAGTAAAAAAGAACTGTAATCGATATAGAAACTCTCGATTGAGTCACATATCTACTTTTACACTGTGACAAAGGTCTCAATTCAAGACGTTAAAGATAAAATGATTACGACTATTGCTGAGTATTAGTTTCCATTTAATAACGCAATAAACCTTAGTTTGTGATGGATGTTCATCAAATTGTTGAAATATCGACACATTGAAAAATCTTATCTGAGTTTACTAATTAAAGGATTCATTAGAATTTGCATAAAGGTACAATGTGAGACCTGCCTCCGCACCTGAAAAGCATATAATATCGGCGATCAGTGGTTCAAAATAATGTT
Organism: Planctomycetota bacterium; assembly: GCA_047638675.1. Classification (GTDB taxonomy): domain Bacteria; phylum Pseudomonadota; class Gammaproteobacteria; order Eutrophobiales; family Eutrophobiaceae; genus WLWS01. The sequence continues at coordinate 19,057 of JBLIML010000045.1, read as the reverse complement.
CTAAAGGAGATTGGGTGTGAAGAATAATACTATGAGTATGTGTCTGAGTTTGTTGATCGGATTAATGTCTGTCTCGTTAATAGCACAGGAACAAGAAGAAACGCCGGAAATGGGTTTCTTTATTACCAGCACGGGTCCCGGTGACGGTGCTAATCTGGGGGGACTGACAGGTGCCGATAAACATTGCCAGTCACTGGCGGAGTTAGCGGGGAGTAAGCTTAAGACCTGGCGTGCTTATCTGAGTACACAGGCGAGCGGTGGTCAACCGGCCGTTAACGCCCGGGATCGTATTGGCAAGGGCCCCTGGCATAATGTTAATGGATTGATGATCGCCTCTGACCTTGATGATTTGCACTATAACAATGCAAATATTAACTACGAGATGGCACTGAGCGAAAAAGGCGGGACTATTAACTCCGGAGCACTTGGTGATACACCTACACAACACGATATCCTGACGGGCTCAAAAATGGACGGTACCGCCTACTCCAGTGGCGAAGATACTACCTGTAGTAACTGGACCAACAACGGTGAAGGCAGTGCAGTTGTCGGACACAGTGATCGATTCCGTTTCAAGACGCCGGGAAGCCCCTGGAATTCAGCGCATCCCTCCCGGGGCTGCAGTCAGGAAGCCCTGGTTGGAACCGGAGGTGCGGGTATGTTTTATTGTTTTGTTACTGATTGATTCGTCTCCATCGGTAATGAAATAAGGGACACTCATCACGATACAGTTATTGGGAAAAAATATAAGCACAATGTATAAGTAGAACTAACACCCTTTCCCTTGTTACTTCGCCCTAAACTGTAATTTGGTGCTTTTTATCAACGGGTTTAAATTTAAGCAACTATTTGTTATACTTCTTTTCTCATCCTTGCAGTACAATTTATTCGTGTGTTTTGAACAGCATGCTCATCTCAGCATGCTCATCTCAGCATGCTCATCTCAGCATGCTTCTTTAAATTAAATTAATTTAATTGCGATTTGATTTGCGTGTGATCACCGATTGACGACTCGGTTGCATGACTCGTACCGTTGAAGATGAACTAACATGTGACGAGCGTTTTCGCGATACGGAGACATAAATTTACCTCTATCTAGTAAATCACTAAACGGTGCCTCATGAGCAAATTACAGCAACAATCTTTTGGAAAGGAGCCTAAAAAGGTTCGAGAAACGGATCACTATCAGGAAGAGTATGTAAAAAGTTTTGTTGAAAAATGGGACGAATTGATCGATTGGGAAAGCCGTTGGAAAAGCGAGGGCGATTTTTTCATCGAACAGTTACGCAGCCGCGGCGTAAAAAGAGTCCTTGATGTCGCGACCGGTACGGGTTTTCATTCCGTGCGCCTGCTCGAAGCAGGATTCGAAGTGACCAGCGCGGATGGTAACCCACAAATGCTTGCCATGGCTTTTGAAAACGGGCGCAAGCGCGGCCATATTCTGCGTACCGTCCAGGCCGACTGGCGCTGGCTCAATAAAACCATACACGAACAGTATGACGCAGTGATCTGCCTTGGTAATTCATTTACGCACCTCTTTGAGGAGAATGATCGCAGAAAAACGCTTGCTGAATTTTATGCCACCTTGAATTCAGATGGCATATTGATTCTTGATCAACGCAACTACGACTCCATCCTGGACGAAGGATTTTCCTCTAAACATAAGTACTATTACTGTGGTGATGAAGTCTCAGCAGAACCTGAGCACATGGACGAAGGTCTGGCAAGATTCTGTTATCAGTTTCCAGACGGTTCTGAATACCATTTGAATATGTTCCCATTAAGGAAAAAGTATACCCGCCGCTTAATGCGCGAAGTCGGTTTTCAGCATGTGGAAACCTATGGTGATTTCCAGGAAACATTCAAAGCCAATGAGCCGGACTTTTTAGTGCATGTTGCTGAGAAGGAATACTGCGCAGGTTGTGATAATGGGGGGCACGCGGAATGATATGAGTCATTCTTACTCTGAAGCCGTTAACGTTGCTCGTGATTACTACAACAGTGATGATGCGGATAATTTTTACGCTACTATCTGGGGTGGTGAAGATATCCATATCGGATTGTATGAAGCGCAAGACGAATCCATCATTGATGCCAGCCATCGCACAGTCCGACAGTTAGCCAGGTCCCTGGGCGATATCGGTCCTCAACACAAAGTGCTGGACATTGGTTCAGGCTACGGCGGTGCCGCACGTTACCTTGCTGACACATTCGGTTGCGCCGTCACGGCGTTGAATCTCAGTGAGAAAGAAAACGAACGACACCGTGAGTTCAACAAAGAACGTGGACTCAGTGATAAAATCACCGTGGTTGACGGCAGCTTTGAAACCATTCCCGCCGATGCCCAGACTTTTGATATCGTTTGGTCGCAGGATGCCATATTGCACAGTGGTCAGCGCGAAAAAGTATTGCAAGAAGTCGCGCGGGTGCTAAAGCCGGGCGGGCGCTTCATCTTTACTGATCCCATGCAGTCCGATGACTGTCCAGAGGGTGTATTGCAATCCATCCTGGATCGTATTCATCTGTCGACGCTCGGTTCGCCCAAATTTTATCGTAATGCCTTGTCCGCACTTGGCATGACTGAAGTCCGCTTTGAAGAGCATACCCGGCAATTGATTAATCACTACAGCAGCGTATTACAAGAGACAAAAAATCGCCAAGAGGAGCTAGAGAAAGTCGTATCTCCCGAGTATATCGAACGCATGAAAAAGGGACTGGTTCACTGGATTGAAGGTGGTGAAAAGGCTTATCTCTGCTGGGGGATCTTTGTTTTCTGTAAATAGGTTGTTAAACAGGTTTCGAGTGTTGCTCGGTGACCAATGTTTTGCCGGAGCGCGACGTGACACAATCAATCATTGACCGGTTCATAATCGAGCATCCCGTCGGTCAGCTCAATATTCCAAAAGAAACTATATTTTTTTGGAATATGAGAGCTGGTTCTTTAATTCTTGTACTTCTCTCACAAGATTGAATTTGGCCGTTTATTTTCTCTCTTCAGTAAATGAAATGCCCTCTTCGAATAACAATTGAGCAAACACGAGAAGGCGTATCAGTGCCAAAGCCCTACGGTCATCCCAGGATAGTTCACTCAATTGCGGGTCAATAGGAATGAATTATATTTGCAATCAAGTTGCGACATAATTCTCCAGTGCGAATTCCCTCGATATATAGCCCTCCTTCAAATCCCTTGCTACCAATTCCGGACTACGCTTCTTCGGATCCCCATACCCACTCCCACTCCCGCAATGAATAGCAATCTTGCTACCCTTGGGTAATTGCAACCCGGTTATCTTGCCGATCTTTTTCTGTTTGCCGTCGGGGTAGGTGATGGTGACGCCGTTGGGTTGGCCCTGTTTGCCACCCTGGGCGGCCCAGCCGGGGACCTTGGTGCGTTCTACTGTGGAGATGAGGGAGAAGTCTTCCAGAACTTCGTAGACGATATCGATACCGAGGCCGCCGCGGTGTTCGCCGGCGCCGGCGCTGTCCTGCCTTAGTTCGAACTTTTCGAAGATCCAGGGGTAGAGGGCTTCCCATACTTCCACCGGGGGGAAACGGGCTGCGGCTTCGGCGACGTGGATCATGGTGTCGCCGTCGCCTGTGGCAAAACCACCCTGTCCCATGGGGAAGGGGCTGCCGCCGAACCAGGGTTCGCCGTATTTTTTATCTTTTTGCCCCCATACCAGGACGGCGCAGATGTCAGCGGCGGAGCCTGCTGGTACATCTGTCGGTACGGCCTTCGCCAGTGCTTCGTAGATACCTTCCATTGCCGAGATGGCTGACCAGCCATAGAGGGTAACAGGGTGCAGGTGGCAGTGGGTGGAACATGGAACCGGGCCTGGTGATTACTTCCACTGGTCTTAAATGACCTTCGTTAGGTGGCTCGCCTGCATCGGCCAACATGGTGATGGCGACACGACTCGAAGAGACGGTGAAAGGGAGGGGACAGATTATTGGGCCGCGTTGTACGCCCGGTGCACCGGAGTAATCCAAGCGCACCTTCGGCCATCGACTTCAACAGTGTTTTACCATCATCAAGAAACACGGGTATGACAATGGCGGCGTCCTGAGCATGGGAGCTGGTGCCGTAAGGCAGGTTATAAAGAACCAAATCACCGGGATAGAGTTCCTCTTCGCCTATTCTTTTAGCCATGTGAGCTTCTTAATTCGTTATTTTGCATTTTGATAGTGCGACATCATTTTTATTTTTATAGATGTTTGTAGACAGAGTCATTTCTCCTCTATATTTCGTGAAGACGTGTTGGGTCTTGTTGGTCTTCCAGAAATACTGCTTACCGATGGTGGTGAGCTTGAAGTGTCGTAATTCATTTTTCGAGACAATGTCATGGCTTAATTCTACCTCGCCATCCTGTGTGGTGAAAATAAACCTGCCTAGTTTGGGATGTTCCCAGCAGTTCGCTTTCTTTGCCGCCTCTTTCTTTTCTATTTCAGGTTCTCGGCTGGAAGCGGGTGGCAAGTCTGGTTCTTCAACAGGTTTCGCCACAGGGCTTGGTTCTGGCGCATCGATAATGGTTTCTTTTACCGGGTTCTGCTCCAGGACATAGCTATCTTTCTCAGCTACTTCTTCGACAGGTCGGGAAGCGAGGCTTTGTACTTGTTCGGCGACAGCAGTTTCTTGTTCCGGGCTCGCGGAAGCTTTTTCAGGTAAATCTTCGACAGATCTGGATGCGGGAATTTGCTCTTGCTTGACTATAGTTGCTTCTCTTACCGGCATCTGTTCCGGCTCCGGGTGTTGACTCCCACCAAGAATGCTATTGCCAATATTCTCTCGCCCTTTCAATCGACTGAATCTTTTAGCCGATAGCGTAATCCCGCGATTGCGTATTTCCGATGCTGCCTCGTCCGAGACTTGTCCACTTACCCATGCGACTTTGTAAATTGACTCCGACTCATCGAGCAGCTTTTCAAGGTTACTGGTCCAGAGTAAGTTATCTGAAATGATCGGGATACCCTCGGTCCCGGCGGGATCTCGCCAATATAATTGATCATTGTTAATCCACAGGTGGCTAATGCTTTTTCTTCGCCTATAGTCCCACGCCAACTCCATCATGTTCATCCTTCGGCGGCATTCATTCTCATCTTCAGCGCCCAGAGCCCAGGAAAATACCTCCTGGTTAAGTTCTGGTATTCCAATACTGACCAGGACACCAGCGATTGTTGACGCTTGTTGCACAGAACATTAAGTGGTGTTTAATAGCGTGTCGATTTGTGCTGGTGAGAAACTGTCGTTGGCAAGATGCTCGCTGATTTTCAACTTCAGTATTCCGGGTGAGTTTAGTGGCTTAGGTTGCTCGATATTGGTAGTTGCTGACTCATCGGCATGTAAGGGCACAAGCATTGATAGACAGTTTATGAGAAAAAGCGAACGGAGCCTGATGTCAAAATAATTATTCATAATATTACTAATACACAAAGGGAGATATTCATTCCCAGTATACAAAAGAATCGTTTTCAGCGATGTATAATTCGACCACCCTCTGATGGTGTTTATGTCGTCCGGGTGTGATGATGACGGTTCATTGTTATTTACATACTTTTGCTATTCGTTCTAGAGCCTGTTCCAGTATTGTACAAGGGCAGGCCAGGTTGATTCTCATAAAGCCATCTGCATTGGTCACAAACATGTTGCCGCCTTCAAGGATGACGCCCGCATGTTTCGCAAAATACAAAGTCAGGTTCTCCGTTGCCGGGAAATAGGCAAGCATGTCTATCCACGCGAAATAAGTTGCCGCCCGGATCTCGACTTTGGCTTCAGGAAGATTGGCTGTCAGGTATTCTTTTGTAAAAGTGAAATTGGCATCCAGGTAGGTAATTAACTCTTCCAGCCATGGCCCGCCGCTCTTGTAGGCGGCCTGGGCGGCTGCCAGGCTGAGCGGGTTTTCAAACATGTAATGTCTCTTTTTCCAGGTGGTGCGTAGTGACGCATCGGGAATGATCACGTTGGCGATTAGAAATCCGGCAAGGTTAAAGGTTTTACTCGGTGCCATGAGGGTGATGATGTTCGTTGCGTCGGGGAAAAGCTTCGCTAGCGGAACATGAGAGATCCCGCTTCTTGTTATATCGCAATGGATTTCGTCGGAAACTATGGTGACATTATTTTCAATACAGATATTGCCGAAGGCGGTTAGTTCTGTTTCTGTCCATAGTCGACCTGTGGGGTTGTGGGGTTGTGGGGATGACAGAATATACACAGCTTTACCTTTGGGTCTTTGACCTTTTCTTTGAAATCATCCAGGTCCATGACGTAGTTATTTTGATTATTGATCAATGGGGAATAGATAATCTCGATATTGTGAAAATCAGCAGCGCGTTTGAAGTAGGCATAAGACGGCGTGAAAGCGATTATTTTCTCGTCTGGTTCACAGAGATAATCAACGAGTTCATACAATGCGGGGATAACACCGGAAGACAAGAGCAATTCCTCTTCTTTGCATTCCCAGCCATATCTTGAACGGGTCCAGATTGAAAAGGTCGTGAAGTATTCCGGGTCAAATAACTTTGTATAACCAAAGACAGGGTTGTCGAGACGCTTCCTGATAGCTTCAACAATTTCTGGTGCGGAAGCGAAGGCCATATCAGCAATCCACATCGGTAGTAAATCTGCATCGGAACAGGTAAATTCTGAAGTTTGTGATTCGCTAAAGAGGTAATTTTTAAAGCCGTGCAGGACGACTGCGTTAAGGTCGCGTCGTTCTATGATTTCGTCGAAATTATAGTTGTTTGATGGCATATATAGTTCGTTCTCTACTCATTTCAGCGGTCTGTCGGAGAAGGAGACAGTGCCCATGCTTACCTTTATTGACACATTCTCTTGAGGGCCTATAATAATAGGTACAATTTTACGTACATGTACAGGTTTAATATAATGGATAGCATAAGTTACACCTCTGCCAGAAGCAATCTGGCTAAAACAATGGACCAGGTTTGTGAAGATCACGCGCCAATTGCTATTACCCGCAAGGGAGAAGGCGCGGTCGTTATGATTTCCATGGATGATTATCAGGCCCTTGAGGAAACCGCCTACCTGCTTAGAAGCCCTAAAAACACTCGAAGACTGATTGAAGCGATTGCCGATCTGGAAGATGGCAAAGGACTCATAAAGGAACTTATGGAGTGAAGTTAGTTTTTGCTAAAAAGGCATGGGAAGATTATTTGTATTGGCAAAAAACTGACAAGAAAATCCTGAAGCGTATTAATATGCTGATAAAAGAGATTCAGCGGGACCCCATTGAAGGCATCGGCAAACCAGAAGCCTTGAAACATGCGCTGTCTGGCTATTGGTCCCGACGTATCAATGATGAGCATAGAATTGTGTACAAGGTTGATGATGTTTCTCTTTTTATTGCGCAGCTTCGTTACCATTATTGAGTAAAGGGTAGTTGCCGATGTCTGCGCCTATTCTTTTTGCTATAGTTTTCTTCTACCCTTATTGTTTCTTACTCCCTCATAAATATGAGTAGACAACTTGCTATTATCAATGGAGAGAAGATCTCATCTCTCACATAATCGCAACATCCATAGCGTTCTAGTACATTGAGGAGACGGACAATATTGGAAGGTGAGATCTGATTTGCAATTGATCTCCGTTGGCGTCTTGCGTCGTTCTACCGACTACTTCCTTGTAATCGTTCGCGGGATTGACATCGTTTTTTCACGTTCAGGCAGTTGGATCGCCTGTCATAACTTTTTCCATCCATTCTTCTATTGCTATAGTGCCGCCGGCACCTTCAACTTTGGCTGCATCGTCCGGTGATATGACATCCTGCATTCCATCAATTCTTTTCCACGTTGCTATAGGAGTCTCACAGGCCTCTCTGGGGACATATCGGGAGGGGGATACTTTTTGGTACCGGTGTATATAACGGGGGCAATTAGCAAAAATATTGTCCACCGTCACTTTAACCACTAGCTGTGCTTCCTTGTACATTGCAAGCAATTCAGGTTCTTTGGAAATATTAGCTGTGCCTTGTATGCGCATGCGGTGTGGATTTTCAAAATCTATGAGTAAAAGACCAATCTTCCCACTTGCGGCCACATTGCCCATGGATAAAAACATACCATTGCCATCGTAAGACGGGAAAATGATGGTCTTATTATCAAGCACTTTAAGAAAACCTGCATCGCCGCCCTTGTGTGACACGGTTGGGCTACCATTGGCATCTACCGATGCCAGGAAAAACATGTCACGGCTTTCGATAAATCCTTTTTCCATGTCGCCGACCTCCTGCGTGCAGGCAATATCAATAATTCTGTCAGCCAGCTTACGTGTTTCAAATTCGTCCTGTAATGCCCGGTGTGTATCTCCGAATAATGTGCTCATTTATAAGTTCCTTTGTTGTAATAATGCTGTTGAAAAAGATGTTGATGGAAAGAAATATTCTGTTCGTTATTTTTTTTGGCTAGATTGAAAGTATATTATTTTGCAAGGCGGACTCACCATGTTTGAGTATTTGATGAAAGCCGTCAGCATCAATATTACTCCCGCATAGAATCAACGCCACTTTTTTCCCTGCCAGCTTCTCTCTCAAAGGTCCAAATGCTGCTGCTGTGGTTGCGGCACAGGCGGGTTCAACGGCGAATTTCAAATGTTCAAAAATCAGGGCGCAGGCTGCGGCCAGTTCATCTTCGGAAACAAGTACCAGTTCGTCAATGGCGGCCTGACACATGCTGAAACAATACGGCGTGGTCATAGGCGGGGCGAGGCTGTCGGCGATAGTAGTAAAACCCGAAATATGTTGCGCGCTACCCGCGTCAAGACTAGTTTTCATTATCGCTGCGCCAGCGGGTTCAACTGCATAGACTTTGCATGCAGGATTTAATAATTTGGTGATAGTGCCAACACCGGAACAGAGCCCGCCAGCACCAACGGGTATGACTACAGCATCAAGATTGGCGATAGCTTCGTGTAATTCCAGGCCGCAGGTTGCCGTCGCCTCCGTGACGTTTTTGCCTTCAAAGGGGTGGATAAAGGTTCTACCTTCCTCCTTAACGATCTCCTCGACCATGGCGAAGCCGATTACACCATCTTCCGCCATGATTACCTCTGCACCCAATGATTTTGCAGCGGCGACGCGTGCTGGATTTGCAGAGGCCTGCATAACCACTTTGGCGCTTGCACCAATACAACGTGCAGCATAGGCGGCAGCGATGGCGTGGTTACCTGCGCTTATTGTGGTTATACCTTTTATGCGATCCTTCTCTGGTATGGCAAGCGCATTATTGACCGCACCTCTGGCTTTGAAAGTTCCTGTTCTTTGGAGAAGTTCGAGTTTTAAATGAACCTCTGTGCTCTGCCCCAGTCTTGAAGCTACCGTATCGCCGGACCAGTGAAAGACCGGGGTTCTTCGGGTGTAGGGTGCAATACGTTTCGCGCAGCTGCGGATTTCTTGCAGTGTCGGTGGTATGCATTCTTTTGTATTAGTCAATTGTCCATCCTCTAGTTACCAGTTGAACTGCCTGGCAGGTGGTTCTTTTATAAACGAGTTCCGTCTCTTAGGTTGGAGTGAGGGTGTTCTCAGATGATTCTATGTTTGGAACATTTATTCAGAACATTGTATTACCACTGTAATCATTCTCGGGAATTTCCTGAATCACATCCCAGTGTTCCACAATTTTATCGTTCTCTACACGAAAAATATCCACGACAGCACTGCCACGATCTTCTTTATTTACTCTGTCATGCACATGGACGACAACGAGATCGCCTTCTGCAATGACTCGTATAATTTCAGAATACGCGTTTGGTTTTTCTGTCGCCCAGGTACCCACATAATCTATAAAGGCCTGTCTGCCAGTCGCGGTCCAGGGGTTGTGCTGGATGTAATCCTCGCTAAGATATAGTTCTGCCGCTTCAATCCCTTTGCGTTCAACGAAAGCCATCTCATAGAATTTGACCACCAGCATTTTATTCTTTTCAACTTGAGAGAGTTCGGATGCGAATAATATTGATGAATAGCTCAAAGAGAGTAGAAAAATCAGGATATTCTTTGTTTTCATGATAAGGGTACCTCTGGTTGCTTGAATCATTCTATAATAAGGAAGTTCGCATATTAGCATTTTATCTTATACTTATTAGCAACAATCAAATCAGGTGGCGCATAAAAATGAAATTCGACCTTGAGGTAAATGGCAGCAAACATAGTGTCGATGTTGAGCCAGACACAAAACTTCTTTGGGTGCTTCGTGAGCAATTGAATCTATATGGTACAAAATACGGTTGCGGTATCGCCGCCTGCGGTGCTTGTATGGTACATGTTGATGGAAAGTCAGCTTATTCCTGCCAACTACCCGCGAAGGCAGTGGTGGGTAAAGCAGTGACGACCATCGAAGGTTTATCCGAAGACAATAGTCATCCGGTGCAGCTTGCCTGGATTGAAGAGCAGGTGCCTCAATGTGGATATTGTCAGTCAGGACAAATCATGCGGGCTTCCGATCTGCTCGAACAAAACAACAAGCCAACGAGAGAAGAGATTATTGATCACATGAATACCAATCTCTGTCGCTGCGGCACGTACCCAAGGATTATTAAGGCAATCGAGAAAGCGGCCTCAAGGATGCGGGATAGTGACGTCGGGTAAAGAAAAACTGGCTTTAAATCGCCGCCAGTTTTTGTCTGTATCGACCGGCGTCGTTTTCAGTTTCGCGATCCCGATATCAGCGCGCGCGAAAACAGGAGAGACAAACCTTTCTATTACAGCCTGGGTAAAGTTAGATACCAACAATAAGATCACCATCATGTCTCCTGCCGCCGAAATGGGTCAGGGCTCCATGACCGCGGTGCCGATGATATTTGCTGAGGAATTTGATGTAGATTGGGATGATGTCAGCCTTGAGTTTTCACCGTCGGATGATGCAAATTTTAAAAATCCTACCAGGTGGGTGCACGGAATAATGCTTACGCTGGGGAGTTCTAGCGTTAGTGGTTATTACGATGCGGCAAGGCTATTAGGTGCCCAGGCCAGAAAAATAATAATGTTGGCAGCGGCCCGTCATTGGATGGTACCTCTGGATCAATTACACACCGAAGCAGGTACAGTGATCCATAAAGCGACATCAAGACGTCTTACCTATGGCGAGACAATCGGTTTTATTAGATCGGCTGATGCCTTGCCAGAAGTCGCCGAAGCCGAACTGAAAGCGGAGGAGGACTTTCGAATAATCGGTAGCGATCTACCTCGTTACGATATTCCTGAAAAAGTAACAGGACGCGCACTTTATAGTATTGATGTCAATGTGCCGGGAATGGTTTTTGCGACCGTGCTCCACAGTCCGGTCAAAGGCGGCACGCCCTTGTCTGTAAAAAATCAAAAACAAATTGAAAAACGTTTGAATGTATTACGAATAATTAAACTAGCGGATGCGGTCGCGGTTGTCGCCCGCAGCTATGAGGCCGCCTACCTTGCAGAAAAGGAACTGGACATCACATGGACTCAGGTCGATAAGCTGGCGAGCTATAGTGATAGTAAAGGGCTTGATGAACACCTTCGACTGGTTCGCGATACCAGTGTTAAAGGTATGCCGATACAGAAAAAAGGCGACATGGATAGCGCACTAAAGAAAGCAGATAAAACATTTCATGCTGAGTATCTTTCTGATTATTTGTATCACGCGCAGATGGAACCCCTAAATGCCGTCGCCAATGTCAGTGTCGAAGGGCAAAGCGTTGATGTGTGGGCTGGTACACAGGCGCCCACGCATTGTGTTCGCTCTATTGCTGCGGATTTGGGTATCGATGTAAGTAAGGTGAATTTACATCGCACTTATCTGGGCGGCGGATTTGGACGGCGTGGTGCGCAGGATCAAGATTATGTAATCGATGCCGTACAACTGTCACGACAAATGAAATTGCCGGTAAAGGTAATATGGAGTCGTGAGTCAGATGTAAAAACCGGCAGATTCAAACCAATCAAGGCTATGTCAATGCGCGCGGGTGAAGATGCGAATGGTAAATTAGTCGCATGGCATCATCGTACCGCTAGCGATGAAGCCATGAAACAGGCCGATCCCTATCGTCATGAAAAGAACGGGGGCTGGCCAGTGATCTCCAGTGGTGGCATGGACATCGATTACGACATAGAAAATATTACAGTCGAGATGCTTGACCCTGACACGGGTACGCGTGCCGCGCCTTTACGCGGCATTGGCGGTACGATCAACAAGTTCGCCTCAGAATCTTTTCTAGATGAAATAGCCCTGGATAAGAAAGTAGATCCTTTGGATTTAAGGCTACAGTTGTTACACAAACATCCTGTAGCTCTAAAAGTATTGAACCGGGTTGCCGAGATGTCTGACTGGCGAAACAGAAAGCCAGGCGACGGAATGGGGATGGCCTTTGATAGCGCGTACTACCCAACTGCCTACGTTGTTCAGGTAGCGGTCGATAAAAATACCGGCGTAATTAGAGTAGCAAAAGTATGGGTTGCTCTGGACGTAGGCATTGCCATCCATCCGCGTAATATATTCGGGCAGATGGAAGGACAAATCATTTTTGCAATAAGTAACGTGCTCAAAGAACGCATTACCATGACAAACGGTGTGGTTGATCAAAGCAATTTCCATGATTATCCAATTATGCGCATGAGTGAGATACCAGAAATAGAGATAACGGTTCTCACTAGAAAACATAGTAAGCCTTTGGGTGTAGGTGATTCTCGATTGGGTCCAATACCTGCGGCGGTTGGGAATGCTTTTACGAATTTAACAGGCAAACGATTGCGACATCTTCCGTTAATTCCATCAAGGGTTACAGCTATTCTTAAGGCATGAACCGAATGAAATGGTCTAAAGAAAACTATCTATTGTCTGACGACCCGGCAAAGGTCAATGTGACACGAACCCATCAGTTGTTGAGTGAGACTTACTGGGGAGTGAGAAGACCCAGGAGTGTCGTTGAAGCGATGCTGAAGACCTCCTTATGCTTCACTTTAGCCGAGGATAGCAATCAAATCGGTTTTGCGCGCTGTGTAACAGATGCCATTACCTTTTCCTGGATTGCCGACATTATTATCGAGCCCGCATACCGTGGCAAAGGTCTCGGGAAATGGATGTTGGACTGCATTGTTGAGCATCCAAAAATCGCGCCTACTCAAAAAGTACTGCAGACCCGGGATGCGCATTCGTATTATGAGAAATTCGGATTTGCTCAAAATACGGCTCTGATGAGTACAGAGGTAGATGGTCTTTAAAAAATAAGGTCAGATAAACATTATTTAGATTTGCTGGAGAGAATTGTTAATGTCAGATCATCTTATCAGTCGTTTTCCTCTACCTGAAATGGAGGCATTACCTGACGATATCAGGGAAAGGATATTAGCCGTGCAGGAGAAATCCGGTTTTGTACCCAATGTATTTCTCGTGCTGGCCCATAGGCCAGATGAATTCAGAGCCTTTTTTGCTTATCACGATGCATTGATGGAAAAAGATAGCGGGCTTACGAAAGGCGAGAGGGAAATGATCGTCGTCGCGACATCCGGTCTGAACCAATGTATTTATTGTGTCGTTGCCCATGGTGCGATTTTGCGCATTCGCGAAAAGAACCCACTCCTGGCAGATCAAATCGCCACGAACTACCGGAAGGCAGATATCACACCAAGGCAAAAAGCCATGCTCGATTTCGCCGCTAAAGTATCACTACAAGCAGAGGAACTTGGCGATGATGATTTTGAGTCTCTACGGCAGCACGGGTTTTCTGATGAGGATATTTGGGATATAGGTGCAATAACCGCATTCTTTTCGTTGTCTAATCGTATGGCTAACTTGACCGGAATGCGACCAAACGATGAGTTTTACTCTCTGGGCAGAACGGTAAAATAATAATGGCGGGCTCATTACGATTAGATGGATGAGTGTGCGACGCTTTAAGTTGTTAAATAACTCCAAAAATTGGTGAGTAGCCCAGGAATTAGTCGCAATGATATTCAATGGAAGTTTCTAGATATGAGTCTGTTTCTAAATGGTGCAATTGCACATGAGTGCAAAGGTATACGGAAATAGAACCGGGGCTGTTTGAATGACTAATATCACTATCCGTACTGATGATGAAATAGCAGAGTAGATTGGTAATCTGGCCAAAGCTATGGATCGACCGAAAAATTGGGCCAATGAAGATGCGTTAAAACAGTATTTGGCAGAGCAGAGCTGGCAAGTTGAGGGTATTAAACAGGCCCAGTCATCTTTGGCAAACGGTAGTAGTCTTCCCTTTGACGCAGTTATTAAAAAACTTCGAACAAGAATTCGGCGAAAACAAACAGGCTCCAGGTAAATGGAAATACAAATCTCGCAGGAAGCGGAACAGGACTTGATCGAAATTTTCGATTATATCTTGCAGGACAAGCCATCGGCCGCTGAAAACATTCTCGATATTGTTTATAAAGAAATTCACTATCTCAGCGATCATCCCTTTCTTGGCAGGCCAGGTCGCGTGCCGAATACAAGGGAGCTGATCATGGCGGTTATACCCTTTGTTGTGCCCTGTCAGGTTAGCGGAAAAACATTGGAGATACTACACGTGTATCATACGGCTCGAAAATGGCCGGAGAGTTTTGAATGATATGGTGGGCCCGGTAGGACTTGAACCTACGACCAATGGATTCACTTGTTCCCGTTATTTCTAACAGGAGCGGACTATCTCATCACCCTCAACCGGGTTGTTAGGGCGCGGGACGCTCTAGCCTGTTATTAAGAACACTCTAGTTCTCAGGTAGTCTCTGCACCTTTCGAAGGTGTACCTTCGACTTGGCTCAGGGTTGCCAGCAGCTATGCTGTTAAGGTTTCCCTGAATTCATCCCGTTCATTTCATATCTTTCGATATGAACGCACCATTTGTGATGAGTCCACTGCTCTAACCAGCTGAGCTACAGGCCCAAATAAATAAGTATAAAGTTAAAAGTTTAAAGTAAAAAGCCAAATAGTGTTCGCCCTTTGGCCGATATTATATTTAACTGGATTCCCGCCTTCGCGGGAATGACGACTCTGTTAAGAATCCAGAAACGTTTTTAATTGTTCTGAACGACTTGGGTGTCTTAACTTTCTTAATGCTTTTGCTTCAATCTGACGTATGCGTTCTCTCGTTACATCAAACTGTTTGCCCACTTCTTCCAGCGTATGATCCGTATTCATATTAATACCAAAACGCATACGCAAGACCTTGGCTTCCCTGGGTGTTAGCCCGATTAAGGCATCATGGGTGGCACGCCGTAAGCCCTCAAATCCGGCTGAATCTGAAGGCATCTGGGTATTATGGTCTTCGATGAAATCGCCGAGGTGTGAATCATCGTCATCACCAATCGGGGTTTCCATGGAGATCGGTTCCTTTGCAATCTTTAGCACTTTGCGAACCTTGTCTTCAGGCATCTCCATTTTTTCAGCGAGTTCTTCAGGCGTGGGTTCTCGTCCCATTTCCTGGAGGATCTGTCTGGAAATCCGATTCAATTTGTTAATCGTTTCGATCATGTGTACAGGTATACGAATAGTGCGAGCCTGATCAGCAATTGAACGCGTAATCGCCTGCCTTATCCACCAGGTGGCATAAGTAGAAAACTTGTAACCACGACGGTATTCGAACTTATCGACGGCTTTCATTAAGCCGATGTTGCCTTCCTGAATCAGATCGAGAAATAAGAGTCCGCGATTGGTGTATTTTTTGGCTATCGAGATAACCAGACGCAGGTTTGCTTCTACCATTTCTTTTTTGGCGCGGCGAGCTTTAGCTTCGCCGGTGGACACTTTTCGATTGACCTCTTTAATCTCGGAAATATTCAACAAGCTGTTGTCGAATGAAATCGCCAGTTTCCGTTGCAGTTTAATAACTTCATCCTTAATCTCAATCAAATCTTTTGCGTAAGGCTTTTTACTTTTTATGACATCTGTTACCCAGTCAAGATTTATCTCATTTTCTGGAAAAGACTTGATGAAATCCTTGCGCGGCATGTTCGCATCTTTTACACAAAGCTTCATGATAGTGCGTTCAGTTCTGCGGATATGATCAATCATAGTTCGCACGCCTATAGTCAGCTTATCAATAAACTTTGGAGAGAGTTTCAAATCCATGAAGCGCTCGGTCAATTCTGTCTGAAGCGCGATAGTCTTTTTATGATCTTTACCGTGACGCTTTATGGCTTTCAGGAGCTTGTTGTAAACGTCATCAATGGCTTTTATGTGAATACGGACTTCTTCTGGATCCGGGCCGGTTGGCTCGTCATCGTCATCGTCGTCATCGTCATCCGCTTTTGCCACGTTAACAACGGGTGGCACGCCAGCATCCGGGTATTCTTCATTATCACTAAAGCCAACAATGATATCGCCAAGCTTCATGGTTTCTGCTTGAACCTCAGCATATGAAGCCAGTAGAAATTCAACGGTGGCGGGCAAATGCGAAAGGGCAGTCAGTACCTGATTGATGCCTTTTTCGATGCGTTTGGCGATCTTGATTTCACCTTCCCGGGTCAGGAGATCAACGGTGCCCATTTCGCGCATGTACATGCGAACCGGATCGGTGGTGCGGCCAAATTCATTCTCGACGCTAACCAGAGCGGCAGCAGCTTCGGCAGCAGCATCTTCGTCCGGCCCTATCGTGCTATCGGTCATGACGATATCTCGGTCAGGGGCCGTTTCATGAACCTCTATGCCCATATCGTTGATCATGTTAATGATGTCTTCGATCTGTTCAGGGTCAACGATGTCGTCAGGCAAGTGGTCATTGACCTCGTGATAGGTCAAATAACCCTGATCTTTACCTTTAGCAATCAACAATTTCAGGCGTGATTGCTTGTCTTCCGATTCTCGAGATTGTTCGAGTTGCTCCATAGGGGATGTCTCTTAAAAGTAGTTGATAAAACTAAGTGATTGATTGATTGAAAGCCATTTTCTTGGGCGAAAATAAACGATCAGTATAGCCTACTGCCGTGCAACAATCTAGGTGGATTTACTTAATTGAGACAGAATCTCCTTATTTGTGCAGATTTTTGAGCCTGGTCTTTAATTCCTCCGAGGCATTCTGGAGGGTGGCGGTTTTAGCCTCTTTAAATGGCCTTGCTGTTTCACTTTCAATGCTGGATACCGCATCGAGGAAAGCGTCTTCGAGGTCTATATCGTCACCATCGAATAGTTGAAATGTTGATAATTCATGGAAGCGTTTACTGAATTTGGTCTCACGCCATCTTTCCAGAATTTGTGCTGTTGTAGAATTTGGCGCCAGTTTTATTGACTCGATCAGTTGAAGAAAAATGTCCATTCCTGGTGCATTACTTTTTTCAAGTGTTTCGGGATTTTCAACAAGCAAGGCCAGATTGGGTTGCTTGAGAAGCATGGCGATCATCCAGGAGATTTTGGTCATCCCCCCTATTTCCGTTTTGTGAAGAGGAAGGCGTTTGAAAGAAGGACGAGCCTTTTTTGTCAGTTGACTTTCAATACTTTGCGCGGGCAATCCGGTAAGCTTTTCGATTTGCTGCAGCATCATCTGCTTGAATACGCCCTCTGGCAGTAATTCCAGGAGGGGGGAAATATTGCTTGTAAAAAGAGAACGAGCCTCTACCGTGGACATCTCATTTCCGTCTTTTGAGATATTCACCATGTAATCTGAGAGAAAAGTGAGTTCATCACTACTCTGGAATTTTTCTGCACCGAAGTCCCTCACATAATCGTCCGGGTCCATGCCTTCAGGAAGAAACTTGAAAAATACCTGTCGACCATCTTTTATCAATGGCAGGACCGTTTCCATGGCTCTGGCCGCCGCTTTTTCCCCGGCCTTATCTCCATCAAAGCAAAAAACGATCTGTGGTGTGGCACGAAATAATCGCTCCAGGTGGTCACTGGTGGCGGCCGTGCCAAGACTGGCGACAGCATTGTTAACACCATATTGAGCCAGTGCAATGACATCCATATAACCTTCGACGACATAGACACGTTGTAAATCCTTATTCGTATGACGTGCCTGATACAGGCCATACAATTCACGACCCTTGTGATAGATAGGGGTTTCAGGTGAATTCAGATATTTTGGTGTTTCATCATCCAGCACCCGACCCCCAAAGCCGATGACCCGCCCACGGGGGTCACGAATGGGAAACATAATGCGATCTCGAAAGCGGTCATAATAGCCGTCATTATCACGCTTGATAATCATGCCGGTAAGCGCCAGTCTTTTTTGACTCGCATCGGACTTGCCCAGTGCCTGGATCAGGTTATCCCAACCAGCGGGTGCGTAACCCAGCTCAAACTGTTTGGCGATTTCGCCAGATATGCCACGGTTCTTCAGATACTCAACAGCACGACTGGACTGGGGATGTTCTCGTAACTGGCTACAATAAAAGCGGACGACCAACTCCAAAAGCTCATATAACTCGCTTAAATTACTATCTGTCCGCGGCTGACTGGCTTCCTCTGGTATGGGAAGGCCAGCTTTGCTTGCTAATTCTTCAATGGCGTCGAGGAATTCAAGGTGACTGTATTCCATAAGAAAACTAATTGCGGTGCCATTGGCGCCACAACCGAAGCAATGATAAAACTGCTTGTTCTGGCTAACGGTAAAAGAAGGTGTTTTCTCATCATGGAAGGGGCAACAAGCTTTAAAATCCTTGCCCATTTTTTTCAGCGGCACAAAGCCGTCTATCAGTTCTACGATATCAGTACGAGCGAGGAGTTCGTCAATGAAGTTTTGGGGGATTCTGCCAGCCATTCCCTAGTATAGACTTCAATGCTGGGAACGGCGACAGCGACGAGGTTGTATAAGTTGAAAGTTAAAAGTTAAAAGATCTTTAACCAGTGCTTAGCTTAACTGGGCTTTTATCTGGGCGCTTAGTTTGCCCATGTCGGCGCGGCCCTGGGCTTTGGATTTCAAAATGCCCATTACTTTACCCATGTCTTTCATATCAGTGGCGCCGGTTTCGGCGATGGCGTCGACAATCATCTGTGACAGTTCATCATCAGAGAGGGCTGCGGGTAAATAACTTTGGACAATGTTGAGTTGAAAACGCTCTTTTTCCACCAGGTCGTGTCGAGCTGCTTTTTCATATTGCTCTATTGAATCACGATGTTGCTTTGT
>JBLIML010000044.1:0-22691 GCA_047638675.1 Planctomycetota bacterium | reverse complement strand
TGCCTGTCAAAGAACAGCAATCCACAGCGGTAGCGGATTATGACATTGTTGGACCGGTCTGCGAGAGTGGTGATTTTATAGGTTTGAATCGTAGCCTGGCTATTGAAGAAAATGATTTGTTAGCGGCGCTATCTTCGGGAGCTTACGGTTTTTGCATGAGCTCGAATTATAATAGCCGTCCTCGGGCCGCAGAAATAATGATAGATGACGATCAGATGATAGAGATCCGCAAGCGGGAGACAATTGAAGAGCTTATGGCTGGAGAAAGTCTGCTTTAAGCTGTTTTCGATTTTCAAATTCTCTAATTTGAGGAGTGGCAAAATGCACCAAAATAGCGCAGTTTTATAATTAACTGCACCATTATAGTGCAATCTGTTGGCCGTGTTATAGGCTAACTATCTATTTTTAAAGGTGTATTATATGGTTCAGGGATGGCACGCTTCATGCTCATATGGATTACATATTTTGTATCCGGCGTGGTATTGCACGCAAGGCTGTAAATATAAAAATAATGACTACAAGTTAAGGAGATAAAGAATGTCCAAGTTGGTACAAGAACTAATAAGGGATCATGAGGTGAGCTACATTGATCTGCGTTTCACCGATACGCGTGGTAAAGAGCAGCACGTTACCATTCCTGCGCGTCTGGCCGACGACGAATTTTTTAAAGAGGGCAAGATGTTTGACGGCTCATCCATTTCAGGTTGGAAGGGCATTAATGAGTCTGACATGGTTTTAATGCCGGAACCTGACACGGCAGTACTGGATCCTTTTTACGATGAAGCGACCATTAATATACGTTGCGATGTGCTTGAACCTGCAACCATGCAAGGTTACGAACGATGTCCTCGTTCTCTTGCTAAACGAGGTGAAGCTTATCTAAAATCAACGGGTATCGCGGACACCGCTTATTTCGGCCCCGAACCAGAATTTTTCATATTTGATGATGTTCGTTGGGGTGATGATATCAGCGGTGCTTTTTATGAAATCGATTCTGAGGAAGGTTGCTGGAACAGCGATCGCGTGATTGAAGATGGCAATATTGGTCACCGTCCAGGTAAAAAAGGCGGATACTTTCCTGTGCCACCCGTAGACTCCCAGCAAAATATTCGTTCAGCTATGTGTACGATTCTTGAAGAAATGGGCGTGCCGGTCGAAGTGCATCACCATGAAGTAGCGACGGCAGGTCAGGCTGAAATTGGCACGGCCTTTAATACGCTGGTGAGAAAAGCCGATGAAATCCAAATCATAAAATACTGCGTACAAAATGTGGCACATGGTTTTGGCAAGACGGCTACTTTTATGCCCAAACCGCTAGTGGGCGATAACGGCAGTGGCATGCACGTTCACCAGTCACTGGCAAAAGATGGAAATAATCTATTTACAGGTGAGCAGTATGGTGGCCTCTCTGAGATGGCTCTGCACTATATCGGTGGCATATTCAAACATGCCCGAGCGATTAATGCCTTTTCTAACTCCGGTACCAATAGCTACAAACGTCTGGTTCCGGGCTTTGAAGCGCCCGTCATGCTGGCCTATTCTGCTCGTAATCGATCGGCTTCCTGTCGTATTCCCTGGGTCTCTAATCCAAAGGCAAGACGTATTGAAATACGATTTCCTGATTCTAGCGGTAATCCTTATTTTACCTTTGCGGCCTTAATGATGGCAGGTCTTGATGGGATCCAGAACAAGATCGATCCCGGTGGCCCTATGGAAAAAGATTTGTATGATCTGCCGCCCGAAGAGGAGCAGGATATTCCGACCGTTTGCTCATCACTTGAACAAGCCCTTAATGCGCTGGATGCTGACCGCGAATTCCTAACAGCCGGTGGCGTTTTTACTGATAATATGATTGATGGTTACATAGCCTTAAAGATGGATGAACTGAATCGATTTCGAATGACCACCCATCCTGTCGAATTTGATATGTATTATAGTTTGTAGGCTAGAGACTTGTGACTTGCTTCTCAACTAAGCCCCTGTGACGGGGCTTAGTTGTCAATAGCGTATGATATTTGGAACTATGGGGATTATTTTTAAGTCTATATTGTTAGGTTCACCACTCTGAGCTATTCTGGATGCTTATGCGTATTCTCATTTCATTGCTTTGCTTGCTACTCTCAATCACTTTGGGAGCCGAGATCTACCGCTCAGTTGACGAGGAAGGTAACGTTGTTTTCACCGACCAACCGAGCGATGATGCAGAGCTCATCGATGTGCGTGAGTTACAGACAATAAAACCTCCACCGGTTGGAGCGTTCAAATACACGCCACCTCCATCTGAACCTAAGCCAAAATACACAACGCTTAGTATTACCAGTCCACTGCACGACGCTACAATCCGCGATAATGCCGGAAATGTTACTGTCAATATCTCCGCGAGTCCTTCCGTCGGTGGTGAGGATAAGCTGGTTTTGTATCTTGATGGTAATGAGATTCTGTTGGGAAAGTCCACAGCCAAGGCCTTCACAGGCCTGGATCGAGGTAGTCACCAACTACGTGCCGTTATCAAAGATCCTAATGAACGTATTCAGATTAGTTCACCTTCAGTCACTTTCCATTTGTTACGCGCATCCGCAAACTAAACCATACCCCAGGGTATGTCAGCGTTAATAAATCCTTCCACTTTGTATCTGTTGAGTTCCTAAGAACAATTGATTCAGTTTGAGACACAGCGTCAAACGGCTTGATTGGATGTGGTCTGCTTCTTGCTCTTCAAGTATTAACTTTACAATTTCCGAAACGGTATTTTCCCGTATCTTATTGAATAAATAAGATATTCATAAAACTCGTGAAATATAGGACAATGTCATTATTAACATATTGCACCAAAATAGTGCAGTATTAGAGAGGCCATGAGCATACCCCAGGAACGAGCACAGTATCTTATCGAAAATATCTACACCGCAGTGTTGGTGTTTGATAAAGACTTACGTCTGACAGATATCAACTCATCAGGAGAAAACTTGCTATCCCTAAGCCAGCGCAAGATTAGTGGGCAGCACATAACGGACTTTCTTCCTGCCGCCACGAGTTTCGCCGAGACGATACAACGTTCTCTAAATAGCAATCATCCCTATATGGAGTGGGGCATGGAATTGATATTGCCCAATGCAAAATCAATCATTGTTGATTGCACCATGACGCCCTGGTTTCTTGATGAGATTTGTCAGGAAATCATCGTTGAATTAGTGGATGCGCATTCCTATGCAAAGGTAATGCGCGAAGAGAGTTTAACGATCTTACACAATGCGGCACGTCAATCTCTACAGGGCATGGCTCACGAAATAAAGAATCCACTCGGCGGTTTACGCGGTGCTGCACAATTGCTTGAGCAGGAATTAAAAGGCAATGAATTAATTGAGTATACACAGATCATTATCAACGAGGCAGACAGACTGCGAAACCTGATAGACAGAATGATTACACCGAATAGCAAAGGTTATTCATCAGATGTAAATATTCATGAAGTACTGGAGTATGTCGTCAATCTTGTCGAAGCCGAAGTGCCTTATATGCTTGATGTTGTCCGTGATTATGATCCTAGTCTCCCGGTTGTTAATGTCGACAGGGAACAATTAATTCAGGTCTTTCTCAACATAATTAGAAATGCTGTACAGGCGATTGATGAAGAGGGAAAAATCACGTTACGGTCGCGGATAATTCGTCGAACCACGATTCGACAGCACTACTACAAGATAGCGGTGCAGATTGAGATTATAGATGATGGACCCGGTGTTCCAAGCGAGATTGAAGATGGAATTTTTTATCCAATGGTGACGGGACGAGCAGAAGGTACGGGTTTAGGTCTGTCAATTGCGCAGTCATTGATGCAGACCCATGGAGGTATGATTGAATATGACCGTGACGAAGACAGAACCATCTTTAGAATACTTTTACCGATACAACAAATAAATGACTGAGCCGAGCAATGTTTGGGTAGTCGATGACGATAAGTCCATTCGTTGGGTGCTGGAAAAGGCATTGGGAAAGGAGGAATTGTCTATTACCAGTTTCGATACCTCAGAGAAGCTACTGGCACGTTTTTCTGTGGAAAAACCTGATGTTATTATTTCCGATATTCGCATGCCAGGTATGGATGGCATTAGTTTACTGGATCGGATCAAGTCTGACGCACCGGAATTGCCGGTGATTATTATGACCGCCTATTCTGATCTGGACCGGGCCGTTTCGGCTTTCCAGGGAGGCGCATTTGAATATTTGTCAAAGCCATTCGACGTTAATGAAGTCGTCAGCCTGGTTAAGCGCGCAATAAAACAGAACCAGACAAAATCTGCCACCAAAAAAACTGAGTTTACGAGTCACAAAGAGATTATCGGTTCGGCACCTGCCATGCAGGAAGTTTTTCGCGCAATCGGCAGGCTATCCAGTTCGAACCTTACCGTGTTAATCACAGGAGAATCGGGTACTGGTAAAGAATTGGTTGCCATGGCATTGCATCGACATAGTCCAAGAGTGGATAGAGCCTTCATTGCACTTAACACAGCTGCGATTCCTCATGAATTACTGGAGTCAGAACTATTCGGTCATGAAAAAGGTGCATTTACAGGGGCCACAGCACAACGCATCGGACGCTTTGAACAAGCTAATGGCGGCACTCTGTTCCTCGATGAAATTGGTGATATGCCTGCTGATTTGCAAACACGTTTACTGCGTGTTCTGTCGGACGGTGAATTTTATCGTGTCGGAGGCCATATTCCCATAAAAGTAGATGTGCGTGTCATTGCGGCTACACATCAGGATCTGGAACACAGAGTGACGGAAGGACGATTTCGAGAAGATCTCTTGCATCGACTCAACGTCATTCGCGTACATGTACCACCCCTTCGCGACCGCCGTACAGACATCCCTGAGTTGACGGAATATTTTTTGAATAAAGCGGCAAAAGAATTGAGTATGGGTTCAAAGCGAATTCGTACAGAAACACAATCCTATTTGAACAGACTTGCCTGGCCTGGTAACGTCAGGCAACTGGAAAATTTTTGTCGATGGATAACGGTGATGGCATCGGGAAAAGAGATACACCTGGACGATCTGCCACCTGAGTTGAAAGAAACAGGCAGCATAAATACATCTTTCGACGATTGGGAAACCAGACTGCGGCTTTGGGTGGAATTCAATCTAACGGGAGGTGAGACCCAATTGCTGAAAGATATTGTTCCGAAATTTGAAACTATAATGATAGAAGAAGCATTAAAAAGTTCCAATGGTCGGCGCCAGGACGCCGCCAATCTTTTGGGCTGGGGCAGAAATACGTTGACCAGGAAGATTAAAGCTCTGGGGTTGGATTAATATAAAATCATTAATCGAAACTTTCGTATTTTGAAATAACATAATATTATTATTGAAATTTAAAAGAAGGGGGCAAAGGTTATGATCCAGGAAAGATATGTCGAGTACGAACACGACGGCAAATTACTCGAAGGCTTTCTTGCTTACGACGATGCCATGGATGTAGAAAAACCGGGCGTTATAGTCGCTCCTGCCTGGGCAGGCAGAAGCAATTTTGAATGTGACAAAGCACGCAAGTTGGCAACTCAAGGCTATGTTGGTTTTGCCTGTGATTTATACGGCAAAGGTGTGCTCGGTAAGAGTACGGAAGAAAATTCGGGCTTGATGAAACCCTTTATCGATGACAGGAAAAAGTTGCAAAGTTGCTTGAGCAAGATATTGGAGACTCTGCAAACTCAAACTCAAACTGAAGTTGATGAAGAGTCTATCGCCGCCATTGGATATTGTTTCGGTGGTTTGTGCGTTTTAGATTTGGCGCGTATTGATGCCAAGGTGAAAGGTGTTGTCAGTCTACATGGATTATTTGGCGCACCTGGCAACACGCAAGGCACAAAAATAACAGCAAAGGTGCTGGCCTTGCATGGACATGAAGATCCTATGGTGCCAGTTGAGGCTGTCATGGATCTACAAAATGAACTTACTGCCGCAGGTGCCGATTGGCAAATACATGTTTATGGCGGCACCATGCATGCGTTTACGAATCCAATGGCGAACGATCCATCCTTCGGCACTGTTTACAATGCCAATGCAGATAAGCGCTCATGGCAATCGGTACTGAATTTTTTGGAAGAGATATTTTAACAGGTAGACAAGGGTTGCTTTTTCATTCTTTCAGCCATGTCGCCGCCTGTTTTGCAAAGTAGGTCAATATTCCATCCGCACCGGCACGTTTACAGCTGAGTAGAGTTTCCATAACAACGGCGCGCTCATCAAGCCAGCCATTTTGTGCAGCGGCTTTCAACATGGCATATTCACCGCTGACGTTGTAGACGAAAGTGGGCATGCCAAATTCAGTTTTTATACGATAGACGATATCAAGATAAGGTAATCCCGGTTTTACCATAACCATGTCGGCCCCCTCTTTAATATCAAGCGCCACTTCACGTAGAGCCTCGTCGGAATTTGCCGGATCCATCTGGTAGGTGTGTTTACCCGCGCCACCGAGGTTAGTTGCTGAGCCAAGGGCATCGCGAAATGGACCATAAAAGCTGGACGCATACTTGGCGGAATACGCGAGTATGCGTGTGTTGACATGTCCGGCTGCGTCCAGTCCCTGTCTGATCGCACCGACGCGGCCATCCATCATATCTGAGGGCGCTACGATATCGATACCAGCATCCGCTTGTGAAATGGCTTGTTTGACGAGTACTTCGACAGTCGCCTCATTAACGATATAGCCGGATTCATCCATTAAGCCATCCTGGCCATGAATAGTGAAGGGATCCAGGGCCACATCTGCAATCACACCTAGCTCAGGGATAGCCGCTTTTAATTCACGACTAGCGCGTTGTAACAGGCCATTCGCATTGTAGGCTTCCTCGGCATTTTCAGATTTCTTTTCTTTTCCGACAACAGGAAATAGCGCAATAGCAGGAATCCCCAGTTGTTGAACTTCCTGAGCTTCTTTTAGCAATTCATCCATCGTCAATCGATCCACTCCAGGCATGGAGGATACCGGCTCGCGACGATGTTCTCCTTCGATGATGAATATCGGGTAAATAAGATCATCGCTCGTGAGAGTGTGTTCGCGCATCATTCTGCGCGTAAAATCATATTCGCGCATTCGGCGCATACGGGTGGACGGAAATCTAAAATCACTCATAATGGCTGCTCTAATCGTGCATATATTTAATATTATAGTCCCATGATTGTTACAGCGAACCAAGAGCTTATTACCCGCCTGTCGGTTTTTATGGGTGTCCTGATGCTGATGTTATTATGGGAAAAGCGGACACCACGACGCCCCTGTTCCCAAATAAGCTGGCGCCGCCGTGTCAATAACCTGATTCTGCTTACTATCGATACACTGTTGATCCGATTATTTATGCCACTTGCAGCGGTGTCAATGGCGGCCATAGCGGTAATACACGATTGGGGTCTATTTAATCTCCTTGATCTGAACCCCTGGCTTGCCGGCATTATTTCTTTCCTCATTCTGGATGTTCTTATCTACTTCCAGCATCGACTGTTTCACAAGTACTCACTCTTGTGGAGGCTACATCGGGTTCATCATTCCGATACTGAATTTGATTTGACGACGGGTATTCGATTTCATCCTGTGGAGATTTTCATTTCAATGTGTATAAAAATCTTAGCAGTGATGCTAATTGGTGCGCCAGTGCTTAGCGTCATTGTATTCGAAATAGTTTTAAGCGCTACGTCCCTTTTTAATCATGGCAATGTCAGGATCCCGGATTCGATAGATCACCATCTTCGCTGGCTATTGGTCACGCCGGATATGCACCGGGTACATCACTCCGCTATCAACAAGGAGACAAACAGCAATTTCGGCTTCAATATTCCCTGGTGGGATCGCCTTTTCGGGACGTATCGTGACCAACCTAAATTGGGTCATGAGAAATTGAAAGTCGGCCTGAATGAATTTCGCGACGAAAGATTTGTCAATGTATTATGGTTGCTGAAACAGCCATTGTTAAATAGTGCTGAGTTCGCTGATAATAGGGATACAAAAGACACAGAAAATGAAATTATTTGAGGAGTTTACACATGAGTGAATCCGCTGTACTTGAGCGTTATAGCCAGGGTGCGCAGGAAAAACAGGAGGCTTTGTGTTGTCCTGTCGACTATGACGCCAGTCTGTTAAAACTGTTGCCCGAGGAGATTATTGAAAAAGACTATGGCTGCGGCGATCCTTCCCGTTATGTGCGCAAGGGTGATGTGGTGCTGGATCTGGGTAGTGGTAGCGGCAAGATTTGTTATATGGCGGCGCAGCTCATCGGTAAAGAAGGCGAGGTTATCGGTGTTGATATGAATGATGACATGCTGGCGTTGGCGAGAAAGTACCAGGGTGAAATGGGGGAAAAGCTGGGCAATGATCGTGTTCGATTTGTGAAAGGACAAATTCAGGATCTGGCACTGGATGTGGATGCTATGGAAAACTGGTTGTCAGATAACCCGGTTAAGGATGCGACCAGTCTCGCTACATTTGAACAATGGAAGAAGACGCAAAAGCAGCTTAATCCATTGATAGCCGATAACTCAGTCGACCTGGTGATTTCCAATTGCGTATTGAACCTGGTAGATGATTTACAAAAACGGCAATTGGTAGAAGAGATTTATCGCGTGGTTAAGCCCGGCGCAAGAATCGCTATTTCCGATATCGTCAGTGATGAATTTATTCCCCAACATCTAAAAGATGATGGGGAATTATGGAGTGGTTGTATTTCCGGTGCTTTTCAGGAGCAGGAGATGATAAGGATGTTCCTCGATGTCGGTTTTCAATCGGTCACATTCGATAAATGGTCAGCCGAACCCTGGCAGGTAGTCGAAGACATAGAGTTTCGTTCCTTAACATTAACTGCGGTAAAGCCTGAAGGGACTGAATGTCTCGATAGAGGACATGCCGTGATTTATCGCGGGCCTTTTAGCTTTGTCAAAGATGATGAGGGTCATGAATTCCCTCGTGGTGAACGTATGGCAGTGTGTGAACGTACCTTCCGCTTTCTAACCGAAGGTCCCAGCAAAGACAACTTTGTCGGTATTGTGCCCGCCCAGGAAAGAACACCGCTTCCCTGGTGCGCACCGCATGGTACACGTCGCCCAGCCAGTGAAAGCAAGGGTGGTCAACATGTGCAAGGTGAAAGTGGCAGTAGTTGTTGTTAGAACAATATTATTTGGCTGTTCCGCAGAATCTGTGGGTTGACAAGAATGTCAAACTAACTAAAACCGTCATTCCCGCATGTTTTTGGCGGAGTAATGGCACATGGACGTGCCGCATATGAACCAAAGGATGGAAATCCAGAAGGAAAGGAGAATTAAGGAAATATGCCAATCCGGGACTAACTTACTGGTACGATTATAGAATATTGAATGAAACCTTTGTTTAATTGGATTTGCATCCTTAGCTCCGTGGACGGTGCTTCCATGCACCACTTCTCCGCCAAAAACATGCGGGAATGACGATGATTTTTTTGTCTGCTTTTTGTGTTAATCCACAAATTCTGTTGAAGACCCAAAAATACTAATTTGAATAGGAGCTTGCCTATGAAATTGTGGCTAACAAAAACATGGAAAGAAAACAGGTCGTTTATTGTCTTTATCATGCTGATGTTTGTTTTTAGGAGCGCAATAGCAGACTGGAATCACGTTCCTACCGGGTCAATGAAACCGACCATCCTCGAAGGCGATCATGTTCTCGTGAATAAAATGGCGTATGACATAAGGTTTCCATTTACGCATATTTCGCTGATAAAACGCGCAGATCCTGTGCGCGGTGACATCATTGTTTTTGATTCGAAAGTATCCGACAAGCGATTAATTAAGCGTGTTGTAGGGATCCCAGGCGATATTATTGCTATGCAAAATAATGTGCTTTATATAAACGGGGAAAGATTGTCTTACCTTGAAACGGACTCAGAAGTCTCCGATAAAATTGAAGATTTATTGGGTGTGGAGCATAAGATTCGAACCTTGTCTCCTGGAGGATATCTATCAAGTTTCAATTCTGTGATAGTACCGGCAGACCAATATATGGCCCTCGGAGATAATCGAGATAATAGTGCAGACTCCAGAGTGATCGGATTTGTGCCACGAAATGAAATAGTCGGCAGATCTCGCAAAGTAGTATTGTCAATTAACTACGACAATTATTACATCCCTCGTTCCAAACGTTTTTTCCATACTCTGTAATCCCAAAAAAGATCAAATTAAGACGCTAAAGCAGTACACCTTGTTTTCGCATTTTTATAGAATATAGGAAAAAACCAAGAGCAAATAAAAATATGGTCGCTGTGAATGCCAGGGAAAACGCATCTCCCATGACTTCCATGCCATTTGAGAATACGTAATTTTGTATTGTAGTGGTTACCATGCAGATAAGTGAGGCGAGAAACACCCAGGCAGCCAATTGTTTCCGCATTAATAACAATAATGCACCCAAAATACCGCCCCATACGCCGATGGCCCAACTCGCAATAATCCAGGAAGGAAGGCCGTAAAAAAACGTTAGTTGCTCTGCCGAATAATTACTCATATAGCTTGCATTTTGAGTCTGCGTCATGAGGTAGTCGAGAGCCCCCATTCCACTCCATAAAAGCGCAAATATTCCTACACACCATAAGTGCCACGGTGTACCAAATTTCGATTTTTCCTGCGAATCAGACATAGGCTATCTCCGAGTTATTCGTTTCGACATTTTATGTTATTAACAACAGTGACAATGGAATAATTGTAGAATAAAAGTGCAGTATTTGAAATTCGTATACTCGTCATTTTAGGGCTTGCCACGAAGAAGCAGTTGTCATCCCGACCGGAGCGCCAGCGAAGTGGACGCCTACATGGACGTAGGTGGTAGAAACGCGTCGGGACGCTCACATGGAAGTGAGTGGTAGAGTCGAGTCTGGAACAGAGACCGAACGGCGTTCGATGGCTCTTAAGTCGACTCCGCCGAATGGGGTCGGGTCGTCTATTCAGAGTTTCCTGATTTTTCAGCGCTGTCTATTACTAGTTTTTATTCTCTATCCAGTCAGGCAATGAGGTAGTTGAATCGTCTGTTGACCAATTCTGATCCCAGGCATATTTTTCGATAGCTGCTATACGCTCTGTACTCAGGGGATGCGTGTTAAGGAAGAGAGGCGTTTTTAACAAACTTGTTTCTTCCATGTCTAACAAAGCTTTAAACAGATCACTTGCACCACTGACATGACCATAGTGTTTTTGCACACCAGCAAGTGCTGTGTGGTCGGCTTCGCGTTCCTGTTCCCGGGAAAAACCAAGCACCGTAATTACGCCTGCATTGCTAATAACGCTACCGACAAATCTGTCGCCGCTCAACCCGGTAACTGTAGCAAGGAATAAACCAATCACAACGCCGCGCCCCATAGCGATAACTGGATGACGATGTTGGACATGTGCTATTTCGTGGGCAATCACCATAGCAAGTGCATTTTCGTTAGGCATGATGTCTAATAACCCACGATGGACAAAAATATGGCCACCGAGTGTGGCAAAGGCATTCGCCACTTCATCGTCAATGTAATGCAATGTGATTTCCATTTCATCAGGAAGATCCATCTCTTCACTGATATCATCAACAAGTGTTTGAAGATAACGCGGAGTATCTGAATCAATTTCAGGCTCTTCCAGGAATTTGGCAGCGAGTTCTTGTTCCACCGAAAAAGGAATGTAAGGTGCGAGCAATTCGGCGAGTAGAGCAATAAGAAGAACAGCAACAATAATGCAGCCGATGATACCGCAACCAAGAATGACGAATTCTTTTAGTGGATGTTCCCTTGTCGTGTTAATTCCTTCGGGAATTTCGGGGTTAGAGTATTCCATTTCATTTCTGGATAATCGCCGTCCCGTATGCCAGTACTTCTACTGAGCCAATCGCATTTCGTTGACCTTTTGAAATAGATGAGGTCTCCATCTTGATATTAAAAATATATTTGGCACCGAGATCTTTTGCCTGTTCTTTCATGCGTAACAGCGCTTCACGTCGGGCGCGATCGATCAGGGATTCATAACTGATGATGCGACCACCTATAATGGCACGTAGCCCGGCAACAAACTTTTTGAAAAAATCCACCGAAATAACGACATTGCCCGCAACGAGATGTGTTTCGCAGGGCTCAAATTCTTTAGGTAGATTTTTGCTGGCAATGGCAGGTAGATAACGCAGTTCGTTTTCACGTTGGCGTATGCTGCGGTAGTGTGATTTTTCCAAAACTTGCCCGATAAAATAGCCAAGGCAAAGAAGTATAAGGAAAATAATCAGGTCAAGCATGGTCATCTTCCAACACTACGGCTGTACCATAGACGAAAAGCTCTGATGCACCCTGGGTTATGGATGAGGTTGAAAAACGAATATTGAGGATGGCGTTAGCGCCTATGGAGCTGGCTTGTTCGCTCATGCGAGACACGGCTTCTTCGCGTGATTCCTGCAGAAGTTCGGTGTAGCCGGTTAATTCACCACCAAAGATATTTTTCACCCCGGCCATGATGTCACGTCCTACATGCTTTGAACGAACCGTGCTTCCTTGAACCAGTCCAAGGTGCTTGCTGATCTTCTTGCCGGGTACGAATTCCAGATTGGTAAGTAACATTCTTGCCTCCTTGATTCTAATGGAGTGTACTCCTTGCTGGAACCTGCTTAAAGAATATTCTCGGGAGCAGGAAGTCTCTCTACTGTGCTTTCAATCCATTCTTCACATTCCCTGGTGATCTCCTTGGCGGATTTTCCTATGGTGCTAATCGCAGGACCAATAACCATATCGATAGTGCCTGACATTTTTCTGATGCTGTTTCGTGGCCAGAAGTAACCGGAATTGTGTGCGATGGGGATAACGGGGTATTCGGACTTACTTGCCAACATACCGCCACCGGGTTGGTATTTGTGTCGTGTACCTGCAGTAGTACGCGTGCCTTCTGGAAAAATAACCACCCATAATCCCTGCGCCAGTCGTTTGCAGCCCTGGTCAACAATCTGGCGTAAGGCCCTGGTCGCAGAACCGCGGTCAATAGCGATGGGTTCCATAGCCGCTAGCCCCCATCCGTAAATTGGGATCCACAATAATTCACGTTTTAGAACCCAAACCTGGGGCGGGAATATTACCTGCAAGGCGAGGGTCTCCCATGCTGACTGATGTTTGCACATTATAATTGCCGCGCCATCAACGGGGATATTCTCCAGACCTTCTACTTTGTGATCGAGTTTACAACATAGCTTTAGCCAGTACAGGTTAAGTACTGACCATTGGGAAATTATACGAAAGCGAAATTTAAAAGGCAGCGGATACAAGAGCACGCTGAGCAGAACAAAGATAAGAGTTAAGAGAGCCATGCCGAAATAAAAAAGCAAAGAGCGCAGCAAAAGCATCCTCAACTACCCAGCATTTATCAGAGAAGTAGCAACGCTAGCGAGATTATCATAGACGACGATTCCTTCGGGTAATTCACCCGCATCTAACGCAGCCTGGCCATAGCCGGTTTTCACCAAAATTGCTTTTGCTTTAACTTCAAGAGCCGCCTGCATATCACTTAGCTTATCGCCAACGACGGTGGTTCTGTACAAAGGTACACGCAGTCGCCGGGAGATCTCATGAAACAGGCCAAGTTCCGGCTTTCGACAGGCACAATTTTCATCCGGTGCGTGTGGACAGAAAAACACGGCTTCAATTTTCCCTCCGAACTGCGATAAATGTGTATGCATTTTCCTGTGGATAGCATTTAGATCGCTGATGGTAAACTTATCTCGTGCCAAACCGGACTGGTTAGATACCACCACAATTCGAAAACCAGCTCGATTCAAGCGAGCTATCGCATCAAGGCTACCGGGGATGGCCTCCCATTCATCTTCAGACTTGATGTAGTCGTCCGAGTCGAAGTTAATGACGCCGTCTCGGTCGAGGATAATTAATTTCATCATTCGGGTCAGGCCTACAATTTTGAAATATCTGCGGTAGTCAAAAACAGTTCATTAATTTGATTCAATAATGCGAGTCGATTTAATTTGAGCGCTTCGTTATCACACATTACCATGACGTCATCAAAAAACTTGTCGACAGGTATTCGAAGCTCAGCAAGTTTTCTTAGCGTATTGTCGTAGTCGTGATTAATCAGCATTGGTTGTAATTCTTTATTTATATCATTCAGTGCCGTGATCAGCAGTTTTTCCGCATCTTCTTCTAATAAATTTTCATCAACCTTGCTGGCTATCGCAGATTCGTTTTGTTTCAGTATGTTTTGTATACGTTTATTTGCTGCCGCCAGACTTTCTGCTTCTGGCAGGCTGGTAAATTTGCTCACCGCCTGAATACGTCTGTGGAAATCGAGTGGCCTTGTGGGTTCAAGGGCCAACACTGATTCGAAAATATTATTGGATATATTGTTATCTGCATAATAGCGCCGCAAGCGTTCCATCATGAAGTTAAAGACAGGTTCAATCACATCGCCCGCCTCTATAGATGAATCAAATGTTTTGGTGGCAGAGGTAATCAACCTGTGCAAATCAAGGTCAAGCTCACACTCGATCATAATACGTAAGCAACCAATGGCCGCGCGTCTCAAACCGAAAGGATCTTTATCACCAGTGGGTATCTGTCCAATAGCAAAAATACCCACCAGGCTATCGAGTTTCTCCGCTAGTGCCAATGCCTGTCCGATACCATGAACAGGTAATTCGTCTCCAGCGAAACGAGGCAAGTATTGTTCATCCAGCGCCTCTGCCACTTCAGCATCTTCTCCGCTATGAAGGGCGTAGTATCGCCCCATTGTCCCTTGTAACTCAGGAAATTCACCCACCATATCACTCAGCAGGTCGCATTTTGCTAGTAGGGAGGCACGTTGCACTTTCTCAAGGTCAATGCCCAGCGTACTCGCAATAGTTGTCGCAATTCCTGCTACACGCGTACTTTTCTCCTGCAAAGAACCTAACTTTTTCTGGTAAACAATATCTTTAAGTCGCGGTTCATAGTCCGCTAGTGATCTGGCGACGTCTCGTTTCCAGAAAAAAGCAGCATCGCTCAAGCGCGGGAAAATAACACGCTCATTGCCCTTGCTTATCTCCTCTGGCGCTTTACTGTCGATGTTGGCGACAGTGATAAAGTGCGGTAATAATTGCCCAGCCTTATCCTTAACCGGGAAATACTTTTGATGGTCCTGCATTGATGCGATTAGCACCTCGTTTGGGAGATCCAGAAACTGTTTATCGAAATCGCCGCTAATTATCACTGGCCATTCAACCAGAGCCGTAACCTCGTCCAACAAAGCAGGATCAATAATCGCCTGTCCGCCTAATTCTGTCGCTTTCAATATCACAGCTTCCCGGATAAGTTTTTGCCGATGCTCGTAATCAGCAATGACCTTTCCTGGACTTTCAAGTTTGCTTAAATATTCGCTGCTTGATTCAATTCCAATCGCTTGAGGATGATGAAAGCGATGGCCATAGGATTGCGTTCCTGAATTTAGAGCAAGCACCTTGCATGGGACGGTTTCCTTGCCAAAAAGCACTAACACCCAATGCACGGGTCGAACGAACTCAGCATCACCGCTGCCCCACCGCATACGTTTTGGGATAGGTAACTTACCCAAGGCTGTATTGATGATGTCTTGTAAAAGACTCGTAGCGGCGCTGCCAGTTTCAGTCGCTTTATATGACAACCATGCGCCCTTATCGGTTTCCAGGGTTTGCAAATCGGCTACCGATACGCCACATGAGCGGGCGAAACCTTCTGCGGCTTTGGTTGCGTTGCCATCTTTATCGTAGGCCGCGGCCAATGCCGGACCACGGCGCTCTACTTCTCTGTCATCCTGGACTACCTGCAAATCACTTATAATCACAGCAAGACGTCGCGGTGTTGCGTACCAGGTGTGAGTACTGTGCTCAAGATTCACTTTTTCAAGCCCGATATGCATCTCATCTGCAAACGCCATCGCAAGAGGCTTCAATGCTTTTGGCGGTAGCTCTTCAGTACCAATTTCAATTAATAAATCTTTTTTATTCATTATTTCTTTATGAGAGGAAAACCCAATGCTTCACGGCTATCAAAATAGGCTTGTGCGACGGCTCGGGCGAGACTGCGAACGCGGAGTATATAGCGTTGTCTCTCGGTAACGGATATCGCATTTCGTGCGTCGAGCAAATTAAACGTATGAGAAGCTTTCAACACCATTTCATAAGCAGGCAGAGGCAAGCCCTGTTCAATGAGAGCCTGACTTTGTTGTTCACATTGATCAAACCAGTCAAATAGTGAAGTCGTGTCGGCATGCTCAAAATTGTATGCCGACATTTCCACTTCATTTTGATGATAGATATCACCATAACTAACTTTACCTGCCGGGGTTTCAGCCCACACTAAATCATACACACTGTCTACGTTTTGCAGATACATGGCGATGCGTTCCAGGCCATAAGTGATTTCACCGGAGACTGGTTTGCAATCGAGCCCGCCAACCTGCTGAAAGTAAGTAAATTGAGTCACCTCCATGCCATTCAACCAAACCTCCCAGCCCAGACCCCAGGCGCCCAGGGTCGGCGACTCCCAATTGTCTTCCACAAAACGGATGTCGTGGATCAAGGGATCTATTCCTAGCTCCTTGATAGAGCGGAGATAGAGGTCCTGTATATCCGCAGGAGAAGGTTTTAGCAGAACCTGGAACTGGTAGTAATGTTGCAAACGATTGGGGTTATCTCCGTACCTGCCATCGCCCGGTCGGCGAGAGGGTTGCACATAGGCGACATTCCAGGGTTCAGGACCAATAGATCGCAGGAACGTTGCTGGATGAAACGTGCCCGCACCAACTTCCATGTCGTAAGGTTGCTGAATTACGCAACCGTGTTCCGCCCAAAATTGTTGCAATCTGAAGATTAATTCCTGAAATATCATAGTTTTTGTTTTGGACGCTTTGCCTCAATTGTCACTAGCGATTGCATGGCAATGTTTATGTTTTGAATGGCCTATAATACAGTTTCGGCTTTTGTATGTGTAATTAATCATCCAGCTAAGCTATAAAATATACTGGCTGAGTGCAGCTACATTTATGGGTCTCAAGTTAAAATCCAGCTTGTCGATAAAAGGAGCATGAAAACCCCAAAAGGCAGCCCTCAATGACAACAAGTCTGTATACACCAGAAACCGCAAAATGGTATTACCTGTTGAACCAGGCCCAAGCAGATACCCGATATTATCTTGGTACCGATGTTGAACGCTACATTGCCGACATGTTGTTTCGTTTCAGTTGTGACGCCGTGGGTGTGTTGGAATACCCAAAAGGGGGCAGTAACCTGGAATGGAATTTGGCAAAAGAAGAGCGATTGATAAGAGTGCAAGGCGCCGGAGAAAGGTGTCTGGTGACTGCCGGCTTCTTTCCAGAGCATGCCAATTATGCTGGCTTATCCCTTTTACATTTTATCGACAAGGGACGTAGCGCCTATAATGACCTTGCCGAGGCCCTTCCCGGTGTGAGTATCTATGCTGACATTAACGATAATTTTGTGCAGCTTGTGGATGTGTTACAGAAAATTGGTGAATTAAGTGGTGTTTGCCGACCCATCGATTTAATTCAGGCCTGCGAACTTTGGCAGCAAGAAAGAAGCAAATACGGTTGGTTTATGATTCAGAGTAAAACAGATGCTTTTCCAGCCTCTACAGCTAGTCTCGTTTCCCACTAAAGGGCTAATTACTCTTCGCTTTTACTAGCGTCTGCAGCTTCGTCTGTTGGCGTTATTTCTTTGATGAGTTGTGCTTGTTTTCTGGTAAAGAGTTCGTATTTGAATGTTGGGATGGCATAAGCCCAGGCTGTCATAAGCTTGTTCAAGGTCTCCGCCTCCTCAGCTGGATTAGATTCTTCGTCCTTTTCATCGCTTTCATTTTCGGCCGCATCAGACGCTTTTTTGGCAACAGAAAAACTAAAACTGGAATAATTATTATCGTCTATTACACCATTGACGACAGTCACAACCAGACCGTCAAAAGTATGAATAGTGGCAGTGCTTTGCTTTGCCTGTGTTAATTTTTCAGCCTTGACCACGTTATCGATGGCCACGTCTTCTAAGAGTGTAGCCATACGACTAATGATGACGTCCGATTGCATTTCCATGCCTTCCGGCAAATCATTCATGCTGAAATCGTCTACATTGTCTTCACGAGCAAGCGTAAACGTAGCGTCATTGGTATGCTCGATCTGAATCTGTTTAATGCGACTTGCCTTGATACTAAACAATTCGCGATTAAACCAGTCCTTCACTTCAACACTGGGATCGAGTCGTCCTTCTACCAATAGGGCGGTTTGAGATTCTGGCAGACGGACATAGAGGCCGGGCTTATCTTCCGCAGATTTGCTATGCCGATTCTTGCCTACAATAAGCTCAGCCAATACCTTGTCGTCAGCGTCAAGCAAAGACAACTGCGTGGAGCTTGCTTTTTCCGATGAAGGCTCCTCAACTCCTAATCGCTCATAGAGTGCCGAGTTGCTGGTTTTTTCCACCAGAATCTTCAAATCAGCCACTGCAATGACGACCTCTCGGATTTTTCCAAAATCGGCAGGATAATTATCTGCTTGTTGAATTACCCACAGATCCTCGTGACGCACCAGGGTTAGCGATTTATTCTGCTTCATCAGTTTAATAGTCGTGACGTTGTTCACCTTCTCCAGCAAACCGGCAAACAAAGATTGTTTTTCCAATGATGTAGCCGGCGCCCGATGACGACTCATCAGGCCCGCCGCCAGAATGACCGCAAGAGTGATGAGGGTGAAGATGACTAGTTTGTTACTTTTCATTTACTTTCAAGACCTGGTTAAACGTCAAATTCGCCGCATGGATACATTAGGTTCAGTGACTACGTCGGCGAGTTCGATAAAGCCCGGTTAAAATGGCAGCAATCATAATCAACAGAGGCATAAGGCCAATATTAATAAATTTCAGTTTCGCACCGAGGCTTTCGATGTTTTTCTGTAATTCATGCTGAACCGCACGAAGTTCTTTGCGAGTTTTAAGCTGTTCCGTTTGAAATTTTTCGATCTCTGTATTCTGGGCCTTGCTGAGTATTAGATCACTTTCACCGCCTTCACGTTGTAGTCCCTGAATCCGTTGCTCGGTTTCGGTCAACTTTGATTGCAATTCACGTTCGCGGTCGCGGAATTTGTCCTCGGCTTCACGTCGGATAGTTTCCACTACTTCAAAGGGCCGTGAAAATTCACCACGGCTTCGCAGGCTGATCATGTCCGTGTTTCCCGACAGGTTTTCCAGGGTATTCACGACAAAGTCACCGTTATTGGCAATAGGCTGAGGAATTTCGACACCGAAGAAATTTTGTTTACG
Organism: Planctomycetota bacterium; assembly: GCA_047638675.1. GTDB lineage: Bacteria > Pseudomonadota > Gammaproteobacteria > Eutrophobiales > Eutrophobiaceae > WLWS01. The sequence continues at coordinate 3,379 of JBLIML010000044.1, read as the reverse complement.
CACCCAGAAAATGTCGCTCAAAATGTCGGTGTCAGCCACCAAAATAACATTTATATCACCTTCCTTGAGATAGGCTTCCTTGCTGGGCTCATCCTCTTCTGCCGCCGCCGGACTCCCTTCAGGGTAGGCGCTACTGACATGACCGCTTAATCGAACTGCCAGGTTAAGTGGTTTGTTTTCAGAAACGAAGTTTTCCAGAATAATATTCGGGTCTTGTTGGAAGAGGATCAAGTCACGTTCAAGTTTCATAGAATCTGCCGTCGTCCGAATCAACTGAGACATTTCTACAGTGGAACCATCCTTTTGTTCAATAATGCCGGCTGTACCCAAATGGAGAACCTTTAATTCGTTGGTAGTAAAGTCATCCTGATTAAAACTATCTTCTCCCAGACGTAGCCAGGGCAGGTAAAGCGTTTCCTGTGGGCCTCGAGGTGTGCGTGTTTGTACGCGCATGGCCGAGGTCATATCCGCCGCTAACTTACTATCGACTATTTCAATACCCCAGCCATCAAGAAAAACTTTCAGATCCGAATCAAGATCAGGCATCGTCATCGGGTTTTGTGGATCGGGTTGGCTACGATCAGCTTCTGCCAGCGGATCAACAAAAATGAAGGCATTGCCGCCACCGAGCATAAACTGATCAATCTCAAACAGTAGCTGATCATTCAACTTCTTCGGATGTATCACCATCAATACATCAATTCCGTCATCGAGTTTGTATGGAGAATCTCCAAGATTCTTTACTTCAAAAAATTCACGCATGATGTCGATAATGGCCCAGGGCTTTCCAGGAGGCTGCCCCGGTATTGACTCACCGAATACAGGCAGCGAACTGATGATCCCCACCACGCGCTTTTTCGGATGGGCGAGATTAAAGATGAGTTTGGTGATGTCGTATTCCAAAGCGGCTTCGCGGGAATCCTGGAAGAAGGGAATATTCGCTTCATCATCAGTGGAATTAGTGCCAAGCAGACCGAAGTAGGCGCGGTCGCCAGCGGCATTGATGGGCGCGCCTTGCAGTCCACTTGCTACTGCCTGATCTTCTTCTTCTGAAAAAGGTTCAGGTTCAATGATTTTTAGTTGGATCTTGCCTCCGGATTTAGCCGCATATTCTTCCAGTAAGTCCCTTACGCGGGTACCGTAATTCAGGAGTGCCGGATAACCCAATAAAGTCTCGTGGGAAAAGTAGAAATTGAGATTTATTGGTTCTTCCAGAGACCGAATAATATTAACGGTACCCTCAGATAGCGTGAACAATTTGTTTTCGGTCAAATCAATGCGCAAACTGGTGAGACTTGCATTAACCAGAATAATAATGGCAATGGACAATACTGCCCCAAGGAGCAAGCCAGTGCCGGAATAAAATGTTTTATTTTTCATTTTAGCTAGCCTTCCTTGCATCGATGACAATCACATTGGCGTAAAGCCAGAAGATGATAAGGACAGCGAAATAAATAATGTCACGCAAATCAATCACACCTTTTTTGATGGAATCAAAATGGGTCAAAAAGCTGAATGAAGCGATGGTATCTATCAGTATCTTTGGCGCCCAACCCTGAAAGAAATCAAGAACCAGAGGGAAACCACTGAGCACAAATAGAAAGCAAATCACCACACTGATAACAAAAGCGATGACCTGACTTTTTGTGATGGCTGAGACACATGAACCTATGGCCAGAAAACCACCAGCCATCAGGAAGCTGCCGAGGTAGCTTGCAATGATGACTGTATTATCCGGATTGCCAAGATAATTCACGGTGATCCAGACAGGAAAGGTCAGCACTAAAGCGATGCCAGTGAAGCACCATGCAGCCAGGAATTTTCCGGTGACCGCCTCCCCAATAGAAATCGGTAAAGTCATCAGTAATTCTATCGTGCCGCTTTTACGTTCTTCCGACCACAAACGCATGGCGACTGAAGGGATCAGGAATAGATATAACCAGGGATGGAAACGAAAGAAGGGCTCCAGATCAGCCTGTCCCCGTTCATAGAAAGCGCCAAGATAAAAAGTAAAGATGCCTGTGAGAAACAGGAACACGACAATAAAGACGTAGGCTACCGGTGTTGTAAAGTAGCCATAGAGTTCACGTTTCATGATAGCCGTAATATTTTTCATGAGTGCGCGACCTCGCCCTGCTGCTCGTAATGTTGTGTGGTGATGATACGGAAAGCATCATCGATATCATTTTTCGCCGATATCGCCCGCAATTCTGAGGGTGTGCCATCAAATAGAATCTGTCCTGCAGCAATGATGATAGCGCGAGTGCAAATGGCGTCGACTTCTTCAAGGATATGCGTAGAAATAATAATGGCTTTCTTCTCCGCCATTTCCTTAATCAAGGAGCGAACTTCGTGTTTTTGATTGGGATCCAGCCCGTCAGTGGGCTCATCCATAATTAATACATCGGGATCATGAATAATCGTCTGCGCCATACCGACCCGGCGTTTAAAACCCTTTGAAAGCGTGTCTATGGTCTGACCCAGCACCTCTTCCAGATTGATCTTTTTAACCACGTCATCAATGCGCTTTTGCGCTTCGGCACCTTCGAAGCCTCTGATTTCGGCGATAAAGCGCAAAAAACTTAAGACCGTCATTTCGCCGTAGGAAGGCGCACCCTCCGGTAGATAGCCAATGGATGATTTGACTTCGATGGGATGCGTGGTGACATCGTTACCATTGACAATAACAGTACCGGAGGTGGGTTCCAGAAAACCGGTAATCATCTTCATGGTCGTGGACTTGCCAGCACCATTAGGCCCGAGAAAGCCGAGCACTTCACCGTGGCTTACCGAAAAGCTCACATTTCGAACGGCATGAATCGCCCCAAACTGTTTATCCAGCGCCTTAACTTCTACCGCTATACTTTGATTTTCTGCTGTCATTATATTTTTTTCATCATCGCTTCATTGTCTTAATTCGAAACTCTGTTGTGTAGCGTCATTCCCGCACCCTTTAATGCATAAACTCCTATGCTAAGGCGTCATTCCCGCGAAGGCGGGGATCCAGTCCATTAATATCCGCGTTTAGCGGCACATTAAATAGAAATCTACGGAGCGAGAATATTTATTTTTCGTCAATATACCCAAGCCCAAACCGACGCGCATAATAGCAGTATTCGCGTCGGAGTAGTAAAACCAGTCAAATATCACAATGTGCTAGAGTAATAGACCATATATAAGGAGCGCCAAAAAACGTGGAAATACAGTTCACAGCAGCCGAAATTCGAGCACTGGGTTGTTTAATTGAAAAAGAAAGTACAACGCCTGAAGCCTACCCATTAACGCTGAATAGTCTGACGCGTGCCTGTAACCAGAAGTCAAATCGCGAGCCCGTGATGGAACTCAGCGAAGCTGCGGTACAGGAAGCGCTGGATAATCT
>JBLIML010000043.1:0-22801 GCA_047638675.1 Planctomycetota bacterium | reverse complement strand
TTTCCACGGTCTCCGTGGGAATTCATATCGGATTTACGTCGGAAGCATCCCTAATCAACGTCTGCATTCCCACGCGGAGCATGGGAACGAGCTTGCCGCGCTGGTTCCCACGGTCTCCGTGGGAATCCATATCGAATCTACGTCGGAGGCATCTCTAATTACCGTCTGCATTCCCACGCGGAGCATGGGAACGAGCTTGCCGCGCTGGTTCCCACGGTCTCCGTGGGAATCCATATCGAATTTACGTCGCACGCATCCCTAATCACCGTCTGCATTCCCACGCGGAGCATGGGTACGAGAAAACGAGGCCATTTTGTTTAGCCAGATACCAGGCGACTCACCAGTGATAGCACCAGACCAACGATTGGCTGCAATATCTTACTTAATACACCGGTAAGCATCAGCGCTACTAAAATAAGCAAACCCCAACGTTCCAGTTGATGATATTTCAGCGCCATCGCGGGACTAAGAAAAGCCGCCACAATTCGACTGCCATCCAGTGGTGGTAGTGGTAGTAAATTAAGCGCTATCAAAACGGCGTTGATAATAATGCCGACCGCCGCCATCTCCTGTAACAAATAAAGAGTATATGGGGAGACGCCGGGTAGCGTATTCACAAATAGAATAAATAATGTCCACGCTATAACCATCAGTAGATTTGCAGCAGGACCTGCTACTGCAACCAATGCCATGTCTCGCTTTGGGTTATTCAAATTACGCCAGTTCACCGGCACAGGTTTAGCCCAGCCGAATGCCATACCCGTCGTCACAATCATGAAAAGCGGTAACAAAACAGTACCCACAGGATCCATGTGCTTTATTGGATTTAACGTTAGGCGACCTAACAGTTTAGCCGTTTGGTCACCCAGTTTGCTCGCGACCCAACCGTGCGCTACTTCATGTACGGTTATCGCGAATATGATCGGAATCGCGAAGATAAATATTTTTTGAATAATGGGAATTTCGGGCATGTGTGAGTTACTACAATTTTAGAGAGCGATAGCGACCACTATACTCAGGAATTCTCTGACAACCACGTAATTTTTTTATCAGCAGTAGACTTGTCGGTGCCAAGCGTGTTGAAATCGAACTGTTCACTATCGGCCAGGTGTGAGGGGACGATATTTTGCATAGCGGTAAATATGCTTTCCACTCGTCCGGGAAATTTACGATGCCATTCGTTCAACATTATTTTGATAGCCTGTCGTTGCAAATTCTCCTGAGAACCGCAGAGATTGCAGGGAATGATGGGGAAATCCATTCGAGCCGCATAGGCCTTGATGTCGGCCTCAGTAGAATAGGCCAATGGCCGAATGACAACATTTTCTCCGTCGTCACTAAGTAACTTGGCAGGCATAGCTTTTAGTTTGCCACCATAGAACATATTTAAAAACAGAGTTTCAATAAGATCGTCACGGTGATGCCCAAGCGCAATTTTCGTAAACCCTTCTTTCCTGGCAAAGGTATAAAGAATGCCTCGGCGCAAGCGTGAACATAGACCGCACATGGTTTTCCCTTCTGGTATCACCCGGGTTACCACACTGTAGGTATCTTGTTCAAGAATATGATAGGGCACGCCGAGAGCCTTAAGATATTCAGGCAAAATGTGCTCCGGGAAATCCGGTTGCTTTTGATCAAGATTGACCGCGACCAGTTCAAAATCGATCGGCGCATTTTTTCTTAGCTTGAGCAAAATATCCAGCATGGTATAGGAATCCGCGCCACCAGAGAGGCAAACCATTACACGATCACCTTCACTGATCATATTAAAGTTTTCTATTGCCTGTCCTACCTGTCGCCTTAAGCGTTTTTGCAACTTGTTAAAGTCGTAGGTGGTTTTTCTGTTGAGCGCTTCCATCAGATTACATCGCTCAGGGGACAGGGATAGCCTGTATTTAATGCTTCGCTAACCAGCACGTAAGCTTCTTCTTCTAGCCTCTGAGGTACAGCCTTTAGCCATAAAGTGACATGAGTCGTTACTTCCTCAAGACTCGTCGCGGTCGGGTCAATACAAAATAGCTTCGTCCCTGGATCCGCCTGTTGCAGCATAACGACGGTCTGCACCAGTCCGAATACGTATTGCATACACGCCTTGTTTGGTGTGCCGTCTGACTGGCTCTGCTCACAATCTGTCAGTAATTCCCTGCCAGTAAGCGCTACCTCTTCGTCGACTTCCTGGGCTGGTAAAATTGCGCCATAAAAAATCAGGCCGCAGGCTATCAATATATTATGAACAGGTTTTATTTTTATCTTATACATGAGCTTATCTTACCATTGCTCGGGCGATACAACACGCGTGAAGTTTGATTAAAAACCTGATCCCGGTTGATTGAGGTAATCTATTTCTTCAGGCCTGGACTGTCTGCCTAGTAGGGCATTTCTGTGGGGATAACGTCCATATTTTTCAATCACTTCACGGTGTGCGATAGCGTAGTTTAAAAAACCCTGAAATTTATGCTTAACATTATCGGCTAGGCTTTCAACCAGTTGGGACTGCAAGGCCACAGAACGATCCTGCATCGTCATGGATTCAGAATGTTCCAGTGGCAGGTAAAAAATACTCTTTGAATCAGGTTTAGCTTCAAATCGATTCCAATATCAATCCCTTCCAGAGTAAGCGCTAGTGCAAATTCGTCATGGGCAAACGCTTTTGCCGAATTTCGATAGCTATTACGTGAAAATTGATCTGAGAGGATTACCATTGCCAGATAACTTTTGGGCTGCCGCTTCCAGACATTCAATTCTCCTGTCATTAGACGGTTCAAACTATCACCAAATAAATCCGCTATTTCTTTATCTATATTGACATCCTTTGCCCACCATAGTGATGATTGTGTCTCTAATGTCTCTATCATCGATGTAGACTTACCAAACCAGTAGTCAAGAATCGCCTGATACTCTTTTACCGCATTCATTTAACGATGCACATCAGCCCTTGGCCAGAAATATCAAAACAATGACAAATAAAACCACTATGCCAATTGGTAAAAGAGCACCTTGCCAATCTGGATTTTCTGCTTCTTTACTTTTCGCCATTGCCGCTTTGGCACCCGGCCAGAAAAAGAAAAGCATTACCAATCCGCCCATTCCTAACAATATTTGTTCCCATAAGGCCATATGTTCTTGTCTCCTGGTCTGATTTGACTCCGTTTAAGGCTTACTTAATTTAAGGAAAATAACCTAATAAAACGAAAAAATATAGCCATAGAACTCATTCGGCCACTTCTCAAAACTCCAGCGTCCCCGGTCGAATGAATTCGACCCTACAAATCACCACCCACCTCGTGGGGCTGAATTCATTCGGCTACGACTCAAAAACCCGGCGTCCTCGGGCGAATGAATTCGACCCTACCTATTGCCACGCACTTCGTTATGGCGCTTCGCGACAGGCCTGGTGCACAATAAAAAAACCCCGCCTGGGCGGGGTCTGATAAAAATTTTATTTTTTGAACTCAGTTCTTCAATTCTACTTGCGTTGCATGAAAGCCCTTAGGCCCTTGCTCTGCTTCATAGGTAACAATCTGTCCTTCATTTAGTGTTTTAAAACCTTCTGATTTGATTGATGAATAATGAACAAAAATATCATCACCGCCAGCCTCGGGTTCAATGAAGCCGAATCCTTTAGAATTATTAAACCATTTAACAGTACCACTACTCATTACAATCCCCCCCTTCTAATTGGATTATTCAGTGCAGCCTGGAATTGGACGGCAGAGACAATAGAGAGACCCGAATTCGACCTATACCTCAACTGCATCAGTACTGAGAATAGTCGAAAATTTCCCTCAATGCCAAGCTCTGGAGCGAGTTTTAGGCAAGATTTTGATATAAAGTACTGATAATGGCGCTTTACTTAGAGCTATATCAAAGTTATCGGGTATAATGCGCGACTTTTTCCAGCTCCGTAGACCAATGATTCAATCAATCAGAAATATCGCCATCATCGCTCATGTAGATCATGGCAAGACAACGCTCGTCGACCAACTGCTGAGACAGTCTGGCACATTTGAAGCAAGAGCCACCGTCACCGACCGTGTTATGGATTCGAATGACATCGAAAAAGAACGGGGTATAACCATCCTGTCGAAAAACACCGCACTTGATTGGAATAACTACCGCATTAATATAATTGATACTCCAGGTCATGCCGATTTTGGTGGAGAAGTGGAACGAATATTGTCCATGGCAGATTCAGTTTTGTTGCTGGTGGACGCGGTAGAAGGTCCCATGCCACAAACACGCTTTGTTACACAAAAGGCGCTTGCCCATAATCTAAAACCAATTGTTGTCATCAATAAGATTGATCGTGACGGTGCACGACCTGATTGGGTGCTGGATCGCACTTTTGATTTGTTCGACCGCTTAGGTGCCAACGACGATCAGTTAGATTTCTCCGTCATCTATGCCTCAGCCAAACAAGGCTATAGCGGCACCACGCCTGATTGTGCAGATCAGGATATGACCACGCTATTTGAGACCATTGTCGCAGAAGTCCCACCCCCTGATGTAAATGAAGATGGCCCCTTTCAATTTCAGGTGAGTGCGCTTGATTACAATAGTTATATAGGCGTGGTTGGGATCGGCCGTATCGCTCGTGGCAGAGTGAGCTCCAACACACAGGTGTCGATAATTGGAAAAGACAACAAAATACGAAAAGGCCGGGTTCTACAACTTTATCGCTTGCTAGGAATAGAACGTACTGAAATAAGTAGCGCCGCCGCTGGCGATATCATTGCCATATCCGGCATCGATGACCTCAATATTTCCGATACTTTATGCAGTCCAGACACTATCGAAGCCTTACCCCCGCTAACAGTTGATGAACCTACTGTCACCATGACCTTTCTGGTCAATGATTCACCTTTTAATGGAATGGAAGGCAAATATGTCACTTCACGCCAGCTTAGTGAACGATTGACACGCGAATTGAAACACAATGTCGCCTTACGCGTTGAAGCAACGGACGATCCGGATAAGTTTACCGTTTCCGGTCGCGGAGAATTGCACCTGTCCATACTAATTGAGAACATGCGTCGCGAAGGATACGAGTTCAGTGTCTCGCGTCCCGAAGTCATTATTAAAAATATCGATAATCAACTATGCGAACCTTATGAACAACTGACTGTTGATATGGAAGACAGCTATCAAGGTACCGCTATGGAAATGCTTGGCTCACGGGGTGGAGATTTGCAGGATATGGTGCCTGACGGTAAGGGGCGAGTAAGACTTGATTATCTAATTCCAGCTCGAGGCATCATTGGTTTCCGCACCGAATACCTGACAGCAACAGCCGGCACAGGACTGATGTATCACGTTTTCGATCATTATGGGCCGCTGAAAGCCACGATCGATAATCAACGATCCAATGGCGTCTTGATTTCTAATGCTAAAGGTAAATCACTTGCATTTGCCTTGTTCAATCTACAAGAGCGCGGGCAAATGATGATCGATCCGGGCACGGAAGTTTACGAAGGTATGATTATAGGTATTCACTCACGCGATAACGATTTAATCGTCAATCCACTTAAAGGCAAACAACTCAACAATATTCGTGCGGCCGGTAAAGATGAAAATGTCATACTCACGCCACCAGTGAAGCATTCTCTGGAACGTGCACTGGAGTTTATTAATGACGATGAGTTGGTGGAGATTACGCCGAAGAGTATTCGAATGCGGAAGAAATTATTAAAGGAACACGAAAGAAAACGCGCATCCCGGGAAAGCGATGCGCGTTTAGCAATGTAGAATATTCGACTGTAGACGGACTATTTACTATTGTGCTGCCACGGATTCGGTATTGGTTGGCTTTCTCACCACAATAATAGAATCTCGAAAGAATGGCGGGTGTATCGGCGCCATGCTGATCTTCACAGCCGCCTTTTCCCCGCCTCTACCATCGGCGTAAATTACCACTTCGCCAGCATCTATTGGGCGATTTCGAAACTCCATGCTGCCATCGTCATATATATATAAGTGTTCCGGCGCTTTAGCGACCTTCTTTACCGGGGCCTGGCTCATGCAACCACCTAGACCGATTGTCATCATTAGCGCGAGTACTGCTGGTTTGCCGATGATATTCATTTCTAATTCAACCATTTGTTAAGGACTTGATTGTAAGTATAAGTCTTTTAAGGGGAAAGCATTGTGACGTTTGTCACAAAACGTGTCAAGCCGATGTGACCAAACTCCCATATTCTGAAGAAATTCACTCTTTGTGCTTAAAGTATAGACCAGTAAGGATGACTTTGGTGGTGTGGTAGATAGAAAATCAGACGGAGTATGAAGATTCAAGACGTCGGCTTATTAAATAAAGCTTTAACCTATAGTAAGTGTTTACTTAAAATGTAATCTCCGTAGATATAAGCTAATTATCTTCATTGATAGACGACAGAAATTATTCCGGCAAGCCACTAATCCTGTTCGCCTCCGATTATTGACTCCTCCTACGTCGTATATGTTTTATCGCTAAACTGGGGGGTATCCAGCAAAGTCTGAGCCCTGGCCTTATGCGTCTGTCAGAACCTTACTTGAGCAATGATGCAAAAAAAATGGAATATAAAAGGCATCAAAGGCGGAGGATTCAGTCGTTTCCCAAACTACAATATGGCGCTCCCGGAGGGATTCGAACCCCCAACCCTCGGGTTCGAAGCCCGATACTCTATCCAATTGAGCTACGGAAGCGGAGTAAGCTGAATGTCGAACTATACAGATATTTTTATCGATTTGCGCGTGGAATAAACGCCGTTTTTACGGCAAATTTTTGCCAGTTCATTGCCTTTATAAAGCCGGATTGTGCTAATTAATTCGATAAATTAAGGTATCATCGGGCGCTGCACAATAGCGGGTTTATGTTGTTATAAAATAATAAAAAACACTGGATAAGGTAATGAATGAACGTGTTGAAGCTTACGGCTTAAAAATTGCGAAGCCCTTGTACGAATTTGTTTGCGAAGAACTCGCCCCTGGAACCGGTGTCGATCCGGACAAGTTCTGGTCTGAGTTTGCCAGTATTATTAATGACCTGGCACCGAAAAACCGCGCGCTTCTGGAAAAACGCGACAGTTTACAGAAGAAAATTAATGACTGGCACCTCGACAAAACGAATCCACATTCTGATCTTCAGCAATATAAATCTTTTTTGACGAACATCGGTTATCTGGTACCCGAAGGGGAGCCCTATCGCGTCAGCGTGGCGGAAACCGATCCCGAGATTACGAAAATCGCCGGTCCCCAGCTGGTCGTGCCTGTTGATAATTCTCGCTATGCCTTGAATGCAGCCAACGCGCGTTGGGGCAGTCTTTACGATGCACTTTATGCCACAGATATCATTCCTGAAACGCAGGGTTGTAGGCGTACCAGCCGCTATAATCCTGTTCGCGGCGCGAAAGTCATTCAATATGCACGTGAGGTACTGGATCGCGCGGCACCAATGGCGGTGGGCAGTCACAGTTATGTCACTAAATACCAGGTTAAATCTGGCAAGCTGATCGGTTTCATGGGTGACGGTACAGAGAGGGGGCTGGGTAAACGCGAGCGCTTTGTTGGCTATACGGGCAACCCGGATTCACCGGACAGCATTCTGTTGGAACACAATAAACTGCATCTCGAAATTCGTATTGGTGAAGGTTTTTTCATCGGTCGCGGCGATCTTGCTAATGTCTATGACATCCAACTCGAATCTGCTGTTAGTGCCATTATGGATTGTGAAGATTCCGTTGCCGCGGTTGATTCCTCAGATAAAGTACGTGTTTACAGGAACTGGTTAGGTTTAATGAAAGGCGATCTCACTCGCTCGATCATTAAAGACGGTGAAACCATTGAACGTAAACTGGAAAAAGATCGCGAGTATATTGCACCTGATGGAAAGCCATTCACCCTGCATGGCCGTTCGCTCATGCTATTACGCAATGTCGGTATTCATATGTATACCGATGCCGTGACCACCAACGACGATCAGGATATCCCGGAAGGATTCCTCGACGCAATGGTGACCGTTCTGGCAGCGAAACATGACCTTTTGGGTAACAGCCAATTCAGAAACAGCCGTTGTGGATCAATATATATTGTTAAACCAAAAATGCATGGGCCGGAAGAAGTCGCCGCTACTGTTGAATTGTTTGCACGTGTTGAAAAAGCACTGGACCTTGAACCCTTAGCCATCAAAATTGGCATCATGGATGAAGAACGCCGTACCACGGTCAATCTTAAAGAGTGTATTCGCGCCGCGGAAAACCGCGTTATATTTATCAATACCGGTTTCCTTGACCGAACCGCCGATGAGATCCACACCAGCATGGAAGCCGGTCCTATGTTGCCAAAAGCCGAATTAAAAACAGCTACCTGGTTACTCGCATACGAAGACTGGAATGTAGACATTGGTCTGGAAGTCGGCCTGCCACGTAGAGCGCAAATTGGCAAAGGCATGTGGGCAGAACCGGACAATATGTCTGCGATGATGGAGCTCAAGGTCGGTCACCCCAGAGCCGGTGCCACGAGTGCCTGGGTGCCTTCACCCACTGCTGCAACACTGCACGCGATTCACTATCATCGTGTGAATGTCGGAACACGACAGCGCGAATTGATTAATATTCCCCGGGCCAATCTGGATGACATACTCACTGTGCCTCTACTTGGCGATCGTAAGCTCAGCGATGCCGAAATCCGAATTGAACTGGAAAACAACGCCCAGGGAATACTTGGCTATGTCGTGCGTTGGATAGAACAAGGAGTGGGTTGCTCAAAGGTGCCGAATATCCACAACACCGCTTTGATGGAAGATCGCGCAACCTTGCGTATTTCAAGCCAACATATTGCTAACTGGTTACATCACCAACTGGTCACCCGAGAACAAGTGATCAATGTGTTCAAAAAAATGGCGCCCATAGTTGACCATCAAAATGCCCATGAGCCTGCTTATGAAGATATGTTTCCCGATTTCGATAACAGTATCGCCTTTCGGGCGGCGCTGGATTTGGTCTTTACCGGCTGTGAACAAGCTAATGGATACACTGAACCTGTGCTGCACCAGCGTCGCCGTGAATACAAAAAAAGACATGATGTATAGGCAAAAAAACAAGACCTGTCTGAACTAACTTGATTTCATTGCTGGCATTCAACTCGCAGCCTAAGACAGGTGAACAAATGCCAATATTGAATACGGCCTGGGTAAAAACATGTCCTTTCTGAATAGCGATTTTTACAAACAAATCGAAGCCGTCAACGACACTATCCCACCCGTCGATGCGTGGAACCCTGCCCTCTCGGGTGATATGGATTGTGTTATCAAGCGCGACGCTAGTTGGTGGATTGATAACAGTAAGGTAACTAACAATCGATTGATTAGATTATTTTCAACCGTACTTAAACGGGAAGGTAGCGATTACTTCATCATTACACCTGTTGAAAAATGGCGAATTCAAGTTGAAGACCTGCCGTTTATGGTAGTGGAATTGAACATCACACAGGTTGGGACAAGCAATCAAACCATAGCGGCAAGAACCAATGTCGGTGACCTGGTAACATTAGACGATAATCATCGAATAGATACGAGCCCGATTGGGGGACTTAATGACGACCAGATGATCCCCTTCGTGCACATTCGTTCGAATTTGATGGCAAGATTTAACAGGAATACCTACCTCGAAATTGCTGAGCTACTACAAAAACAGTCAGAGGAGAGTTTATATTCTATCCTTAGTGCTAACACTACTTTCGATCTAAGTTTTTAAGGCTCTTCAGCAGGATCTGTGGGTGAAAACACAACAGTCCTCTTGAGAATGAAAAAATAAAATCCCGTCATTCCCGCGTGCTTTTGGCAGAGAAGTAGTGCATGGAAGCACCGTTAAGGGGGCTAAGGATGCAAATCCAGTGAACAATCTGTTCTATCAGTGGTTTACTGATAGTCGACCAACGATAATATCGGATGATGTGTCGAAGACCATCATAATATAAAGTAGCTTACTAAATTGTTTCACTGGATTCCCGCCAAAAGCACGCGGGAATGACGGTCTATGTTAGTTTGCCATTCTTATTAACCCGCAGATTCTGCGGAAGAGCCGTTTTTAAATATAAGCGAAAATTCAAAATGCGCAAACGAACCATTATTCAACTTTCAACCGCAGTCTTATTCAGGCTTTCACTGGGCACAGCAATGGCTGCCGATCATCAAACACCGGATACAAACAATATACAATATTCAGGTAATGAATTTTGCAGGTATCAAGCCACCCTGTTCGGACAGAAAAAATCATCGTTTTGTGGCTTGTCCTGATTAATATGTTCTGCACTTATCTTATTTCAACTAATAGAGGTAAATCTGTCATTGGAAAAAATCAGTATTTTTGTTGATGTCCAAAATATTTATTATACCTGTCGTCAAGCCTACCAAAGAAATTTTGACTACAATAAATTCTGGGCACAGGTAAGCTTTGAACGTGAAATTGTGAGTGCTTATGCCTATGCAACTGAGCGCGGAGATGAAAAGCAGGAACAATTTCAAAATATATTGCGCGCAATTGGTTTTACCGTAAAACTCAAACCTATGTTGAAACGTTCCGATGGTACGGCAAAAGGAGATTGGGACGTAGGCATAGCCCTGGATATTTATGAGGAGGCTGAAAAATGTGACACTGTTATCTTAGCTTCGGGGGATGGCGATTTTAATATTCTTTTACAACGCATTAAGAATCGTTTTAGCACGAACACTGAAGTTTATGGTGTTCCGTCTTTAACTTCCGATTTATTAATTAAAGAAGCCAGCAGCTTTATCAAAATTGATGAGAAACTGTTACTGGAATAATCATATTAGAGAGTAAACACTCATGCACTATGATGTTCAACAATCAGATATTGACAGCTTTAATCAGGACGGTGTTATCGCGCTTCGTCGAGTTATTGACGAGGAAGGCTTAAAAATAATTGCAGCTGCAATCGAGGATGACATACTTGAACCTGGGCCTTTTTACCACGGCTATGATTCTGACGAAGGCTTGTTCCATGGCAACCTGAGGCTGTGGGAAAACCACCCTACCTTTCGTGACGTTTGCCTAAACTCGCATTTACCTTTTATAGCCAGGGACTTTTTTAGTTCAAAAAAAATCAATTTATTGTATGACCAGCTATTCGTAAAGGAATCAGGGATGAGTCAGCGGACACGCTGGCATAACGATCAACCCTACTGGCCAATACAAGGGCGGCAAGTTCTTTCTATCTGGATCGCCCTGGATAAGACCACGGCGGAAAATGGTCGAGTTGAATTTATCCGCGGTTCTCACTTGTGGGAACGTTGGTTTCAGCCAGAACCTTTTGGTAAAACAGAGGCTATAACGGAATATGAATCAAATCCAAACTTCGAAGACATACCCGATATTGAAGCGGATCGCGATAGCTATGACATCATTTCCTGGGATCTCGAACCTGGTGACGTTTACGTATTTCATGCCATGACAGTGCACGGTGCTGGCGGCAATCAATTACATGACCGCCGCCGCCGAGGCTACACCGTAAGATACACGGGTGACGATGTTAGCTATGACACTCGTATCGGTACCAGTAAGCCCCTCCACTGTGAATCCCTGAAAAATGGCGATGCTCTGGATTGTGATCAGTGTCCACTCATCATTGGCGGATAGTTTTTAGCAATTCTAATTCGATAACTCTATCTGACCAGAGAAGAGATTCATAGACTACCCGATCGCAAGCGGACGGGGTCGACTTAAGATCCCTCCACTTCGCTGACGCTACGGTCGGGATGACAACAGCTTCTTCCTGGCAAGCTACTGGCAATCGTGCTGCATGGACGCACCGTTGTTAATTCTTTAAATGGCATGTCACACCGTTAACAAAGCCAGGGATGTAATTAACCTCTTAAGGAATTAAACTGCACAGCGTTGACATTATTCGCTTTATTTATGAAATGACGCCATTCTGGAAAACAACAATCGCGACTAAAATGATGAATTGTCCGAGGAAAAGCCTATGCAGCTAACTAAATCCCTGTCAAGAACGCCGACACCTTTATTGATTTCACGGTTTGCCCGCCTTGAAATCGAAACTTTAGGACGAAAAATAGCGCAGGCCTTTGGATACAATCGCCCTAAAAATATTTCTCTGGATGAAATCAAAATACCGGATACGCAACTAGTGAAAGACGCGACTGAACTGGTGGAAAGTTGTTCTCCACAATTTCTTGTCAATCATTCGATACGCACCTATTGTTTTGGAGTGGCCATTGCAAAACATCTAAATATTAAAGCAGACATGGAGCTCTTCTACTTGAGTGCCATAATGCATGACCTGGGTCTCGTTGCTCCTCACAACCATAGCGAAGGGTCCTTTGAGGTCGTGGGCGCCGATGCAGCTCAAGCCTTCATGCTTGAAAAGGGCTCAAGTCAGGAGAAAGCAAACCTCGTTCACGAGGCGATTGCCTTACATTCTGCAGTTGGAATTGCTCATAAACGAGAAGCGGAAATTGTCCTGGTACATTTCGGTGCAGGTGTTGATGTAATAGGATTTCGCGCGGAGGATATTTCTCCTGAAACTCGTGAGGCCATAGTGAATGCCTATCCACGGCATGCTTTTAAAATGGCATTTCCGCCTTTACTCAAAGACCAGGTTGAGCGCAAACCGCAATGTCATATAGCAGGCCATTACAATTTGGGGTTTTCTGGAAAGATTAAGGGAGCACCCTTTAGTGAGTAAAGCAGAAATTCTAATTGTTGGCGGGACCGGAAAAATAGGAAGTGAATTAATTTCACTGATGACGGATGAAGGAACGAGTCTTCGCGTATTAGTTAGACAAGAATCAATTGGGAAACTGCATAAAAATGAAAATTTGGAAGTCGTGTACGGCGACCTATCTGAATTGAACAAACTTGAAATTGCATTATCCGATATCAAACAAGTCTTTTTACTGACCCGTGATCAAGTTCATCAGGGCGAACTTGAAAGTAATTTAATTGAGCAGGCGAAAACAGCCGGCGTGGAAAAAATAGTCAAATCATCAGCTTTTGCAGCTGGTCTTGAACCACCTGTTGGTTACGGAATAACCCACGCCAAATCAGAAAAAGTACTCATGGCCAGCGGCCTTGAGTGGGCCATACTCAGGCCTTATATGTTTATGCAAAACCTTCTGGAACTCTCCGCCCTAATTAAGTCCCCCGGTCTAATGCCCTTGCCTTTGGGCAAAGCGGGAATTGGCCTCATTGATGCAAGAGATGTTGCACTCGTCGCTAAAACCGTTCTTAGCGAAAAAACTCATCAGAACAAGATTTACGAATTGACCGGACCCCATGTATTGAATATGGCAGATTGTGCAAATATTATTTCCGAGATATTGGGTCGTTCTGTTCGATATCGTTCACCACCGTATTGGTTTGCAGGACTGATCATGCGTTTACAGGGAGCATCAGCATGGGACATTGGTATGCGCAAACAATTATTTAAGATGATACGCGAGGGAGGTGAGGCCAAAGTTACTGCTGATTTCGAAGAAATAACAGGACAAAAACCACGTTCTATAGAGGATTTTATTCGAGATCACCGAATGGTTTTTCAATAATCGAGCGTCAAAGGAGACAGTTGAGCTACCTTCACTATATTATTGTCTTGCATTCAAGATTCTGTCTCATTTGCCGCTACAGATACACTACCCGGATTATAAAATATTTACCTGTATGAATCCCATTGCTCAGTTTGAAGCATACGAAAATAGAAGGAGCTTCCCCCGGCTGCTTCTGCACGTGCCGGTAAAAGTGCAATATGAAAATGGAAAGTATGTGAAAGCGAATTTACATGATCTATCTCCCGATGGTCTACAAATCAGGTGTGACCAGGATACGGCCAATAAAATACATCCCGCTCAGACACAAATTCTTAAAAATGCCCAACCGTCGATAGTAGTGGGATTTTCTTTACCGAAGACCGACGTCAATATAGAAATCATCGTTAAATGTGCAATTTGCTATTTTGGCCTCTTACCGCCTGGCACAAGTAATGAAGTTGCCTTTGGATTACAATTCAAGCAATTTAGCGGAGATTGTCGGCAGCACATTAAGAAATTTTTCCTCAGCGAAATGGAATCTGCCTGAGTGTGCCCTTGTTAAGGAAAACGTGATTTAAGATTAATATCAGACGTCTTGCGAAATACTCTCCGTCGTCACGGAAAGCCGATGTATTAGAGTGCGTAAAAACACTTTTAGAAAACGAACCTGACAGTTCAATGATACCTGCGATATAACAATGGAATTTATTTTCATTAAGGCCGTCGCATTCTCAGCCATAATGGAAGCGGTTCGTTTGGTTTTAGCGAGGTAGCCCATTTCGCCAAAGCAATCTCCCAAATGTAAGGTGCGGATAATTTTAGCGTTCTTTTTTACAACCACTTTACCCGTGATAATAATATAAAAACAATCATCCAGCTCACCTTCTACGATAATATCTTCTCCAGGCTTGTATTCTTGCCAATTACTTGCACGTAGGATCTCCCACATTTCGGCATCGGGAAAACCCTGGAAAAATTCAAGCTTCTTTATCATGTTAAATTTTTCTTCGGCGCTAATGTCTGCCTGTTTCGCTTCCAGATTTTCGAACGCCCGGGTTAAGTCGGTGGCAAATTCCAGACCCATTTGATAGCGATCGGCAATATTTTTTTGCATCGCCTTGCGAACAATGTTCTCCAGCACTTCGGGTACATCAGCGCGATAATCAGACATCGGCGCAGCTTCTTCATTAAGAATAACATTGACGAGCCTGGAAAAACTTTCAGTAGCAAATGGATGTTTACCCGTTAACAACTCATACATAACCACACCGAGGGAAAACAAATCTGACTGAGAAGTGATTGTCTCTTCTTTTAACTGTTCCGGTGACATATACCGGGGCGATCCCATTACACCCTGTGGCGTCGTGACAGTGTTATCCAGTTTGATGATGTGGGCAATGCTGAAATCCCCAATTTTCACATCCTTGTCTTTGGTAAGGAGAATATTAGAAGGCTTGATGTCGCGATGAACCACGCCATGTCGATGGGCATAGTCGAGAGCGCTGGCGCACTTAAAAACAATCTCGACGACTTTTTCTATAGGTAGCAGTGTGTCCGGCTTTGTGTGGGATCTAAGCGTATCACCACCTTCGATGTATTCCATAACGATGTAACAGGTATCATCATCCACACCTGCGTCGAATATACTGATGATGTTAGGATGGGTGAGCATTCCCGCGGTATGCGCTTCATTAAAAAACATCTTCCGGTACTTCTCTCCAGATTCAGCATCACTCAATGAATCTGCAAGCGCTACCTTCAATGCTACCGAGCGGTTTACATAAGGGTCGTGCCCTAGATAAACAATACCCATGCTGCCGCGATCCACTTCACTCTGGACGTCGTATTTACCTAATTTTTCCATAGGGAGTTCTGACATAATTCTTTTATCTTCCGGGATCCTTTTTACCTGCCTGACGCTGAACAGGGCAATTGTAGTTCTGCATACGAGAATGAAGCCATTATTGTTATCCCGAGCATGTTACTGGAATCAGGATGGTTTTCACAGCTAAAACGGTGTGATGATGGTATCAAAATGACAGGTTCCTTCTCACGATTTTCATCTCTTTTCCAATCCGATTTATCCATCGTCTGTAGAATATGTCACAATAACTAACATGACTAAATCCAATACTAAACATCCGGATCGGCAGCAGGTCTGGCAGCAACTCAGCGCCCACCACGAACAAATCTCCGATTTGCACATGCGTGATATGTTCGCACATGAGCCAATGCGAGCCAGAAAGCTCTCTATCCGGATCGACGATTTGCTAGTCGACTATTCCAAACACCGGATCACAGAAGAGACTCTGTCTTTGTTATTTTCACTTGCCGATGCCAGCAATATCCCTACTGCAATCTCCGAACTGTTCGCCGGAGTGAAAATCAATACTTCGGAAGATCGCCCCGCACTCCATCCCGTGCTCCGCGCTCCGGCAGGCCACGTCCTGGAGCTTAATGGCGAAAACATCGTTCCTGCCATCCAGGGTCAACTGACGCGTATGCGCGAATTTGTCCAACGTTTATACGCCGGTGAAATTCAGGGGGCAAGCGGACAGGCTATTGAGAAGGTTATAAATATTGGCATAGGTGGTTCCGATCTCGGGCCACGCCTGGTAGTTGAGGCACTAGCTGCCTACAAAACGGGAGCTATTGAAGTCGCTTTTGTCTCTAATCTGGACCCGCAGGATCTGTCTGCCGTCCTCGCAGACTCCAACCCTGAAACAACGATGATCATCGTCGCGTCGAAATCCTTCACCACTTTGGAAACCAGGACGAACGCCGATGCGGCCCTCCGTTGGCTCAAACAAAACGGCTGTAAAAACCTTGAACGCCATATTATTGCAGTGACTACTAATCAGGCTGCGGCGAGGGACTTTGGTGCCACAGACGAATATATATTTTATTTCTGGGATTGGGTTGGTGGTCGCTATTCTCTTTGGTCTGCGGTGGGATTGCCAATCGCAATCGCCGTGGGCATGGATAATTTTGAACGTATGTTGGCAGGCGCTCATGTCATTGACTCTCATTTCCAGACCGAATCGGCGGATCGAAATGTACCGGTCATTCTTGCATTACTCAGCCTGTGGTATAACAATTTTTTCAATGCCGAATCTCACGCCGTGATTCCA
The DNA here is from genome assembly GCA_047638675.1 of Planctomycetota bacterium. Taxonomy (GTDB): domain Bacteria; phylum Pseudomonadota; class Gammaproteobacteria; order Eutrophobiales; family Eutrophobiaceae; genus WLWS01. The sequence continues at coordinate 6,130 of JBLIML010000043.1, read as the reverse complement.
TATGATCAATCTTTGCGCTTATTGCCAGAATATCTGTCGCAACTGGTAATGGAAAGTAATGGCAAATCAGTTTCCCGTAGCGGCCGCTCAATTGATCATCCGACCTCGCCCATACTTTGGGGGACTATTGGCACGAATGCACAACATGCATTTTTCCAGATGTTACACCAGGGCACGCATCTGGTACCGGTGGACTTCCTTCTGCCATTAAAAAGTTCAATCTCACAGGCACAACAGCTGAAGATGGTTAGCAACTGTCTCGCACAAAGCGAAGCACTGATGCTAGGACAACAGGATGAAGGTGATCCGAACAAACAATTTCCCGGAAATACGCCCTCAACTACCCTGCTCTATAGCGAACTCACACCGAGATTATTAGGCATGTTGATAGCTATCTATGAACACAAAACCTTCGTCGAAGCCATGCTTTGGGACATCAACCCCTTTGATCAATGGGGCGTGGAATTGGGTAAAAAGCTCGCTGAAAAACTGTCAAACGACCTTTTAGATAAAAAAGCGTCCACGGAGGAGCATGATGCATCTACGCTGCTGTTGATGACAGAGTACCTCAAGCGAAATGAATAGTTCGAAAACCGGCCAGTTGATCTGACTATCTATCCTTGCCAAGGGAGGCATACATAGCAGTTGTGTCGGATAAACGCTTTACCAGTGTCTTGAGAAATACCTTGCTAAAATGGAGCTGGCACTCAATCGATAACTGTTCAATCAAAGTAGAGTTGATTTTCATCAATTGCACATAATTTTGCGCAATGATGCTAGCGGAACGTTCAGTTTTCGCCAGGTAACCCATTTCACCAAAACAATCGCCCTTCTGCAGCAGGCCAATCGCCTGATTGTTTTTAAATACCTCGACGCTGCCTGATGAAATAATGAAGAAGGCATCATCAATATCGCCTTCAACGATGATCTCCGTACCTGCTTCATACTCGTGCCACATACATGCCCGGAGAATCTCCCAAAGCTCTGCCTCCGAGAATTCGCTGAAGAATTCCAGGCCACGCACGATACTCATTTTCTCCTCGCCATCGATATCCTTTTCAGGTTTCTCCAGATAATCAAAGGACAGACTCAAATCGGCCGCCATATTCAGCCCCATTTTGTAGCGCTTTTCCTTACTTTTCTGTAAGGCATGATGAACAATTTTTTCCAGTATTTCCGGCAAGTCGGGACGATAGGTACGCATTGGCGGCGGTTTTTCATTGATGATCACATGAATAAGCCGGGAAAAACTGTCCGCCATAAATGGATGTCTACCTGTCAAGAGCTCGTACATAACAATACCCAGAGAAAACAAATCGGTTTGGTTGGTGATATTGTCTTCCTGCACCTGTTCTGGCGACATGTAACGAGGTGAACCAACAAAACCCATTGGCATGGTATGGGTTGTATCTGAGGTGACCACATGCGCAATGCTGAAATCTGCAATCTTGACATCCATGTCCTTGCTAATAAGAATATTGGTGGGTTTAATATCGCGATGGACTACACCTTGACGATGGGCATAATCCAGTGCTTTGGCACATTTAAAGACGATCTCGATGACTTGTTCAAGAGGTAATAAATTATCCGGCTGGCAATATTGTTTTAATGTTTCACCATTTTCCACCAGCTCCATGACGATATAACAATCTTCACCCTCAGCACCGGCATCAATAATTCGTACTATGTTTGGATGTTTTAACAGTCCAGCCGTGTGTGCCTCATTAAAAAACATCTTGCGGTACTGGTCACCTGATTCGGTGTCCCGGAGGGATTCAACCAGTGCCACCTTGATGGCAACGTCTTTTTCGATAAAAGGATCATAACTTTGGTAAACGACACCCATACTTCCTCTGCCAACTTGCTTCTGGATTACGTACTTACCAATTTTTTCAGGTATTGATGAGGCCATAGTTAATTGCTTGTATCGTTTTGCCCAGGATGATGAATATACGTATAAATCAAATGCTTATGGCTTATACTACTTGAAAGTTCCTGCACATGGTAGCAATTAGGAAATGATCGACCAGGCCGACTAAAGGAAGCAGGAAGGTAGAACGAATCAAGACACGGCGTTGTGGAGATAAAAGCGCAGCCGGTCTAGGTTTTGGAGCTAAAAACTTCATGAGCCCGTTTGGCTAGATTCCTCGTGCACTGTGTGGCCAAATTCATTATATTTTTGATTCATTTTTCCTATAGAAATAACCAATAGTTAACATACATAAATATGAGAGCAATTATTCTTGCCGCTGGTATTGGCAAACGTCTTGGTGAGATATCCGGGGGTAAACCCAAGTGTTTATTGGAATTCGATGGCATCTCGCTTTTGCATCGACACATCACTCTACTGGTGCAGCTTGGCATCACTGACATTTTGGTGGTGATCGGTTATCGTCAGGATGACATCAAGGGTGAACTTACCAGATTGAAGCTTGATGTCAGTGTTGAGACAGCCTTTAACCCTGACTATGAATTGGGCAGTGTTATAAGTCTATGGACCGCTAGAGAATATCTTCAATCCGATGATGATATTATTTTGATGGATGCTGATGTTCTTTATCATCCTGACATCATCAGGGCATTGCTTGACACCGAGCATCGCAATTGCTTTCTGCTCGATAGAGATTTCGTGGCAGGCGATGAGCCCGTGAAGATATGTGTGCGAAAAAACACTATGGTTGAATTCCGTAAACAAGTGGACAGTCAATTACAGTATGATTTCCAGGGTGAGTCGGTTGGCTTTTTTCGCTTTAGCGGCGAAGTAGGTGATAAATTAGCACGCCAATGCAAAGAATATATTGATGCCGGGCGAAAAGATGCGCCCTATGAAGAAGTGATCCGTGATTTATTGTTACAAACACCGGATATCTTTGACTTTGAAGATATTACCGGTCTAGCCTGGATTGAAATCGATTTTCCGGAAGATGTAAGCCGCGCTAAAAACGAGATACTTAACAAGATAAACTAATGGCAGGTAAGGTGGTAAATAAAAGCAAAAACTCAGAGAATAAATGCCGTCAATTGCGCCGACTACTGACGTCATCCGAGCTTGAATTTATTCTCGAGGCACACAACGGAATATCAGCGCGTATTGTTGAACAGGCGGGTTTCAAGGGGATCTGGGCCAGTGGTTTAGCGCTTTCCGCACAATTTGGGGTTCGTGACAGTAACGAAGCAAGCTGGACTCAGGTTATCGACATGCTGGAGTTCATGTCGGATGTGAGCAGTATCCCTATTTTGCTCGATGGCGATACTGGTTATGGCAATTTCAATAATATGCGCCGCCTGGTGAGGAAACTGGAGCAGCGTGATATTGCCGGTGTTTGTATTGAGGACAAACAATTTCCGAAAACGAATAGCTTTATCGACGGTGAACGCCAACCACTGGCTGATATAGATGAGTTTTGCGGCAAGATAAAGGCAGGTAAAGACAGCCAGACGGATGAAAATTTTTCCATCGTCGCCCGTGTCGAAGCCTTAATAGCAGGTTGGGATATGGGCGAAGCATTGCGTCGCGCCGAAGCTTATCGAGGTGCTGGCGCGGATGCTATTTTGATCCACAGTAAACTTTCTCACGCCGAAGAAGTGCTTAGCTTTGCTGAGGAGTGGGCTGGACGATCACCTCTGGTCATCGTGCCGACTAAATACTACAGCACACCCACGGAGGTATTTCGTAGCGCGAATATTAGTTTGGTAATCTGGGCCAATCATATGATCCGGGCTGCAATAGTGGCAATGGAAAATATTAGTCAACAAATATATGAGCAAGAATCTCTGGCTAATGTGGAAGACCAGATAGCCACTGTGAATAAAATTTTTTCTCTTCAAGGAGCAGATGAACTTTCACAGGCACAATCACGTTATCTGAAACAAAAGCAGGAAACTCACGCCATCGTTTTAGCTGCGAGTCGCGGCAATGGTTTGCATGAGCTAACCGAAGACCGTCCCAAGGTCATGTTATCCATCGGCGGCAAACCACTCCTGCGAAGACTCGTGGATGAATTCAAAAAACAGTCGATTAACAAGATCACTGTGGTCGCGGGATATAAAGCCGAAACAGTTGAAATATCCGGCATCGATGTATGTGTGAATCATGAATATGAGCATTCATCGGAACTTAGTTCTCTCGCATGCGCTGAATCTTGCTTCAATGACAACATGCTCATCATGTATGGAGACGTGTTATTTCGCGGCTATGTCCTTAGTGACTTGCTTCAAAGCGAAGGTGATTTGGTCATTGTAGTGGACTCGAAGCTGGAAACCTCACACATTAGCGGCGCCCCGGATTATTCCTATTGCAGCAAAGAAGATGATCGATCCCTGCTTAAGCAGGAGGTATTTCTTAAGCATGTGTCAGAAGTAAAAGAGTCATCACATGGTGAACCGAGTGGCAGATGGATTGGTATGTTAAAGGTCAACCCGACGGGACGAATATGGCTTCACGAAGCGCTAGAGGAACTTAACACTCATGAAGATTTTAACTCTCTCACTATGCCGGATTTGCTGAACTATCTGGTTGAGCAGGGGAAAGAGATACATGTGCATTATATTAACGGTCATTGGCTTGATGTGAATTCACTCGACGACATTGATCGCGCCAGCGACTTTACTCACGGTCAATAAATCTGCGTAATGATTTCTGCAGAGAGTTTCATAGAAGCTGCCCGGCAGCGCGGTTTTCAGCATTACAGCGGTGTACCTTGCTCCTTTTTAACGCCTTTCATTAACTATGTCATTAACGATGAGTCCTTAACTTATATCTCATCGGCTAATGAAGGCGATGCCCTCTCCACCGCCGCTGGCATGGCAATCGCTGGAAAGCCAGCGGTGGTAATGATGCAAAATTCAGGTTTGGGGAATGCAATAAGCCCGCTGACCTCCCTCGCTTATGTATTTCGTATCCCGCTGCTGATCATTGCCACCCATCGTGGTGCGCCTGGATTGAAAGATGAACCTCAGCATGAATTGATGGGACAGATCACCGGTGATTTGTTTGACACCATGCGAACACCCTGGGAGGTTTTCCCAGTTAAGAAAGAGGCTATCCAGCCGGCCTTACAACGAGCCTGCGACTACATGCAAAAAGAGCGAAGACCTTATGCCTTCATCATGCCCAAAGGTGCTGTGGCTGAACATGAATTGAAAAATACCAGCGTCCCCTCCGTTAATAATCGCACGATAGACCGACGCTCATTCGCAAGTAGTGACCAGGGTAGAATATCGAGACAGATGGCGCTGAAACAAATCATAAACAATACACCGATTGAGAGTTCTGTCGTCATAGCCACTACCGGTTTTAGCGGCCGCGAACTTTATGCTATTGATGACCGTGCGAATCATTTATATATGGTGGGTTCAATGGGTTGTGCTTCGTCATTAGCTCTGGGTATCGCGCTGGCCAGACCCGAAAAGCAGACAGTTATTATCGATGGCGATGGTGCCGCATTGATGCGCATGGGAAATTTCGCCACCATCGGCAGCTACGGACAAAGCAACCTTGTCCATATTCTTTTAGATAATGAAGTTCACGATTCAACCGGTGCCCAGGCTACAGTAGCCTCCAATGTTCAGTTTGCAGATGTCGCCGCCGCCTGCGGTTATGGAGTGAGCTACAGTGGTGATGATTCGAACTTGATCGATGCCCTGTTTGAACTGAAAAAAAGTCCCGGCCCGCGCTTTGGGCATCTGAAGATTCGAGCAGGCACCATTGAAAACTTACCACGCCCGAACATGAGCCCAACTCAGGTCTTGCAAAGGCTGATGCAGCACATCAACTCTACATTCTAAATATCTTTTTCGAACACTCCGTACGAGAACCAACCAGCCACCTCGTTCCCTCGCTCCGCGTGGGAATGCATACCTCACTAAAAGATGAGTACTATGTAAGATAGGTATGGATTACCACGGAGACCGTGGGAACCAGCACCAGCAATTAAACCCCGCCACCCTCGTTCCCTCGCTCCGCGTGGGAATGCATACCTCACTAAGAGACAAGTAGTACGTAAGATAGGTATGGATCCCCACGGAGACCCTGGGAACCAGCACCAGCAATTAAACCCAGCCACCTCGTTCCCTCGCTCCGCGTGGGAATGCATACCCCACTAAAAGATGAGTACTATGTAAGATAGGT
>JBLIML010000042.1:0-23099 GCA_047638675.1 Planctomycetota bacterium | reverse complement strand
AATATTTACGGAGGTTCCAGAAGGGAAACCTGCGCCAACAACGGTGATAACACCCGTATTAGTTCCAACTGTACCACTGGCAACATTTTTGCCTGCTGTATTAATACTTAAGCTGGAACAACAGGAACTCAATGTACTATTCACCTGGGCAAATTCCGAGATATTTACCTTGGCATCAGCAGCAGCCAAAATTAGCTCTGTGACCTTGGCCCTGTTTGTATAATCCTGATAAGCAGGTAGTGCAACCGCCGCCAGAATACCGATAATCGCAACAACGATCATCAATTCGATAAGGGTAAAACCCTGTTGTGTCTTCTTCATTTCAAAATCTCCTAAAAGTTAAAAGTAAACCAGGTGATTTGCGCCTACGCCTGCCTTCCCAAAAATGAGACCGCGACGATAGCCAATAATAAACTGTAACATTTGCTCTGGTGTATTGTTTCAGCCTGGTTTTATAGGATAAGCATGATCCAAGCCATATTATCCACTTTGCGTCCAAATTCATGAGAACAAATCATAACTTATTGATTTTATTTAACTAAGTATTTTCTCCGCATGCTATCTCCTATTCCGGCAAGCGTAGAAATTTTGTAACTTTCTGACACAAAATGTCACTTTGTGCGTGTAAATATACTCTCTGAGAATGGTATGGATGTTCACCCAGGCACAAAATTCAAAACTCAACTGGCTACTCAATGGCCCCGTCTTGCTTATCCATATCCAGTTTTTTCAGTTTGTATCGTAGTGATCTGAGTGATATCCCGAGCAGTTTGGCGGCAGCCGATTTCTTCCATTTTACTTTTCCACAGGCATCCATAATAAGCTGTCTTTCTATATCTTCGAGATAGTTATCCAGATGGTAGTCTGCAGAAAAATGTTCATGTAATGTCGGCGTATAGCCATCAGGCTTAGCACCTCCAAAACCCTGTGTTTCGATATGAGCGCTATCTATTTCATCGCCGTCGCAAAATGCAACCGCTCGTTCGAGTATGTTTTCCAACTCTCTTACGTTGCCCGGAAAGGCGTAGTTTTGTAAAATTTCAATTGCATCTGAGCTTAGATTTTTCTTATGCAAGTTCGATGACTTCAATATTTTATTCAAGGCATAATCAGCTAATAATGCTATGTCTTCTTTTCGTTCCCGTAAGCTCGGAATATCGAGCTGGATAACATTAATTCGAAAGTATAAATCATTGCGGAATTCGCCTTGATGTAGCTGAGCATTAAGATTTTTATGAGATGCACTAATAATACGTACATTGGTCGCGCTTTCCTGTTCTGCGCCAATCGGCCGAACCTTCTTCTCCTGTAAGACTCGAAGTAACTTTACCTGCATATGTGCAGGAAGCTCCGCGACTTCATCAAGGAATAAAGTGCCGCCTTCCGCCAATGAAAATAAACCTGATTTATCCACGTGTGCCCCGGTAAAGCTTCCTTTTTTATGGCCAAAAAATTCACTCTCCATTAGTTCAGTTGGAATAGCCCCACAATTGATCGGTACAAAAGGTTGATCCTGTCGTGAACTGTGCTCATGTATCATACGCGCCACCAACTCCTTTCCCGTGCCCGATTCTCCGTAGATATAAATCGGTGCTTGCGTGCGCGCCACCCTGGTAATTTTTTCTCTTAGATCGACTATCTCCTCACTTTGACCAATAAGCTGTATTGCAGACTGTGGCGGAGCGGTAGATAGTTTAAGCGCGCTTGAAATTAACGAGCGTAATAACGCCAGATCAACAGGTTTGCTTAGAAAGTCGAATGCACCTGCCTTGAGCGACTGAATGGCCGTTTCCATATTGCCATGGGCCGTTATCACCGCGATAGGCATTTGTGGCCAATATTCCTGAACGTAAGAAACGAGATCAACGCCATCGCCATCGGGCAACTTCATGTCCGTTAAACATAAATCAAACTGCTGAGTTTTTAACATTGCTTTGGCTGAAGAAATATCTCCCACGCAGTTACAACGAATATCCATCCGGCTTAAAGTAATTTCCAGCAGTTCACGAATATCAGGCTCGTCATCAATAATTAATGCTGTGAAAGTCATGATGATTAGATAATGTTGTGCTGCTTTTCATGATGTGAAAAATAAACCCGGAAACAACAACCCTCTTCATTGTTGGAATTTAGATTCAGCGTGGCTTGATTGGCTTCGCACAATTCCCGGGCGATATACAAACCTAAACCACTGCCTTTGGAACTCGTGGTGAAAAAAGGTTCAAACAATTGTTCTTCAACCTCTTTAGTGATACCAGGCCCGCGATCTATTACATCAATATAGGGACGCTGCATCTCTTTCATAATGTCACATTTAATTTCGAGTAATGGGTTCTGTGTACTATAACGAATGCCGTTTTCGCTCAAATTCCATAGTACCTGGTAGAGCTGCCCCGGATCCATACTGGCATAGATACTATCGTTAGCCACGACCAGCTTCACTGCCTCAGGTCCGAGTTTATATCTGCTTGTGAATTCCCGGGTAAATTTTGTCAACCAGTCATCCAGTTTAACCATGGCAGGCATCGCCTGTTGTCTACGGCTAATACTCATAACGTTTTCAATTATGTTATTAACCCGCCTGGATTGCTCATCAATGATAGTTGTTAAACGCCGATTTTCGCCAGTAATTGATTCCGCTTCCGTTAAAAGCTGTCCGGCGTGACTAATAGCGCCGAGTGGATTACGGATTTCATGTGCAATACTTGCTGTCAGTCTGCCAAGGGATGCCAATTTCATTTGTTGTGCGTGTCGTCGTATGCTGGAAACATCTTCAAGAAAAATCAGAATTTCAAATTTCTTCTCTAGCGTTAGCCGAGTAAATGAAGCTTGAATCTCAATTTTGTCATCTCCTAACTTTATAATTGTACTTTGTTTACCTTTGTCCTCAATCCACTCATGTATTTTTCTACCCAATGATTCAGATATTTCAGTTATTATTGCTTTATGTGAAGCCTTACTCGTTCCAAGCAATTGGTTTGCCGATTCATTGGCCAAAACAACTCTGAATTCGTCATCAAGTACAACAATCCCGGATTGAAGGCGCTGTACAATATGCTCATTTAGCATCGCCAGGTTTTCGAGATCAATAGCGCGTTCCTCGGCCAGGGCTTCGGACACTTCCACTCGTTTTGCCAATGCGTGACTTATCGCAGCAGTCGCGAAAAAAGTAATTCCCAAAAATCCGGCGTGCGTGTAATTGGGCGATACCCCGAAATGTTGTAACTGCATGTAGCCTTCGTGTCCCAATACAGCAATGGTTGTCACAGAGGCATAGAGAAAACCCATTTTTTTCGTGCTGAGTAAACTGCCCCCCGCAACGGCTATGACCAACAACATGCCGAAACCACTATTCAGACCCGCGCTTGCGTACATCATTGTAGTAATGATAATGATGTCCAGAAAAACATTGGCTGCAACCTGCATCACGTAGGCTGGTACTTTCAAGCGAACGAAAAGCTGTGCCGACATAGAAACGAGCAGATAAACGTGTGCAGCTATGCCGAAAATCCTGCTGTCATATTCTCCCAATGGCTCTGGGAGTTGTCCTACCCAGTATAAGGAGACGAACAAAAATGAAACGAGGAAACGATAAAAATTAAAATAAGTTAAGGCCTCCCAGGAAACGTTTTGCGACCTATCCATATTCTTTATATTCACTGGCGGTTTTCAATTTCTGCTTTTTGCTGATGTTCAATACTACAGTAGTATTGCCCATCAAATTTGATAGCATCTTCCTGCATTACGTGTAATTGACAGTAGACGCATTTCTCCATTTTGGATGGCAATAATTTTGCGCTGTCATTATTGTCGGTTTTTGAGCCAGAACGGTTTCGGCTTAAAACGGCTATAACCATAGAAAATACAAGGATAAGTAGTAAAAAACGTAGCATATTCCTGACATTTTAATCCTCCACTGGGAAATTTGGTTGTATTTATTTAAACTTTCGCAGTAAGTGACGCTACATTGCTTATATAATCAGGCAAATCGACTGATTTCCACTCTAATAACGAATAAAGGGCTAGAAGATGAACCTTCACGAATACCAGGCAAAATTACTTTTCGAAGATTATGGTATCCCAGTACCCCCGGGGAAACCGGCTCATACTGTCAATGAGGCAGACCGCTGTGCTGCCGATCTCGGTGGCGATAGCTGGGTGGTCAAAGCCCAGGTTCATGCTGGCGGTCGTGGCAAGGCAGGCGGTGTAAAACTCGTCAAAGGCAAAGAGGAACTGGAAGCGTATGTAAAAAGTCTTCTCGGCACCCGCCTCGTCACCAAGCAATCTGGTCCGGGAGGTAATCCCATCGACTGTGTGTTGGTCTCGTCAGTATCTGAAATTGAATCGGAACTCTATCTTGGCATGCTGGTAGAGCGTAGTCAGCGCCGAATTGCAGTGATGGCGTCTCGCGCTGGCGGTATGGATATTGAGGAAGTTGCCGCGACCGAACCAGAAAAAATATTTACCTTCATGGTTGACCCCATCATGGGCTTACAAAGCTATCAATGTCGCCAACTTGGGTTTCAACTCGAATTCGATGCTAAACAGCAAAAGCAATTATCAAGTATTCTCGCAAGTATCTACCGTTTGTTTGTTGAAAAAGATCTAAGCCTGGTGGAAATTAATCCTCTAATTATTACCAGGTCCGGTGATCTTGAAGCACTCGATGCAAAAATTTCCGTTGATGATAACGCCTTATACAGACAGCCAAACCTTGAAGAATGGCGAGATTCAGCCCAGGAAGATGAAAAGGAAAACGCCGCCAGAAAATTTGATCTCAATTATATTTCTCTGGATGGCAATATCGCCTGCATGGTAAATGGTGCGGGCCTTGCCATGGCGACAATGGACGTTATTAAATTACACGGAGGTGATCCCGCCAACTTCCTTGATGTCGGAGGTGGTGCGACCAAGGAAAGAGTTGCGGAAGCATTTAAATTAATTGTGTCTGATCCGAAAGTGGAAGCCATTCTGGTGAACATCTTTGGCGGCATCGTACGTTGCGATCTAATTGCAGAAGGTATTATCGCTGCGGTCAAGGAAGTTGGGGTTAAAGTCCCCGTTGTAGCCCGTCTGGAAGGCACTAAAGTAGAGGAAGGCAAACGTATGCTTAACGAAAGTGATGTGAAAATAATTTCGGCTGATGATCTTACTGATGCTGCAAATAAAGTGGTTGCCGCGGCCAAAGGAGGAGCTAACTAATGTCCATCCTCGTCAACAAAGACACTAAAGTTATTGTCCAGGGCTTTACCGGTCGTCAGGGAACTTTTCACGCAGAGCAAGCTATTGAATATGGCACTCAGATTGTTGGTGGCGTAACACCTGGAAGAGGCGGTGAGAAACATCTTGGCCAGCCAGTATTTAATACAGTGGCAGACGCGGTGAATGGAACCGGCGCAGACGCCACTATGATCATGGTACCTGCCGCCTTCGCCGCAGAAGCCGTGACGGAAGCCGCCGCCGCCGGGATTAAGCTAATTGTTTGTATTACTGAAGGTATACCGGTAATCGATATGGTCAAAGTTAGGGCTTATCTTGATCAATATCCAGACACACGTCTCATCGGGCCGAACTGTCCTGGCATCATCACACCTGGACAATGCAAGATTGGCATCATGCCTGGTAGCATTCACATGCCGGGCAGCATAGGCATTGTCTCGCGCTCGGGCACATTAACATACGAAGCTGTGCATCAAACATCCCTGGCTAAACTAGGTCAAACCACTTGTGTTGGTATTGGTGGTGATCCCATTCATGGAATGAATTTCATTAATTGTCTTGAGCTGTTCGAACAAGACCCTGAGACCAAAGGCATTATTATGGTCGGCGAGATTGGCGGCACAGCCGAAGAGGAGGCCGCTGCGTTTATCAAGGCAAATGTAACCAAGCCTGTCGTTGGGTATATCGCGGGTGTGACCGCTCCGCCCGGAAAACGCATGGGCCACGCTGGCGCCATTATTTCCGGAGGCAAAGGCACAGCTGAGGACAAGTTTGCAGCTCTGGAATCAGCGGGTGTGACCACAGTACGTTCTCCTGCAGATTTGGGCGCCGCTATTTTGAAAAAAGTTAAATAATCAAAACCATTCCACTTTTTTCCAGGCACTTTCGACGCGATGCATGCTAAATTTTAGTTGTCGAGTAAGAATGGTAGCCGTAAGTTTTTGCCTGAATCGAAAAATTCCTGACAATAATGCCTTTTAAAGCAAAGCTCCTAATTGCGATCGCGCAGATTAATCTGTGCGTTGGCGATATCAAGGGGAATACAAAACGCATTCTTGATAACATCGAAAAGGCACGCAGCCACTTTGTTGACTTGATAATATTTCCGGAACTGAGCATATGCGGGTATCCGCCGGAAGATCTTTTGCTTAGGCGTGCACTGTTTGTACAAATTGAGAGAGCCCTTCGTCAAATTAGCTCGGCATCCAATGACATTGGCATCGTTCTTGGCTATCCTGAAAAAACTTCGGAAGGTCTATACAACGCCTGTAGCTTGATAAAAGATGGCGAAAAACGCGCGCTATACTATAAGCAGGACCTGCCAAATTATGGCGTGTTTGACGAGAAGCGATATTTTTCCCCAGGCAACTCAAGCTGCATGTTCGATTTGCATGGCATTCCCACTTCCTTAAGCATCTGCGAAGATCTTTGGTCGCCTGCACCCGCCGGGCAGGCAGCAGATTTGGGCGCACGATTGCTCATTAACATTAATGCCTCACCCTATCATGCCGACATACTGGCCGAGCGCGATGCTCTACTTAAACAACGTGTTGCTGAAACAAACTTAAACATCATTTATGTGAACCTGATTGGCGGTCAGGACGAACTCGTTTTTGATGGTGGTTCAACAATAATTGATAGCGACGGAAAGATTGTATTTCGCGCCCCGCAATTTGAAGAGGGACTTTATTTAATTGAGGTAAGTCAACAGAAGGACCGTCTTAACTTCAAATCCTCATCGTCTTCACCTGAAATATTGGATCACCGCCACAGCATTTATCATGCCCTGGTGCTCGGTGTAAAAGATTATGTGAGGAAAAACGGTTTTAAAGGCGCGGTGATTGGATTATCAGGCGGTATTGACTCAGCCTTGACCCTGGCCATCGCCGTGGATGCGCTGGGTGCTGAAAATATCGAGGTGTTGATTATGCCCTCACGTTACTCTGCAGACATGAGTACGGATGATGCCAAAGAAATGGCTGTGATTCTCTCAGTGCCCTACCATATTCTTCCTATTGAAGAAGCTGTCGTCGCTTTTACGAACCTTCTTGCGCCGATATTTGCAGGTTTATCAGCTGACACAACAGAAGAGAATATACAGGCCAGATCAAGAGGTGTATTACTGATGGCTTTGTCCAACAAGACTGGGAAACTGGTGCTCACTACCGGTAACAAAAGTGAAATGTCCGTCGGTTATGCCACGCTCTATGGCGATATGGCGGGTGGTTTTGCCCCCTTGAAAGACCTGTCGAAAACCCTGACTTACGAGTTGGCGAACTGGCGAAATTCACAGGAGCAGATAATCCCTCAACGCATCATCGATCGCCCGCCCAGTGCAGAACTTCGACCAAATCAAAAAGATGAGGACTCCCTGCCAGCCTACGACATTCTTGATCCCATTTTGGAGCGCTACATTGAACTGGATCAAAGCCCGGATGAAATCATTGAAGCAGGATTCGAACGTGAAACGGTGCTGGAAATTATCCAGATGGTAGACAGGAATGAATACAAGCGTCGCCAGGCAGCTCCCGGCGTGCGTATCACTGAACGCGCCTTCGGCCGTGACCGCCGCTATCCCATTACCTCTGGTTATCGAGAATTTTGATAAAGAGAGTGTGCAGGGAAACTACCTGATGAGAATACCTTTGACTTCGTAAAGACCTGGATGATTCGGGTAATTTAATTCAAGCACGCGCATGGCGTCTCCTGAAAGATCATCCAGTTCCAGTACCTTGTAGGCCTTGGCCATAAGCACCAGCGCATCGGGAACCGCCGGCGTCCGCGGGTAGGTCTCAACTACGTAGCGGGCGCGATTTGCAGCCGCCACATAGGCACCACGCACCATATAATAATTCGCCACATGCACTTCATGTTGCGCCAGTAAATTGCGAAGATAGACCATGCGCTTTTCCGCATCGGGGATGTACTCACTTTTCGGATACTTTCTGGCCAGCTCGGAAAAATCGCGAAAGGCCTGGAGTGCGCCGGACGGATCGCGTTGTGAGGTGTCCAGCGGCAGGAAACGCTCAGTTAGTCCTCTGCCACGACCAAAATTAATCAGGCCGCGTAGATAATAGGCGTAATCTACATGTGAGTTTTGCGGGTACAGACGCACAAAGCGATCACAGGCCGACACTGCTGCATCGAAATCTTCGGTTTTATAATACGAATACGCTAAATCCAGCAAGGACTGCTGGCCATAGACGCCGAAAGGAAAACGCGTTTCCAGGAATTCGTAATATTGCACCGCTTTACTGTAGTAACCGGAATCCAACGCTCCCTTGGCCTCATTGTAAAGTCGATCCACTGTCCAGTTTTTTGCCGATTCATCCTCATCCTTGCCAAAAAAAGAACATCCCGCACTCGCTAACAGTAATATAAATAACAGAACTCGCATTTTCATGAATTAATAACCATCTGTATCGTTACCCAAAACAGTATAATACCCCGAAAAACGATGTCTTATACACGAAATTCCGGATCATGCCGACTGAAAGATTGACCTTAACCGTGCCAGAAGAGCTCGATGGCAAGCGCCTGGATCAAGCTCTAGCTCATCTATGCCCGCAACATTCCCGTTCGCGTCTGCAGGACTGGATACGCCAGGGTTATGTGACTGTCGATGAGGGTGCACTGCGACAACGCGACCGTGTCACAAGCGGCCAATCTATTCAAATTGATGCAGAATTTCAGATACAGCAGGAATCGGAAAAAGAAGCCTTGCCATTGAATATCGTCCATGAGGATAAGGCTTTTCTAATTCTCAACAAACCCGCAGGATTGGTCGTTCATCCAGGTGCTGGCAATCCCCGACATACTCTACTTAATGCGCTTCTCTACTATTATCCTCAACTAGAGCATGTTCCCCGTGCAGGTATCGTGCAAAGATTGGATAAAGAGACCACTGGCTTGATGGTCATTGCGCTTGATCCATCGACACATACCTATCTAGCGGATCAACTCCAACAACGATTGGTCAAACGACAGTATCAGGCCATTGTCCACGGTGTCATGACTGCTGGCGGCACGGTTAACGCCGCCATTGCCAGACACCATATCCAGCGTATGCGAATGGCAGTTAAGGAATCCGGAAGGCAAGCAACTACCCACTATCGTGTTCTAAAAAAGTTTGCCTCACACACGCATGTTCAGTTACAACTGGAAAGTGGCCGCACACACCAAATCAGGGTGCATATGGAACATATCAAGTATCCCATTGTCGGTGACCCCGTCTATGGTGGGCGCAATCGATTGCCACGGAACTGCTCGGACACATTGAGAGAGAAAATTACACAATTCTCTCGCCAGGCCTTGCACGCAGTTGAACTGGGTTTAGTGCACCCTGACACGGGTGAGGCGCTCACTTTTACGGCCCCGCTTCCCGATGATTTTCAGTCTTTGCTAAGCATTTTGGAAAATGAGCCCAGGAAATAATGATATCTGGATTCCAGCTAACTGGCCGGCTCCTCACTGGATAAAGGCAGGCACGACAACAAAGCGAGCGGGCACTAGTCTGCCTCCCTACGCTGGTTTGAATTTGGCTTCACATGTGGGTGACGAGCCGGAAACTGTCGAGCGAAACCGGGCCTTGCTGCAACACGAATTGCAATTGCCCTCTCCTCCACTCTGGTTACAGCAGGAGCACGGCGCGCGGCTAATCAGTAGCGGGGAATGGTCTATCAATGTCATTGCCGATGCTTGCTTTACCAGACAAGGAAACATCGTTTGTGGCATTCTCACTGCAGATTGTTTGCCCTTATTGCTGTGTAATAAGGAAGGCAGCCAGGTTGCCGCGGTACATTTGGGCTGGCGTGGTATCTGTACAAATATTCTGCATGAAGTCAGGTCTAGTTTTGATACAGACAGTAGCAATTTGCTCGCCTGGATTGGACCGCATATCCACGCAAAGTGCTATGAGGTGGGAGACGACGTGCGCCAGGCCTGCTTACGTGCCATTCCGGGCACAGAACATGCGTTCACCTTTACGCGTAAGGGAAAATGGCAAGCCAGTCTCGAAACGCTTGTCCGTCGTCAATTAGTAAAGCTAGGTATATCAATGGTATATGCTAGTAACTTATGCACATTCGATGAGCAAGCCAGGTTCTATTCCTATCGGCGGGAGGCGGAAACCGGACGAATGGCGAGCCTGATATGGATGGAATCTGACAGTAATTAAACTATGCTGGGGAATTGAAAGAATTCTAAGTCACTACATGAATATGAATCTGGGGAGAGAAATAATGAGTAATAACGATAGTAGTACGCTTTCATTCAGCGAGAGTGTCAACCATATGGCGGACCGCGCCTTCCTCGCAATGGACATGGCACCGGACATTGCTGCCGCTATCAAGGCTTGCAATTCGACAATTAAAGTCAACTTCCCTGTTAACATCAAAGGCCGTGTGGAAGTATTTACCGGCTGGAGGGCTGTCCATAGCAGCCATCGATTACCAGCCAAAGGCGGTATCCGTTTTGCCACGATAGTCAATCAGGATGAAGTCGAGGCGCTGGCTGCACTGATGACCTACAAGTGTGCCATCGTAGATGTGCCCTTTGGCGGCTCTAAAGGTGGTTTGCTGATTGACCCGACAAAATATGGTCGAGATGAAATGGAACTGATCACCCGTCGTTTCGCCCGGGAACTAATACGCAAAGGTTTTCTAAGTCCTGCGACCAACGTGCCCGCACCGGACATGGGCACGGGGCAACGGGAAATGGCCTGGATTGCTGACACCTATAAAATGTTACACCCGGAAGACATCAACCATTTGGGTTGCGTTACCGGTAAACCTGTCGCCCATGGCGGAATACGTGGTCGTACTGAAGCCACAGGCCGCGGGGTAGTCTATGCCATACGTGAGTTTTTCAGGCATGCCGATGACATCAAGGCGGCGGGATTGAGTGGCAGTCTTGGCGGCAAGCGAATTATTGTTCAAGGTCTTGGCAATGTAGGTTACTACGCCGCTAAATTACTCGATGAAGAAGACGACGCAAAAATCATCGCTATCGTCGAATGGGATGGCGCTTTGATTAACGAAGATGGTCTGGCAGTTGAGGCTGTCCGCCAACATATAAATGAGCACAAAACCATCAAGGGTTTTGCTGGAGGCACCTACTCCGACAATGGTCGCGCCGCTCTGGAACTGGAATGCGACATCCTCATTCCAGCGGCACTGGAAGCACAAATAACGGCTGAGAATGCCAACAGCATAAAAGCCAAACTTATCGTCGAAGCCGCCAATGGCCCTGTTACTTTTGAGGCCGATGAGATTTTACGCGCGCGCGGCGTGACTATCTTGCCAGACGCCTACGTCAATGCTGGCGGCGTCACTGTTTCTTATTTTGAATGGATTCGTAATTTATCTCATATCCGTTTTGGTCGAATGGAACGTCGTTTCGATGAAATGCGTGGTCAAAATCTCATTGCTGCAATGGAATCTCTGACAGATCAAACGGTACCGGAATGGGCGCGCAAAGATTTAGTGAGAGGTGCCGATGAGTTGGATCTGGTCCGCTCAGGCCTCGATGACACCATGCGCAACGCTTATCAGGAACTTAGCGAGACGCTAAAAAATAATAAAAAAGTAGAAGATTTCCGTACAGCAGCTTATGTAGTAGCCATTAGTAAAATCTCACGTTCCTATTTTGATATAGGCGTTTACTGATCATCGAAGAGTTTTATGCCCGGAGCTTGATTTAGCGCTCCTCGCCCGCATGTTAGAGAGTAACTACAAAACTTGAGTTACGAGCAAGATGCGAACAGATAAACTTACCAGTAAATTTCAGCAAGCGCTGGCGGACGCCCAAAGTCTGGCACTCGGTCGCGATCACCAGTTTATTGAACCCATTCATGTCATGACCGCACTGCTGGATCAGTCCGGCGGGACCAGTAGACATTTACTCGATTCCTCTGGCGTCAATGTAAACCAGTTGCGTTCCAGACTGGGTGATGCACTGGATCAAATCGCACAAGTTGAAGGAAGCGGTGGTGAAGTACATATCTCCAAAGAACTGGATCGCCTTCTTAACCTGACAGACAAATACGCCCAAAAACGAAACGACGATTACATTTCCAGCGAACTTTACGTGCTCGCAGCCCTGGAAGATAAAGGTGTCTTGGCGAAATTGTTGAAAGAATGTGGTGCAGAGCAAGCTGGAATAGAACAGGCAATAGACAAGTTGCGCGGTGGTGAGCGTGTCAATGATCCCTATGCGGAAGAGCAACGCCAGGCGCTGGAAAAATATACGATTGATCTGACCGAACGCGCAGAACAGGGAAAGCTGGATCCGGTTATTGGCCGTGATGATGAAATACGTCGAACCATTCAGGTCCTGCAGCGACGAACCAAAAATAACCCCGTTCTCATTGGCGAACCTGGTGTAGGTAAGACGGCGATCGTCGAAGGCCTGGCACAGCGTATCGTTAATGGCGAAGTACCTGACGCAATGAAGGGCAAACGTTTACTGGTACTGGACATGGGTCTGTTAATCGCCGGCGCGAAATTCCGCGGTGAATTTGAAGAACGACTTAAAGCCGTGCTCAATGATTTGAGCAAACAACACGGACAAATCATCCTTTTTATCGATGAAGTGCACACCATGGTGGGTGCGGGCAAGGCCGAAGGCGCTATGGATGCCGGTAACATGTTGAAACCAGCCCTGGCCAGAGGTGAATTGCATTGTATTGGCGCGACCACTCTGGATGAATACCGGAGTCATGTAGAAAAAGATGCAGCACTTGAGAGACGCTTTCAAAAGGTATTGGTAGGCGAACCCAGCGTAGTCGATACCATTGCCATCCTGCGCGGATTGAAGGAACGCTACGAAGTCCATCACAACGTACAAATCACCGATCCTGCCATCGTCGCAGCGGCAACCCTGTCTCACCGTTACATAACAGATCGGCAATTGCCCGACAAAGCCATCGATCTTATTGACGAGTCGGCCAGCCGCATCAGTATAGAAATCGATTCTAAACCGGAAGTCATGGATAAGCTTGAGCGCCGATTAATTCAAATGAAAATCGAACGCCAGGCCCTGAAGAAGGAAACGGATACCGCCTCGAAACAACGACTGAAGACTCTGGATGAGGAAATTGATGCCGTACAAAGAGAATTTTCTGACCTGGAGCAAATCTGGCTGAGTGAAAAAGCCACTTTGCAAGGCAGTCACAACATCAAGGAAAAACTGGAGTCTGCACGTCTGGAGTTTGAGACCGCAAAACGCGCGGGCGATTTGAATCGCATGTCAGAGTTGCAATATGGATTGATGCCGGAGCTGGAAAAGCAATTGGCAAAGGCCAGCGAAACTGAAATAGAAGGCATGACACTGCTGCGAAACAAAGTCACCGAAAACGAGATCGCTGAAGTTGTCTCCAAATGGACCGGAATTCCTGTGAGTAAAATGTTGGAAGGAGAGCGTGACAAACTTCTGCAGATGGAAACCGCCCTTCACCAACGGGTCATTGGTCAGGATGAAGCCATCAGCAGTGTAGCGGATGCCATACGCCGATCTCGAGCGGGTTTATCTGATCCAGATCGGCCCAACGGTTCCTTTCTTTTTCTGGGTCCCACTGGTGTGGGCAAAACTGAGTTATGCAAAGCCCTGGCTGAGTTTTTGTTTGATACCGAGGAAGCTTTGATCCGTATTGATATGTCGGAATACATGGAAAAGCATTCTGTTGCCCGCCTCATAGGCGCACCACCAGGCTATGTCGGTTACGAGCAAGGCGGCTACCTCACAGAGCTAGTACGCCGAAAGCCCTATAGTCTTATTCTCCTGGACGAAATAGAGAAAGCACATTCCGATGTATTTAATATCCTCCTGCAAGTACTGGACGACGGCCGTCTGACAGATGGCCATGGACGTACCGTCGACTTTCGGAACACAGTGATTGTCATGACCTCGAACCTTGGTTCTGACCTGATACAGCAAATGTCCGATGATGCAGACTATGACAGCATGAAAAATACGGTGCTAGAAGTGGTGACACATAATTTTCGACCTGAATTTATCAATCGCATTGACGATCTGGTTGTATTTCATGCACTGCAACAAAAGCAAATCAGAGCCATCGCAGACATCCAGATTAAACGTGTTGCAGAGCGACTGGCTGAACAAGATTTACAAATTCAGGTGTCGGAGGCGGCATTGGATATATTGGGTAAAGCCGGTTTTGATCCAGTCTACGGCGCAAGGCCGCTAAAACGAGCTATTCAGGTACAACTGGAAACACCGCTCGCCAAAGCGATATTGTCGGGAGACTTCAGTCCGGGAGCCTTAATTCTTGTAGATGGAGATGCTGACAGTAAACTGGTATTTCGTCAGGAGCATGCTAACTAATACTTATAAATCAGATATATAGATTAGTTTCTCTCAATATAATCCGTCGATGTAAAGCACAAACAATTGGAGCCAAATTAAATCTTTTGTGAAGTCCCGCAGAAAAGCCACTTTTGCTCAGGAAGTTTACGCTAGAAAGACTTACAATCTAATAAAGGTGTTGGTTATTTTCTCCATATAATCTAATATTTAGCGCTAAATCGAAAGAAAAAAGGTCACATCTATATGGCTTCTCCAGCAAACAAAATTAACCTCAGTGGTTTGGCCCGAAAACTTGTTTTGGACGGTTTACTTGAAGAGGCGGCAGCTCAGGAACATTTCCAGAGTGCGCTGAAAAAGAAACAACCCTTCGTCGCCTACCTCGTTGAAAATAATCTCGCGCCCAGCAACGAGATTGCTATCGCCGCCTCGCAGGAATTTGGAGTGCCTCTGTTAGAGATTGATTCTCTTGAACTGGACCTGGATGTGGTCAAATTAATCAAGGATGACCTGATCAAAAAACACCACGCTCTGCCCATATTTAAGCGCGGAAAACGTCTTTATATTGCTCTGTCTGATCCGACGAATCTTCAGGCACTAGACGAAATTAAGTTTGCCGTAGGCATGAACACTGAAGCCATTCTGGTGGAAGAAGACAAACTGGCCAAACTTATCGACAAAACGCTCGAAGATATGGACGGCGGTCTGGGCGATATGGACGATGATGACCTGGACGAACTGGAGGATCTGGAGGTCGCCGAGGAAACATCGGGGCAAGATGACAAAGATAACGATATTGATGATGCCCCTGTCGTCAAATTCGTGAACAAGGTGTTGCTTGATGCCATAAAAAAAGGTGCCTCAGATCTGCATTTTGAACCCTATGAAAAGATTTATCGGGTTAGATTTCGTATTGATGGCGTACTGACTGAGGTTGCCAAGCCACCACTTGCCCTGTCATCCAAGATCGCGGCCAGAATCAAAGTCATGGCGCGATTAGATGTTTCTGAACGTCGCGTACCACAGGACGGTCGTATTAAATTGAAACTTTCCAAGACCAAGTCCATTGATTTTCGTGTCAGTTGCTGTCCAACCCTGTTTGGCGAGAAGACGGTTATGCGTATCCTTGATTCGGATGCGGCAGCTTTGCAGATTGATATGCTCGGTTACGAGCCTGAGCAAAAAGAAAACTTCCTGACTAACCTGCATAAACCCTATGGCATGTTTCTTGTCACCGGCCCTACAGGTAGTGGTAAGACGGTATCTCTTTATACGGGCATCAGTATTCTCAATCAGGTCGATATCAACATTTCTACGGCTGAAGATCCTGTTGAAATTAATCTGCCAGGTGTGAACCAGGTGCAAGTGGACGAACGCACCGGTATGACATTTGAAAAGGCGCTAAAAGCTTTCCTGCGTCAGGATCCAGACATCATACTGGTGGGGGAAATACGTGATCTCGGCACCGCCTCTATCGCCGTAAAAGCGGCTCAAACCGGGCACATGGTGATGTCGACTCTACATACCAATGACGCACCACAAACGCTCACCAGATTACAGGACATGGGCATCCAGGCCTTTGCCGTAGCTACTTCTATAAATCTGATCACCGGCCAACGCCTATGCCGACGCCTGCATGGTGAATACCGGAAGCCACTCGACATGCCGAGAGATGCTCTGCTCGATGAAGGCTATACCGAAGAAGATATTGAACAGGGTATAAAACTTTTTCAGCCAGTAACCGGCAATCCTGATTGTGAAAGTGGCTATAAAGGGCGTTGTGGCATTTATCAGGTAATGAACGTATCCGATGCCATGAAACGTCTGATCATTGAAGGCGCCAACGCGGTTCAGTTGGCTGACCAGGCGGAGTTAGAAGGCATATGGGATATACGTCGTTCAGGCCTGGCAAAAGCCATGCAGGGTGTTACCTCTCTCTCAGAAGTTAACCGCGTAACCGTAGAATAGGAAAAAAATATGGCTAAAGCTGCAAAAGTAGACATGTTTGTCTGGGAAGGTACGGACAAAGCTGGCAAACGTGTCAAAGGGGAAATGAGTGGTCAAAGTGACGCGTTGGTGAAAGCGGTTCTTCGCCGTCAAGGTGTGAAACCGCTTAAAGTCAGAAAAAAACCAAAACCTCTATTTGGCGCCTCAAAAGGAACCGTCAAAACCAAAGACATTTGCGTTTTTTCTCGCCAATTGGCTACCATGATGTCATCAGGCGTCCCACTTGTTCAAGCTTTTGAAATTGTCGGCCGTGGGCATGAGAACCCCGCAATGCAGGATCTCATTCTGGGTATCAAAGCCAATGTGGAGGCCGGAAACAGCCTGACCGATTCGCTACGCAAAACACCTCTTATCTTTAATGATCTCTATTGCAACCTGGTCGAGGCAGGAGAGCAAGCAGGTATTCTGGAAGCTATTTTACATAAGCTCGCCACCTATATGGAAAAGACTGAGGCGCTAAAATCGAAAATAAAAGCAGCGTTGTTTTATCCTCTGGCCGTTATCGTTGTTGCATTTATTGTTGTTACTATATTGATGATTTTCGTTATTCCGCAATTTTCAAGTTTATTTGCAAACTTCGGCGCAGATTTACCCGCATTAACACAATTTTTGATCGATGCGTCCAATTTTTTCGTCTCATATTGGTGGGCTATTTTTGGTGTGATCGGAGGAGCCGCGTATGGTGGTCTGGAAGCAAAAAAACGATCCAAGGCGGTGCAACATTTCATCGACCGTTTATCATTAAAGGCGCCTGTACTTGGTGAAGTCATGGAAAAAGGTGCTATTGCCAGATTCGCCCGAACACTGGAAACGATGTTTGCAGCCGGTACGCCACTGGTCGAAGCGATGACCTCCGTTGCCGGTGCCTGCGGGAACATCGTTTACTACGATGCTTCGATGAAAATGAAAGATGATATTTCAACAGGTATACAGTTACAGGCATCCATGCGCGAAACGGGTTTATTTCCGAATATGGTGGTACAGATGGTGGCTATTGGTGAAGAATCCGGCGCGATAGATGCCATGCTTGGCAAAGTAGCAGATTGGTATGAACAGGAAGTTGATGATGCAGTTGAGGCACTGACCAGCTTGCTGGAACCGGCGATAATGGCTTTTCTCGGTGTCGTCATCGGCGGTATCGTTATTGGTATGTATTTGCCTATATTCAAGATGGGTGCCGCAGTATAAGGTCGCGATCCTGCTCATCACGACTTAAGAATACCTCCAGGTGGCTCCTATTCGTGCCATGGTTTAAGTAAATAATAAAGGTCGCCTAAAACCCATTTTAAGGCATATACAGGTTACTTTCGTGTATCTACTATACTTTCTACAAACTAACATCATCGCTTTTTATACAACCATTACGATAGTAGGCTTGCTCGTTGGTAGCTTTTTGAATGTCGTGATCTATCGGCTACCGAAGATGATGCAGAGTAGTTGGCGCAAGGAGTGTTGCGATTTTTTGGAAATGGATGACCTTGGTAAAAATGAAGGTATTCAATACACTCTGATAAAACCCAACTCTCGTTGCCCGCATTGTCAGCATGACATCAGGTTTTGGGAAAACGTACCCGTAATAAGCTATCTTTTTTTAAAGGGAAAGTGTTCGGCCTGTCATAGCCCTATTTCTATACGATACCCATCGATTGAATTGCTAACAGCTGTTCTAT
The DNA here is from genome assembly GCA_047638675.1 of Planctomycetota bacterium. Lineage (GTDB taxonomy): Bacteria > Pseudomonadota > Gammaproteobacteria > Eutrophobiales > Eutrophobiaceae > WLWS01. The sequence goes on along the minus strand of JBLIML010000042.1, from coordinate 4,881 downwards.
CTTTTGGGGTTGCCTGGCACTTTGGCTTTGGTTTGCAAGTATTACCTGCCCTACTACTTACATGGGCACTGATCGCTCTGAGTTTTATCGACATAGATGAGCAATTGCTACCGGACGATATTACCCTTCCATTTTTATGGCTGGGACTATTCTGCAACCTGTTTGCGCTCTACACCGATGTTTATTCCAGTCTCATTGGGGCCATGGCAGGTTACATGACACTTTGGCTTGTTTACATCTCTTTCAAAATTCTGACCGGCAAGGAAGGTATGGGGCATGGCGACTTTAAGCTTCTTGCGCTACTCGGTGCATGGCTGGGCTGGGAAATATTACCGCTAACCATAATACTTTCATCTTTTTGCGGCGCTATCATCGGTATTGGCATGATTATCTTTGCTGGCCATGATCGAAAACAGGCCATTCCATTTGGTCCTTATCTGGCGATCGCAGGCTGGATCGCCCTTATCTGGGGGGAAGAGTTAATCGCCCTTTATAATAACTGGTTTATGGGCCCATGAATCGTCCCTATTGCGTAGGCTTAACTGGTGGTATTGGTAGTGGTAAGACAAGTGCAACTGATATTTTTTCAGAGCTGGGTGTACCGATCATTGACGCCGACGCAATTTCCCGAGAAGTAGTACAATCCGGTCAGCCTGCTTTTGAGGAAATTATATCTTTATTTGGTGCCGAGGTGATTGGGGATAATGGTCAATTACGACGTGATCGTTTGAGGAAAATTATTTTCGATGATTTATCCGCACGTCAGAAACTGGAATCAATCATTCATCCGCGAGTACATAGCGAAATTTCAAGACGTGTAAACCAGGTCACATTTCCTTACTATATAATAAGCAGCCCTTTGTTACTGGAATCCCGCTCATTACATAATGTTGACAGAATTCTGGTATTGGATGTCCCTGAAACCTTGCAAATTGAGAGGGCCAGCCGACGAGACAATTTAAGTGAGGACGACATTAAACTTGTCTTGAAGACTCAAATTGGCCGTCAGGAAAGGTTGGACGCCGCAGATGATGTAATTGCTAATGACCGCGATTTATCTGTTTTGAGACAGAAAGTTGAAAAGCTCCACAAAACTTATCTCGAGATTTCGGCACAAAAAATGCTTCAATGACCATAAAGCTAAAAAAATATTTACCCTCTGGAGTAAGTGTGTTTCGTGATTAGTAATATTACATACGAGCAACCGCTAAATGAACGCGTGCGCACATTTTTGCGTTTGGAACACTTATTCGATACCGAAGATCATTTTTTGAGCAATTCAAGCGAGTGGGATAGCAGAGTAAGCCTTTCTTTATTGCTCGATATAATCGATATGCTGAGTCGTTCTGACGTGAAGACGGAATTGATCAAGGAAATGGAACGACATTCAGTCACGCTAACGAACTTGAAAAGAAATCCAGGCGTCGATTTACATCGACTGGAAATGATTCTTGATGACATCAACCTTCACCTGGAAGTATTACGTGGCAGTTCATATCAACCGGGTCAGCTCTTAAGACAAGATGAACTTATTACCAGTATCAAGCAACGAAGTTCTATACCCGGTGGCTCGTGTAATTTCGATCTGCCTGCTTATCATCATTGGCTACAACACTCGCTGGAGGAACGTCATGCTAATTTTGAAAACTGGCGAAAGGATCTTCTGGTAATCAAAAAAAGTGTACGCCTGGCTTTGCATATGATCAGAAATAGTGCCAATCCTGTAATCGAAGAGGCGCAAGATGGCTTTTTCCAAAAGCCGATAGAAGGTAATATTGCCTGCCAAATGGTCCGAGTATTATTACCTGCTGGATCCATTTATTTCCCGGAGATAAGTGGAGGTAAACATCGTTTCACCGTACGATTTTTTCAACAAACCTCGACTGCTATCCGGCCTATGCAAACTAAAGATACGGTAGAATTCGAATTACATTGCTGCATATTATGAGTAAAATTTTTTCATGCCCTAACTGCAAAAAAATATCCAGTCTCGAGATAGATAACCCCTGGCGACCTTTTTGCAGCGAACGTTGCAGATTGATCGACCTGGGTGACTGGATGGACGAGAACAATAAACTCCCATCAGAGCAAACTGAGTTCTTTAATCTAGACTCAGAAGAAGATGATGTTCGTCATTAAATATTCAGGATTCCGAGTACTCCTGTCTTAAGCTTTATACTTTGTATTCGACTAAATTCATGACAAGTTAATCTTTTAATTTGATTGTATGGCCTTAATAATTTCCTTGTTCGCTTGTGGAAATGCGCGTTGAGACAGTTGTGACAGGCTAACCCATTCAATTATTTGTCCTTCTTTCCCAGAGATATCTCCATGCCAGTCATTGACAGACCATACGTCCAACTTAACATGTTGATCTGAATAATTATGGTTTATGGTGATTAAAGAATCGCAGGCATCTATGATTAGATTTAACTCTTCATAGAGCTCCCTTTTCAGGGCCATAATGATGTCTTCTCCTTTTTTACACTTACCACCCGGAAACTCCCAAAGTCCACCTTGATGAACATGGTCTGGACGTCTGGCTATCAACACATGGTCTTTTCTCTGATTGAAAATGACTCCTACTGCAATATGCAATCGTTCGTCAGACATTTTCTTTTTAGAGAGCAGAAAGAGTTAACTGCGGTAATTTGAATTTATCTTGATGTAATCATGAGAGAGATCACAGGTCCAAATAGTTTCACTGTATTGGCCTAGACCCAGGTCAACAATAACCATTATTTCGGCTTTCGCCATCTCAACCTGGCCAGCTTCTTCTGTGTAGTCTTCCGCCTTTTTCCCTTTCTTAAAAATACACAATTCATTCAAAAAAACAGATGTCATTGCAGGATCGATTTGTCCTTCTCGGGAGCGACCTATCGCAGCTATAATACGACCCCAATTTGGATCGGACGCATACATAGCTGTTTTTACCAGGGGTGATGTTGCAATATCATAGGCAATATCCAGACATTGAGTTTCCGATCTACCTCCCATTATTTTAACAGTGATGAATTTTGTAGCGCCTTCGCCATCTCGCACAATAGCATGGGATAATTCTACAAAAACACTGTCAATGGCCTCCTGAAATACCTTTAGCAAAGGACTATTATCGCGCCTAATTGACACTTCACTTTTACCTGTGGCTATTAGCAAACAGGCATCATTGGTTGAAGTGTCCCCATCGACACATATTCTATTAAAGGAAATAGCAAGCGCGTTTTTCAAGATATCATTCAGAAGACCTTCCTCTATATCAGCATCACATGCGATAAATGCCAACATCGTTGCCATATCGGGTCGAATCATTCCTGAACCCTTGGCGATGCCTGTTATCTGCACAGCTTTGCCTTCCAGCATGACGGTCTTCGATACTCCCTTGGCTACAACATCCGTTGTCATGATAGCTCGGGCACTGGCCAGCCAGTTTTTCTCATCCAGCAGGGAAATCAATTTATCAAAAGAGCCCGTGATACTAGCCACCGGCAAATACTCACCTATTACACCAGTAGAAAACGGTAAAACTTGTTCAGTTTCACAGCCAGTCTGGTTTGCCAGAGTCTGACAAATCGCCATTGCGTCATGATAGCCGCGTTCACCAGTACCGGCATTGGCATTGCCAGCATTAATTAGACAATATCGCGAATCGGATGTTTGTAAATGTGCTCTGGCAATTTTCACGGGTGCTGCAGAAAACGCATTTTTTGTAAATACCGCTGCACAAGTGCTACCTTCTGTCATTTCGATAAGTACAATATCGTCTCTACTGTATTTATAAATGCCAGCGCTGCAGGCCGCGAGACGTATCCCTGCTATCGGCAATAAACAATCAGGCTGTTTTAATAAAACGGGCACAGTAATAGTATAAACATCAAATCAATAAGTTAAAAATACCCGAGACTAAAAACACGCACAAATATTCAGGCCAGCTTGCCGTGACATTGCTTATATTTCTTACCTGAGCCGCAAGGACAAGGTTCATTACGACCTACTTTTCTTTCATCCCGGACGTATGGAGTTTTATCATCCCCGGCAGAATTTTCCGATTCTCCAGTCAAAGCGTTAGGTGCGGAAGGATGATTAAAATTCATTTTTTGCTCAGAGGCCCGATGTTCAACCGCTTCCACATCCTGCTCAGAACGAACTTGCACCTTTGCAAGTATGTTTATCACTTCCTGTTTTATGTTATCGAGCATTTTTTCAAACATTTCAAAAGCTTCACGCTTGAATTCCTGCTCAGGCTTTTTCGCGGCATAACTTCGCAAGCCAATTCCCTGGCGAAGATGATCCATCGCTATCAAATGTTCTTTCCAATGTCTGTCAAGAACATCCAGCATGAAATCCCTCTCGATGCGTCTCATCAAATCAAAAGAAATGACTTTTTCTCTTTCGTTTGTAATCTCGTCAACATGCTGGATTACTTTCTCACGTAAACTTTCTTCGTTAAGCGACGAGTCTTCTTCCAGCCACTTATTGATATCAATTGCGGCACCGAATTCATGGTCCAGTGCCTCCTGAAGACCACGTGTATCCCACATTTCTTCGAGACTACCCGAGGGGATATAGCTATCCAATAGACCATCCACAACATCGTTGCGCATTGTCTGTACGTCGGCTGCAATATTATCCGTTTCCAAAAGCTCACTGCGCCATTCGTAGATGACTTTACGTTGATCATTGGCGACATCATCATATTGCAACAAATGTTTTCGCATGTCGAAATTATGTGCTTCAACTTTACGCTGAGCATTTTCTATTGCTTTGGTAACAAGACCTGATTCAATTGCCTCGCCTTCTTCCATACCAAGCTTTTGCATGATACTGGCAACCTTGTCCGAGGCAAAAATACGCATTAAATTGTCTTCTAATGACAAGTAGAAA
>JBLIML010000041.1:0-23151 GCA_047638675.1 Planctomycetota bacterium | reverse complement strand
AATGAAGATGGCTCCATAGGTCAACGAAACGATGTCTACCCGGTATCTGTGGAACATAAACTTGGTATCCACGGCAGTCCAACCTGTGTCATGAGCTATGGTGATAACGGTGGCGCAATCGGCTATCTTGTTGGCGAACCTCATAGCGGTATCAATTGCATGTTTACCATGATGAATCACGCGCGTCTCGCGGTAGGCGTTCAGGGCCTGAGTATTAGTGAGCGTGCCTATCAACAAGCCGTGAATTACGCAAAGGATCGCACCCAGGGTCATGCTGTCGGACTGAAGGGACGCGTCACTATTATTCATCATCCAGACGTACGACGAATGCTGATGTTGATGAAATCGGGTATCGAAGCCATGCGTGCACTTAGTTATGTTAGCGCGGCCTCGCTTGACTTTGCTCACCATGCGCAATCGGATGAGCTCAAAGTAAAGCACACTGAGCGCTTTGCCCTGCTCACGCCAGTCGTTAAAGCATGGTGTACCGAGCTTGGTCAGGAACTTAGTTCACTGGGCGTTCAAATTCATGGCGGTATGGGTTACATAGAAGAAACCGGCGCTGCACAGCATTTGAGAGATGCCCGTATCACGACAATATATGAAGGGACTACCGGTATACAAGCCCAGGATCTGGTTGGCCGCAAAGTGATCAGGGATTCAGGCAAATCAATGCAAGTGTTGTTGTCGGAGATGCGCGAAGTTGAGGAGGCTATCGGCAAACTTGCTAATGACAAACTCGGCAACTTCCACAAGCTGTATTCGATGAGCCTCGATGACCTCGACAATGCCACACGTTGGTTGTTGGAGAACTATCAGTCTGACGCTAATGCGCCAGGATCCGTTGCGGTTAATTTCATGATGTTGATGGGGACAGTGTGTGGTGGTTGGCAAATGGCCAGGGCGGTGTTGATCGCAATCGATAAGATTAATGCGGATGCGGACGATATTAATTTTTATGAGAGCAAAATCGTAACGGCCCGATTTTATTCCGAGCATTATCTACCCCGGGCGAGGGCTTATCTGGGATCGATTATCGCAGGTAGCGAAAGTATTATGGCACTGGCTGCAGAGCAATTTTGACTCGGACACTTCTACCCAGGGCATCAAATCTCCAGTCCACCAAAACGCGAATAATACTTTTTACTCGCACTGGGTAGTGGACCATCCATACTTTTCATATTGACCTTTATATAGTCGATCGCGCCTTGATGCACCGCTTTGTAAAGGCTGGCCGTCACTTCGAATGCGGTTTTTCCAGGCCAGTTTACCGGCAGCAATTCAGCCGGTAGATCCGCATCGTTCAGGAGGATGCGTCGATATTCGTGAATTAGCAGAGTGCGTATCAGGAAACACTCTTGTGGTTCGAGTTTATTCGTCTTCATTATTGCAGTAGATAGTGATCTGAATTTTTGTAGAAACTGCTCATAGCGTAAAGCAATTTCATCCAGTTTCCAGGAAGCGTGTGTCAGCGTTTTAAGACAGGCGCGTGATGTCAGTTCTTCCGTCTCCGCTTTCAGTACAACGACCTTATCGGTGATACCCATTTCCTGCAGAGTCTCATCCAGCGACTGTCTGACACCAGAGGGATGGGCGAGTATCCCTGGTGCGATTGTCCCATAACCCAGCCACAGCAACTCTTTGCGCAGCTCATCGCGATTCTCATTGCTGACAAAGGCAGGGATGACAACAGTCCACTTTCCATCCCAGTCCTCGAGCTGACTCATATAGATCCGACGAGCTGCTTTTTCGTAATGTCGAACACCGAATTCAGTGAAACTGTAGTAACTACGTCGCCCTGATTGTTGACTTACTAACCAGTCTTCCTGCACTAGTCTGAACACGGCAGTACGAATTTGTCGTGCATTTAATCCAAAAGGTGCAAGCGATTCAATCAGGCTCCCCAGCCAAACTGAATTACCATGCTGTGATATTGAATCACCAAATAAAGAAATGATAAGCGATCCTGCTCTTACTGGCTTGCTCCTGGAGTACTCAGTCAGGAACTGATCAATCAACTTCAACTTTCCCACGTCAATTTATTCTTTACTTTGGCCGTACAACGACGAATAGATATACTTACTGATCAAAATCGACAACAACCTTATCTGTGATGGGATGCGACTGGCAGGTGAGTATGTAACCGGCTTCAAGTTCTTCTGCTTCAAGCGCATGGTTTAAATCCATTTCGACCTTCCCTTCAAGCAGCCTGGCCTTACATGTTGAACATACGCCAGCTTTACAGGCATAAGGGAGATCCAGGCCGTTATGTATACCGGCATCGAGAATATTTTCGCCGACGGTTGCCAGATCGAAATTTATGGATCGTCCCCCGGCAATAATTTTGACCTTACTGGTTCTTTGTTCCCCATAATCTGCGATTCGTTGCGTATATTTCTCCATTGCTACTTTTGAATCTTCTGAAGATGTAGCAAATAGTTCATAATGGATTCTTGATTCATCAAAACCCATGCTACGAAAGCCCCTGGATATTTCCGACATCATTGCCTGCGGGCCGCAGATGAATGCGTCATCTGTGCCCTCAATATCAATTAACTTATTCTTAAAAAGGGACGCACCTTTTTTGTTATCAATGATTCCGTTAAGTATGTCTGCTCCCTGGTCTTCGTTATCCATGATATTGATCCATTGAAAACGACTCATGTATTTGTTTTTCACAAAACCAAGTTCATCCATAAACATAAGCGAATTGCTGCGTAAATTGCCATAAAGCAAGGTTACCCGACTCTTCGGCTCCTCATGCAAAACGGTCTTGATATTTGAAAGAATTGGCGTAATTCCGCTGCCAGCGGCAATGAACATATAGTTATTTTCATTGGCAGGATCCAGCACAGTATAAAAGTTACCCTGCGGTGGCATAACGTCAACTTTATGTCCGATTTTAAAATTATCGTTAGCATAGTTTGAGAATCGGCCTCCATTCACTCTTTTAATACCGACCTTCATTTGACCTTCTTGAACACCTGAACAAATTGAATATGACCGTCTTACCTCTTCATCGTTTATTTGCGCTTTCATGGTAAGAAACTGTCCTTGTTTGAATCTGAACGTTTCGCGTAATTCGTCAGGCACATCAAAGGTCACACAAATAGAAGAATCCGTTTCGGGACGCACCTGGACAACGCTGAGTTGATAAAATTGACTGCTATCCATAATCTGAATGTTAAATTATTTTAAAATAGCAAAAGGCTTCTTTACATTGAACACACTGGTACATCGCCTTACAGGCAGTTGAGCCAAATTCACTGATCAAGCGGGTATTCTCAGATTTGCACCTGGGACAACATACTTCCTTCTTAATCGACGTAGTTTTTGCTGGCGGTGCAATACCAAATTGCTCAAGCTTTTGTCTGCCTTCTTCTGACATCCAGTCTGTTGTCCATGCTGGTGATAAGACAGTTTCAACTTCACAATCAGGGTAACCGGATTCCGCAAGAACGCTTTTAATGTCACTTCGAATGACATCCATCGCAGGGCATCCGGAATAGGTCGGTGTCACCGTGACAATAACTTCCTCGTTGACAATTCTTATATCACGTAATATTCCAAGATCCCAAATACTCAATACCGGAATTTCAGGATCTTTTACTTTATCAAGCAATTCCCATATTGCCTGCACTTCCGGCTCACCATCAAAGCGCAGACGATGCGTAATTTCATTGTCACGGCCTTCGACAAAATTTAAACGCGGAGCTACCATTGCAGACCCGGATAGCTACGTTGCATATACTGTAATTCTGACAACAAATGCCCCAGATGTTCGGTATGAATACCCAAACGTCCTCCGCGAACAGTCCACGAAGAATCAGGTAGTTCGATAGTTGCTTCCGTCAAAATTTCCGTGATCTTCGACTCCCACAATGGTTTCAGCTCAGCGGTATTCACTGCGATACCCAGATCAACGAGCTGGAGTTCCAGTTCATCCTGTTCGAACATTTCCGGTGTATAGCCCCAAATCTCATCGAATGCTTTTTGCAATCGAGCATGACTTTCTTCGGTGCCATCGCCAAGCCGCATTGTCCAATCCGTGCTTCGGCGAAGATGGTACTGAGTCTCCTTTATCGCTTTTCCTGCTATTGCTGCGAGGCCTGCATCAGAAGACTTCATCAACTCGGAAAGAAAGTAATAATAATAAACATCCAGAATGACTTGTCGCGCCATCGTGTATGCAAAATCCCCCCCGGGGAGTTCATTAATAAGCAGGTTTTGATATTCACGACAATCCCTGAGATAGGCAAAGTCATCTTCCGTTCGCTGCCCTCCAGAGAGCTCGGCAGCATATCCATAAAACATCCTTGTACGGCCAATGTAGTCCAGCGCAACATTGGTTAAGGCGATATCTTCCTCCAGGAAGGGTCCATTCCTGCACCACTCCGACAGGCGATGCCCAAGGATAAGTGAATCATCACCAAGCCGAACGGCATATTGCAGAACCAACTTATTATGTGCGTTATCAACCATGTTCAATCCACAAGCTGTAATTACATGTTGTTAAGTTCTTTGGGTAATTGATAATAAGTCGCATGACGATAGGGTTTGTCATCCGAAGGATCGTAAAATGACTCACTATCGTCTTCTTGCGAGGCGACAATATCACTTGATTTAACTACCCATAAACTGACACCCTCACTTCTTCGTGTATAGCAGTCGCGTGCATATTCCAGGGCCTGTTGATGATCCTCTGCATGCAAAGAACCGATATGTCTGTGATCAAGTCCTCTTTTCGAGCGAATGAATACCTCGAATAGCTCCAGTTTTTCTTTACTCATGTTCGAATCTCCTAAGCGATATTTTTGACGCGCTTCTTTTCATTGTAGGCATGTGATGCCTGTCGCACCCATTCACCATCCTCATGCGCCTTGATGTGATGCTGGACGCGCTCGCGATTACAATGCCCATCACCTTTTATAACGGCATAAAATTCTTCCCAATCCAGCTCGCCAGAATCATAGTGTCCTCTTCCTTCATTCCACTTAATTTCAGGATCAGGATAATCAAGCTTTAAAATATCTATCTGAGGAATGGTTTGATCAATAAACTTCTGCCGGAGATCATCATTTGTTTCACGTTTTATTTTCCATCGCATGGATTTAGCGCTATGTGCGGATTCAGAATCATGAGGACCAAACATCATTAATGAAGGCCACCACCATCTGTTCAGGGAATCCTGAGCCATTCGCTTTTGCTCCTGACTGCCCTGTGCAAGCACCAGCATAATTTCATAGCCCTGACGCTGATGAAAACTTTCTTCTTTACAGATCCTGACCATGGCTCGTGCATAAGGACCGTAAGATGTGCGTTGCAATGAAACTTGATTGACTATCGCTGCACCATCTACGAGCCAACCGATGGCACCAATATCCGCCCAGGACAAAGTAGGATAGTTAAATATTGAAGCGTACTTTGCCTTGCCACTTTGCAAGGCCTCGATCATTTCAGCTCGGCTAATACCGAGTGTTTCTGCGGAACTGTAGAGATATAAACCATGACCGGCTTCGTCCTGGACTTTTGCCAGCAATACCGCCTTACGACGAAGACTGGGGGCACGGGTGATCCAGTTGCCCTCCGGTTGCATTCCAATAACTTCCGAATGCGCATGTTGTGAGATTTGTCGAATCAGATTCTTTCGATATTCCTCCGGCATCCAGTCCTTAGGCTCGATCTTTTCCTCATCATCAACTCGTTTCTGAAAACTTGCTTCTAGCGTAGCATTAACATCTTTATTCATAGACTTATCTGGCAATTGCATTTATGACACAAAATTATCTGTGATTATTATAATTCTGTATCATATTTAAGCAAGCTGAATATGCAAATTTGATTATTCCTTAATCACTTCTCCCCTAATCTGGTAGGAACGACCTCGAAAATGCGCTAGAACTTCACCATTTAGACGACTAACCATTACATCGTACAAGCCAGTCCTGCCACCTCTCTGCCGCTCTACCGCAACAGCAAGCAATTCGTCGCCTTCTCTACCTGGCTGAACAAAATCAATTTCACAATGTTGTGCAACGGTAATCTTGTTATAGCTATTGCAGGCAAAGGCAAATGCGGTATCGGCTAAAGCAAAAAGAAAACCGCCGTGACAAATCTCATGACCATTCAACATATCCGCACGCACCTTCATCTTTAGACTGGCATACCCCGACCTGATTTCATGGACGCTAATCCCCAGGTTTTGGGCGGCAACATCCCGCTCATACATGGATTCACCACATGCTCTTGCTAATTCATCAGCTTTGGATTCACTCATATGAATGTTGTAATTTATATAGTCTGGAATGGTACAGAACAAAATTCCGTTATGTTCATGTCAATATCCACGGTTAAGAAGTCATTGTTATACTTCTTTTAAAATATCTGAAGATATTGCAATGCCTATCGACCATATTCAACGGTCAGAATCATCACTACTTCAATCTTGCAAAGCTAATTGGAAACTGCAGATAAGGAAAAGACAACTTCGAAATACAGAAGTTTGTATTTGATATTATTTTTTCTTAAAAAATTTGCCCAACAGCATTTTTTCCTTCTTTGCTGGCATCTGGGCTGCTTCGTTTTTTGCAGCATGAGCTTTCTTCGCCGTAATATCTGCTTGGAGTTTGGCACGCAATTTTGTGCGCGCTTCATCCGATACCGTATTGCCAACCAATTCATTATATTTATTGGATTCGCGCATAACGTGATGTGTCAATTCATCCATCAATTCTGCAGTGACATCATTCCTTTTGAAATAGTTGGTTTGCGACCAGAAGCTATCGTAATTGGTGATGGTCAGGCTAATATTTTCTTTCGCGGGGTTGGCTGTGAATCGATATTTAGTTCGAACCAGTGATTTGATCTCAAATTTAACCGACTTATTCCCTTCTACAGCCGTGGTCACACACTGCATCTGATTTTCAAGTAGAGTGCCTTTGAATGCAGTTGCCGCAGTACCTATGTGTGTTAAACAATATGTGGGATGCTGACCGTAGTTTTCAAACTCAAAGACAAAATCTTTTTCCTTATCTGCGCTTGGATGGGTAATTTTGTAATTCTGCGCCTTCACGCGTTTCAAGGTTACAGAATTATTTATCTTGAAATCTACGAGGATATCTTTCTCAAGCACATTTAAGGTATTGGCCAGGTCCGTGAAATGCGCTTTCAGATATTTCATCACTGGAGCCAACTGGCGCCACACCTGTTCATCAGACACCTGAACAGATTCGCCCACCTGCTTACGCTGGGTGACATCTGAGGCCTGCTTTTTTAATTCGTCCAATGTTGACATAAACGTGAACCCAGATTGATGCTTATCCTACAATGAGTGTAAAAGCGTAAAATGACTTGTCAATACAGTCAAGTGCTTGTTGAGTTATATACAGTAAACACGCGGTAATTGGTAACTTTTTCGTGATGCCTTCGACAAAGTACGGGTTTATTCCTTTCTTTCCACCAGCGTCAATATGTCATAGATGGCCACTGTCGTATTATCCTGATTTACGACGTTTACTGCCCATTTAACAACACCAGTTGCCTTTTCTTCCTCGTTTCGTTTTTCTTTCCTTATCTTTTGTTTCACGGTCAAATGAACCTGGATGGTGTCACCAATACCAACAGGTTCTATAAAGCGTAGATTTTCCAATCCATAGTTGGCTATTACCGGGCCGGGTGCCGGATCAACAAACATGCCCGCTGCGGCTGAAATAACGAAATAACCATGGGCAACACGTTTACCAAAAAAGGAATCTTTCGCCGCGATTTCATCAAAGTGGGCATAGAAATGATCACCTGATATACAACCAAAATTTACAATATCAGCCTCTGTTACCGTACGTCGATGGGTAGTCAATGTTTCACCTATCTGAAGTTCTTCAAAATATTTTCGGAATGGATGCACAAGGTCCGTGATCGGCGTGGCGCCAGGATGATACTCCTTGCATATTGCCATCAGCGTGGTCGGTGAACCCTGCAAGGCTGTACGTTGCATGTAATGCTTAATCGCACGGGCACCACCCAATTCTTCGCCACCACCTGCGCGACCGGGTCCGCCGTGTACCAATGTTGGCATTGGTGATCCATGCCCTGTCGATTCAGAGGCACAATCACTATTAATAATAAGCATACGACCGTGATAGGCAGCGGTCGCCAAAATAATCTTTCTAGCCTCTGTATCATCAGCTGTAAATACAGAACCAACGAGACTTCCTCGCCCAAGCTTTGCCAGGGCGATGGCCTCATCCAGATCGTTATAAGGCATGATGGTCGTAACAGGACCAAAAGCTTCTTCAGCATGCGCCTCTTTTGCACTTATTGGCTCATCACAATAAAGCAGTGTTGTCGGGAAAAACGCGCCTTTTTCAGCATCACCGCCGACAATGTCAAAATCTCTTTTTCCCCCATAAATGATCTCACAACTATCACTAAGAGCGTCGACCTTTTCCCATACATCCTGCATTTGCGCACGCCCCACCAGGGGACCCATCTTCACACCTTCACTTGCAGGATCACCGATGACGATTTTATCCAGACGCGTTTTCAAGGCATCACTGACCGCTTCCACTTTTGAGCGCGGCACGATCGTACGACGAATGGCCGTACATTTTTGCCCCGCCTTTACGGTCATTTCTCGCGTGACTTCCTTAATGAACAAGTCAAATTCCGCAGAGCCTGTGTCGACGGTATCGCCCAATATGGAACAATTCAGCGAATCGGCTTCCATGTTAAAGGGAATAGAATTATTGATAATATTCGGAAGAGATTTCAGTTTACGGCCGGTAGATGCAGAGCCGGTAAATGTAACGACGTCCTGTTCGTTAAGATGATCAAGCAAATCACCGGTGCTACCGCAAATCAACTGAATGGCTCCGGTGGGAAAAATCCCGCAAGCAATAATTTCTCTGACCATTATTTCAGTCAAATAGGCCGATACTGTTGCCGGTTTGACAATTACTGGCATCCCCGCAGCCAGGCTAGGTGCTATTTTTTCCAGCATTCCCCAGCAGGGAAAATTGAAAGCGTTGATATGTACCGCAACACCTTCTTTCGGTACCAGAATATGTCGCCCGATAAATGTCCCCGCTTTTGATAGATGCTGAGGATCTCCTTCAACAAGAAAAGTTTCATTAGGGAATTCTCGCCTCACCAGTCCACTGTAAGCGAAAAGAGTAGCAATGCCGCCTTCGATATCTATCCAGCTATCAACCCGCGTTGCACCCGTCCAGGCTGAGATTTCATAAAACTTTTCTTTATGTGCCATAAGATGCTGTGCCAATGCTTTAAGGCAATTGGCTCGCTCGTGAAAAGTCATTGCGCGAAGCCCATGCCCGCCTTTTTCCCGAGCGTAATTAACACTCTCTTCGAAATCAATCCCTGCGCTCGAAACGGCACCGACACTGTTCCCGTTGACGGCATTGAACACTTCGATCCCAGCATCTTTACCGCTCACCCAATTACCACCAATATAACTTTGAATCCTCAATTTCTGACTCCTCACTTATTGCTCAATATCCACGTTACAATTTTGCCAGCCACGTACAGCTTGCACAAAAGAGGGTGATTATGATACAAAATTATTGAATATATTTAAAATCTTGTGTTATTTTAACAAGAGAACAAATGGGGACATAAAACGATGGCAAAAACAGGGCAACACGATTCACTGGAGGCAATAGAAAAAGCCAGTCGGGATGAATTACAGTCCTTACAACTGGAAAGGATGCAATGGAGCTTGCGACATGCCTACGAGAACGTCCCATGTTATAAAAAGAAATTTGACGAAGCCGGTGTTAATCCTGCAGATCTGAAACAATTAGGTGATCTTGCGCTGTTCCCCTTGACCACCAAACTTGATCTTCGTGATAACTATCCTTTTGGTATGTTCGCTGTTCCAATGGAGGAGGTTATCAGAGTTCACGCCTCTAGCGGCACCACCGGCAAACCTACGGTGGTCGGCTATACAAAAAACGACATTGAGGTCTGGAGTCAGGTTGTGGCTCGCTCTATTAGAGCCGCCGGTGGCTCGCACAAAGATAAAATTCACGTGGCCTACGGATACGGTCTGTTTACCGGCGGGCTCGGTGCTCACTACGGGGGAGAATATCTGGGTTGTACGGTGATCCCGATGTCCGGTGGTCAAACTGAGAAGCAGGCCCAGCTTATTCAGGATTTTGATCCCGACATTATTATGGTGACACCTTCTTACATGCTCAGTATTGCCGATGAGCTGGAAAGACAAGGTGTAGATTGTCAAAAGTTGAGCTTACGTGTTGGTATCTTTGGTGCAGAACCCTGGACCGATTCCATGCGCAAAAATCTTGAACAACGATTGGGGATAGACGCGGTCGATATTTACGGCCTTTCTGAAGTCATGGGCCCGGGCGTCGCACAGGAGTGTGTTGAAACAAAAGATGGACCCACCATTTGGGAAGATCACTTTTATCCGGAAATCATCAACCCGGAGACTGGCGAAGTTCTGGCAGACGGCGAGAAAGGCGAACTGGTATTTACCAGTTTAAGCAAAGAAGCATTACCGGTAATACGCTATCGAACGCGAGATTTGACTCGACTGCTACCCGGCACGGCCCGAAGTATGCGGCGTATGGATAAGATCACCGGGCGCAGTGATGACATGCTAATAATTCGCGGAGTGAACGTCTTTCCAACTCAAATTGAAGAACAAATCCTGAAAATAGAGAGCCTTGCTCCGCATTACCAGATTGAAGTTTCAAGGGAGAACAACCTTGATGCAATGCTGATTAATGTTGAATTGAAACCGAACGCTGCTGAAGAAAGTAAAAGCCAATCCGCGAAGGAACTTGAAAAGCATATAAAAAATATCGTGGGTGTATCGAGCAAGGTGGTCGTGCATGTTGAAGGCGGTGTGGCCCGCTCAGAAGGTAAGGCGCAACGAGTAATTGATAAGCGAAAACTTACGTAGTACTAGCTATTGTAATCTTAGCTACCCACCGAGACCATCATCACTGATCCCAAGTTTATCCTGAATACGCTTTAGTAGGGTCGCGCGCCTGGCAATGATATCAATCATTGGTTTTTTTCTTAGGTTTCCAACTTCATCACTGGAATACGGAACAAAATCTTCAGGTAGTTGCGCCGCGCTAAAGTTTCGTAATAACCAGTTCATAACATCGGCCAGTTCCTCATCATTAATAGGCGCGTTGGCGGCCCCAGGTACCTGCACAATAAACTCCCTGCCTCCTTCCACATGTAAAAAATAGCCGACGAAGTCAGTCATTCTGGGCACTTTATCTTTAAAACCAGCCCCATCTGCCAGGTGGCAACCCTGACAATTCAGGATGTAGTTTTGTCGTGCCAGAACAGTAGAGTCTGCAGCAAAAGAATGATTCGTATTTGTCAGAATTAGAAAGCCGCACAGAGCAACAGCGGTATGCTTGGTAAAATTCATGGCAATAGAAATTGGGCTAGGCTTTCTTCGTAGCGACACCCAAAACCAGAGTGACCGTACAATGATAGGAAGCACTGTTCGTTCCCAGACACCAGTTATAATCATTAGCCGTGTGGGGTCGATACGTAGGTCTATCACCAAGGTTGGTGTTGCAAAAACAATTTCCGCAAGAGGTTTTACCGCAACAATCATTGTAAGAAATGATGTAATCCTTGCCATCATGCGGATTCTTGCACGTGCCTATCCAGGTAATAGGTGACATTTCAGTACCAGGAGGGCAACTGGTTTGCGTACCGCCACAACAACTACACAAAAAACCATCAATGGAACAATTGCGCCAATATTCACAAGTACTCGGATCGTCGATATCTGTATCGTTGGGAGCGACGGGTTGGCCGCCACCATGATCGGCGGCTCTAGCAACGGGCAGAAGAGGTATCGTCGCGCCACCTAACAAAGCGGTTCCAAAACCATTCAAAAAACTACGTCGTGATGAGTTTTGCGCAACCTTTCTGGATACAGATTCTGTAATTTCATCAAACCATTTCATTTGGAATTCTCTCTATTAATCACAACAATTAATTTGCTGAAAACATGTTAAACGGGGTTTCCTGCCCAAAGTCCGACATAGTACGAACATGTTTGCCGGTGTTTGCCTCATAGACATCAATGTTCATTTCCACATTAGTCACATATAACCATGGCGACTTGCCCTGACTTATTTCAATGACAAGACCAGGTATTTGCAGAGGTATCCGATTAATGCGTTTCCTGTTTTTTACATCAAACACCCAGACTTCCACTCCTGGATTCTTATGTGTGCCTTCTGCTCCATCCATATGCATCAGCAAATACATATTTCCCAATGCATCCGACCCACTTAACTGCATTCCACCCGGACGCCATTTCAGCGCTTTCTCCTCGGCAGTAAGCAAACTCCAACTATCCCCCGGCACGGCCTCGTTACCGCTTAAGTCCACTTCTCGAAGATTGCCATTGAAAGTAGGGAAATAAGCAATACCGTCAATAACAACGGGTCTCTCAAACAAAGCGTCTTCTTCAATGTTGAAAAAAGGTGCGACCTTGGACTTGGATTTTACCTTACCATCTTTATCGAGTTGGTAGGACATCATGGAGGCATCGCTACACAAAGAGCTAAACCCTCGCTTGCCCGTGGGATAGATCAATGAACAACCTGGTAAATTGATTTCATTTAGCATCTTGCGATTGACAATATCAACCACCGCAATCGATGTTGAAGGCGTAAAATTGTAAAGCAGTAATAATTTTTCATCATCGATTAGTCGAATCGTATAATCGCTTGGCAACATACTAGCCCGTTTTCCACCAGGGATTATTATTTCATCGATAGGTGAAAGGGTGGCTTTGTCGTAGATAGTGACCACATCGGTGCGTGTGCCCCTGTTCCCGCGTGTATAAAAAGTTTCATAGACATAGATTTCAGATCGCGTTTTAGCTGGCGCAATGGAAGCGATAAAAGAAGCGTTAAACATGCCCTTGAACTGTTCGTTGCGCGTGCCTTTCTCAGCATCCAATATAATCACCTTGCCACCAAACATGTGATTAAAGGTAACATCGTGGACAAGTATCCAGTGGTCGGGGTAGTTGCCGGGCAAGGTCCCAATTACCCCCATAGTATCGTTCGGCAGCTCAGCGAGCGTAGGCATGCCGCATAGACAAAAGAGAAGGAAAGAAATCAATCGTTTTTTCATAGAGTTTGCCTCGCCAGCCTTGATCTGAGATAAGAATCAGTTTGCTATTATTACACTGTATGTGAGGTATTTGAGCACATTTTTCATTCTAGGACAAACGTCTAATTCTTTAAACTGAAGAGGCGATTAGATAAGCGCTATGGAGTGACCGCGTTGTATGACGCTGATCGGCGACATTGCATGCTTTGCAAGATGCTGTTATTAATTGTGCCGAGATTGAAATAATCAACATTTTTAAGGAAAAATCACCATGGCAGAGACTAACGATGCGGCTGGAGCGCGTGCCACCATTGAAGAATATGTCGATGCCTGCAACGACGGCAGTGTTGAAAGACTGAAGGCCATCTTCCATGAACAGGCATTAATGTCGGGATACATGATGGGTCAATATTTAATGGGTTCACCAGAACCGTTTTTCCAGGTTGTTAAGAATCCCCCACCTCAGGCAACTCCTACCGCTGGTAATTACAAAGGAGAAATCACGTCAGTTGAAATATCCGGCCCGGTTGCCAGCGTGACCTTGAAAGAAACCGGATTTATGGGTATGAATTTTACCGATTACTTTCATCTCGCCAGGATCGAAGATAAATGGCTTATTATCAGTAAAACTTTCAATCCCGAGTCATAGAAAAACAAGCTAAGAAAAATGTCTAGAATTAAACTTGCATCAACCATCATCCTCAGCCGTGGAGATGATAACGATCCTGAAGTGTATTTAACCTTACGCGCAGCGGAATTAAAATTCTTTGGTGGGTATTGGGTTTTCCCAGGGGGCAACTTAAATAATAAGGTTGATTATCACAACGAGAACGAGTCTCTCGACCTGGCTTTGATACGTTGTGCTGTTCGCGAGATTCTCGAAGAAATTGATGTCCTGTCATCAACACTAGGCAAGGCCTTCAGTAAAGAAGAAAAACAAAGTCTAAAAATTACCTTAAAAGACTCACCCGAAAAATGGCAGACCTTCCTCGCAGGAATTGGAACAGATTTTGAGTTGGTCAATCCGGTCTTCCGCATTACTACACCGCCTTTTATCCCCATTCGTTTTGATACTCAGTTTATGCACGTTCGCTTGATTGACGATGAGGTTCCAGAGATAGACAACTATGAGCTCGTCGATGGTCGCTTCATGAAACCCCGGGCAGCCGTTGACGCATGGGAGAAAGGCGAGATGGATATTGCGCCTCCCGTCCTTTTCTTACTGCGCCTTTTGGCAGAACACGGTCTCAGCTACTTCATTGCCCACGCGCAGGATGCAACGAAGGATCTTGATAATGGTCGGCTACACCGGGTGTTTTTTTCACCCGGCATTTTTATGGCGCCATTAAAAACACCCACTTTGCCTCCTGCTACTACTACCAATACGCTTATTGTTGGCACAGACAAACTGTTTATCATTGATCCCGCCACACCCGATACATCAGAGCAACAGCGATTGTTTGATGAAATGGATTTTCTGATAGGCGAGGGTAAACAGTTTGAGGCCATCCTCCTCACTCATCACCATATCGATCATGTTGGTGCCGTGAATGCTGTCAGTCAAAAGTATAAACTTCCAGTGAGGGCTCACAAAGAATGTTATGAGCGTATTGAACCGGGCTATATCAAAGGAGATGTCTTGAACGATGGAGATAGAATTGACCTTGGTACGGCGCCAGATGGCAGCAAAGACTGGCATCTCACTGTCATGCATACCCCTGGACATGCCGTTGACCACCTGTGCTACCTGGAAAGCCGTTATCATGCAGCCATCGTTGGCGATATGTTATCCACCATCTCGACGATATTAATCGATCCGCCCGAAGGACATATGCAGACCTATCTGGACAATTTGCAAAGATTACTGGACGTGCCCATACGCACCCTCTATCCGGCTCATGGGCCGGCAAATCGCGACGGTCATGCTCTCATACGTCACTTTTTGGAACATCGTCAAAAAAGAGAGCATGCGGTGATCGCTGCTTTGAGCGACGAAGCACAAACAATTGATGAACTCTTACCCCTTATTTACGACGACATACCAGAAGCCATCTACCCCGTCGCTTCTCGCTCCTTACTGGCAGGACTAATCAAACTAGAAGAAGAAAATATAAGCGCGCAAAGCAAAGAAGGTTGGAAACTGTCCTAACTATATCTCGTTCCCACGCTCTGCGTGGGAATGCATATCAAACATCACGAGAAGTACACCAAATAAAAAGGTTGAATTCCCACAGAGAACCCTGGGAACTAGATCTCATATTAAGAAAGTAGAATTACAATCCCGACCCAATCACTTTCCTCGTTCCCACGCTCCGCGTGGGAATGCAGACGATGGTTGATTTGGAGTTAATAAATAATTTTGTCTGGGTGTCCATGCAGTTCAGATTAAAGACTCAGAACTACTCCACAAAGCGTAGCTATTTTTTTTTACTTCTTCTCAGCTCATCAAAGGCTCTTCAAACTGGATTGTCGGCGGGATATTCGTGAAATTCGGAAGGTCTCCCATAATCTCTTCGCCATGAGCTGCGATCCCCTTTTCAAAATCTTCCAAAGTATCGAAAAATAAACAACATGCCGTGACAAAGACGGCTTCTCCACCGCCCGCGGAAGATAGCCCCTTGTAGACTTCGGCACGCTTTAGCGAATCACCCCACCTCTCCTTAACGATGGCCATGTGCGTATTAATGTAATAATCGTAGTCAAATTTTCCGCCATCCTGCTTTGGGTACAATATATTCACTCTAATCATGCTGTTTCTCCTGTATTTTGGAATTTATAAACTTTTCGCAACAAGGTAGCCCGAACCTCCGCCTAAACCTGGACCGGGATGCGTAGACGCGCCAATGTGGTATAGATTCTTTAAGGGCGTCTGATGATTTTTTAAAGCACGTAATGGTCGCCATAGAAAATATTGATCCAGGCTGCAATCTCCTCCGTAAGGATCACCGCCGACAAGATTGATGTTAATCGCTTCCAGATCGGCGGGAGACAAAACGGTACGCGCAATAATATTTTTTTTCAAATTGGGAATATGTTCTGCAATACGATCGATGATGCGATCTGCATAGGCTTCACGCACTTCCTCCGTCCAACTGCCGTCCTCCGGGATCGGAATTTCACCCGCAGCATCACCCTTGATATGTCGGGGCAGCTCTTGCAACTGTATCCACAACAAACCTTTGCCTTCGGGTACACGACTCGGATCCAGTGATGCCGGTTGCCCAACAACGATTGTTGCGGTTTCGGGTAATAATCCTCGATCAGCTTCGTTCATCGCTTTGGATACGCCATCAAGACCCGGCGTCAGATGTGTGATTGCCACTTTACTTAACTCCGGATTGTCCCAAACCGGTGCTGCATTGAGGGCAAGGTGAATCTGCATATCCGCTTTGCCATGCCGAAAAGCCTGCGTTTGTTTCGCCACTGGCGCTGGGACATCGTCCGGATCGAGCAAACGCTCGTACAATTGACTCGGTGTCATACTGCAAATCACATTTTTATTCGTTCGATATTCCGTACCGTCCGTCGTCGCCACACCCACCGCCTTACCATTGACACTTATCACCCGTTCAACATCTGCATTGACAATGATTTCTCCACCGTGCTCCTTGATTAGCTTTTCAAATGCGACCACTAACTGATAATTGCCGCCCTTTACCACAGGACAACCCACCATCTCTACTGTAAAGGCGATAACACGCGCCATCTGACCTGAGGTGGGAGAGTCCGGTCCAATTCCCGTATGTGCGGGCCATGCCGCAAGACAAGCGCCCAGGGCTTCTGAATCAAAGCTCTTATCCAGCCAACTTCTGCAGGTTTCCAGACAATAGGCAAAATAGGATGTCAGAAAAAGTGGCCCTCGTTTTATCAGCGTTGATAAAAATAATTTGACTGTGCTCCATGTCCAAAGCTCAGAACCGAGCAAGGTAAAGGTTAAATCAAGCGATTGTGAGAGTTCATCCATGGATTGCTGGAAACGATCACCGTCGCCCTGAGCGAGCGCATTTAGATGCTTAACATTTTCCTCCCTGGAGGTTTTCAGAATACAAAAGCTTTTGTCGGGAAGAACGGCCGCTGTTGGACTATCGGTATTACAATATTCCAGACCGTTGGCTTCGAGATCCTCTTTCAATTCTGCATAACCTGGAGAGGTCACAAAAAGAGGATGCCAGCTAGACATTACATCGTGAGTGAAACCCGGGACGGTGATTTCTTCCGTTCGTATGCAACCACCGAGACGATCATTGCGTTCTAGCAATAGTACTTTATCCCCACGTTTAGCCAAAAGAGATGCGCAGACCAGGGAATTAATTCCTGCACCAACAATAATATGGTCGTAGTTACTCATTTATTATTCATCCAACAGCCATTTTAATAAAAGTAGTTTACAAGATAAATGAACCTGGATGTTATTACATTTGTAAAAATTAGCTGATCAATGAAAAGTAAATCACATTTACTTTGTTCTCAATCAAAATCCGTTTGAACACCTGTAATTTTTATCCCGGAGTGGGCATTATAGGTCTTATTAATATGTATCAAGGCACTAGTCAATGCCTCTGATGCCGCAGAATTTGCCAGCTTCCCCGCATTGATAGGCCGACAGCCTGTATCCTCCACCAAATGCTTAATCGCTCTGCGGTCAGCGATGTCATCGGCAGTCACCAGGATGTCACAATCAATGTCACCCTCTCCTTCCAGCAAGCTGGCGGCAGCATTATGAAAAGCGGCTACCACCCGAGCTTTATCTCCGACAATGTTTTGCGTTATCTCCGCCGCACTGCCCTCTTCCGGTAATTGCGCAACAGCGACTCTTGGTGGCCGCAGCGGTACCGTCGTATCTATCAGGATCTGGCCTGATAAAAACGGTTTAACACTCTCTAATACGGCAGAGTGCGCAGCAAAAGGCACCGTCAAGACCACGACTTCTGCAGATTTAGTTGCCGTTGGATTATCAGCGGCCTTAACCACTTCACGGCCGAGGCGTTTATTCAAATCATCCGCCGTAATTTGTGCGCGCTCCTTTGTA
Organism: Planctomycetota bacterium; assembly: GCA_047638675.1. Taxonomy (GTDB): domain Bacteria; phylum Pseudomonadota; class Gammaproteobacteria; order Eutrophobiales; family Eutrophobiaceae; genus WLWS01. The sequence goes on along the minus strand of JBLIML010000041.1, from coordinate 4,982 downwards.
CGGGATCCAATGGTCACATCATGACCTGCTCTCGCCCAACGCCATGCCAGTGCATGACCTAAATTACCCGTACCACCGAGGATCGCTATTTTTGTTTTGCTGCTCATGTTTTCTTTATCCAATCCGAATTGATAAAGAAATAGTAACAGCCGTGATGATCCTTAGCTTGCTTGGCAGGGCCGAATCGCTTGACTGTGGGTGGTGGAAGTTTGTATTTTCCTGGATCGCTATTACGTCACATCATTATCCCAGGGGGCCCACAACTCTTTTAGATTTTCCCAGGAAGGTTCTTCTTCACTGCCGGGTTGATAACGACAACCTTCGTGTTCATAGAAGGGTTTTGTCCAGGTACCACGATCAACCAGTCGTTGAATATTTTCACGATAAATCTCATCGACCTGTTCGTGATGTAGTGGATCTTGATTCATCCAAAGATTTTTCGGATGAATCGGTTTGTCATACATCTTTTTGAATAATTCGGTACGAAGATCTTTTAACCAATTGCTATTCAGGTTCATTAAGCGAAACTGCCTGAGCGCTTCAATATCTATTGTTGCGCATACCATCGTGTTATACGTCGATGCGCTGTAGGACATGATCTCGCCCCGATAATCAACTATATGTGCATTTCCACCGGCGATATCGACGGGGTGTTTAGAACTCGGCGACAAATAAACCGGACCCGCATTGGGACATAGCATATAGACCGAATTGAATTCCGCATGACCTCGATTTTGTACCATCCATGATCCACCGCCTGGGTAACCAGAGCCTGTCATTGGCATGGCTTCGCTGGGACGATAAACCACTTCCGCGCCATTAAACGTCAGCGCACGTACTGCCTCTGGATACTCCCCATCACTGCAACAGATAGTACCAATATTACCGATGTCATCGGTTTTCAGGACAGGATAAAAAGCATCGATATCATCACCAAAAAGTTCTACCCAACGATCATAAATATCATGCGGCATACAGGAGCGTTCCCGACACCAGATGTGGTTCTTCGCCGCCTTGTGTATGACTTCTCCATTTGGACCGATGACAAACAAGGTGTTAAAGAAACGATTGTCCATCACTTCAGGCCACCGCGCCTTACACTGAAAAATGATATAGGTCTTATACATTTTTGCCAGACGCCCGAGCCATTCCGTTTCTTCGCCCGGTATATCAATAAACATTTCTTCTGCGGCGAGGGTGTGGGGCAAGTCAAAAATTTCATCGGTGAAACCGGTCAAGGCACCTTCCGCCAGGGCGATGACTTTCACAGGCATATTGATATTGGTCATCGAGATAGAAGCATGGATCGCTTCCTCGATAGTTTCCAGGTTATGCCGAATATGTTTGCGATTCGAGATCCCGGTGATCACCGTGGACAGGCCAATCGCCATGTAGGGTGCAACAGGTTTGTTTTGCCCTGCTTGAGTCATAATTTAATCCTCGGTATTAAAGAATAAATGATTTATCCTGCGATATAAGAATCCGATTAAGTAAATTCGGATTATCCCTCCAATTATCCAGTGTAATACAGAATATGACCATGACAAATATTACTATTGATATCCCCGGTTATGAGGGGCGTGCTGTGCGAATAGATCGAGACAATGCTTTCCGCGTGATTGATGTTGAAGGTTGCCAGATTGCTGATTTATTTGTGATTTGTGCAGACGACCACAGTGAGTATTTCAGCCCGGCGCTGACCCGACAGGTGATATTCAGAGTCACTCCTAAACCTGGCGACTATATCTACAGCAATCGCCGCCGCCCCATGTTGACCTTTATCGATGATACCTCACCAGGCCGGCATGACATGTCCTTTGCTCCTTGTGATCCGGGTTTTTATGTAGACCTTGGCGGTGACGCATCTCATCCCAATTGTCGTGATAATTTCTATCAGGCCAGCCGTGCTCTCGGCGTTAATATAGAACCACCACCAGATCCTTTTAACCTGTTTCAAAACACCGTACCCAGGGCAGATGGGGAATTCGATATAGGTCCAACATTGAGCAAGGCCGGCGACTATGTAGAATTTCATACCGAGATGGATGTGATTGTCGTCGTCTCTGCCTGTTCTGCAGATTTACCGGTAGAAGGTGTCGACGCCATTGGTGGTAAATCCACTCCACTTCGCATCCAGGTGATGTAAGCCAGACGAAAATCATTTATAGTTTACATTAAGCGTGCGGTCGACTAACTCACTTTTCTCTTTGCTCCTTTCTATCTCGTGACTACCCGAGATCCTGTTCGGCACATCATCGGCACGGGCGCTGTGCAAATTGGCGCCATCGCCACGCCCCTTCTTTCACCACTGATCATTGGTGGACTTATTATTGGTCTCAATATCGGCGAGATTGAAGCTGGCTCGCTAATTACCGTGGAATTATTGGTGCTCGGCATCACCAGTATCCTTATTGCTCCCTTCATGGCGAGGATACCGCATCATCTCCTGGCTATTGCCGCCTCCCTGGTGCTCATTTTGAGTCTTGTATTTTCTACTCAGGCGGATGGCATCAATGAATTATATCTATGGCGCGGCATCGGCGGGATGGCAAGTGGCTGCTTGATTGCTACGGCCAATGCGGCTATCGCGCAAGCGCGTTCTCCGACTTTACTATATGGCGTGACCTGGTCTACGGCATATCTGGTCACAGCCATAATGACGATAGTGATAACAGAAACCAATGATGTCATAAGCTTTGATGTTATCTATGCCTATCTGGCAATCGCATTTTTACTTCTCCTGCCCTTACTATGGTTTGTCCCAAGACATGGAGGAGAAACCACAGCAGGACCCTTCCCGATGGATACGCTACTTAGCGGATGCGTGCTTTCGCTGGGGATCACATTAATTGGCGTCAGCATGATGGCCTATTATGCCTTTCTCGGACAATTTGCCGTGAGGATAGATGCTAACGCGGCACAAACTGGCTGGATTATTGCCACGGCTCAGCTTGCTGGCATTATCGGTGGTCTAACTGCTGCACCCCTGTCAAATAGAATGGGTGTTATTAAGGCACTCGTTCTCACTACGCTTTTGCATGTTGTAGCAATTGCACTGGCGGTCTCCACTCAACAAATTATGGTCCTTGGCTTTGCCGCCTTTTGTGAGGCTGTGCTATTCATTATTATGACACCTTTGATGTTTACACTGGCGGCGCAGATTGATAACAAAGGCAGGTGGGCAGCCGCAGTCGGCGGTGTCTATGTACTGAGTACCTCACTCGGTCCTGTGATCGGTGCGATGTTAATGGAGAACTACGGGCCGATGGCCATTGCCTGGCTTCAGGTGCTCGCGGCCTTACCTGCGGTCTATCTTTTTGTTAAAGTACATCGGCGTTCTAGCAAAGCAACATAAATCGGGGCTATTGCTTTATTCTCATTCAAACTTTTAAAAAATTACCTTGAGGAAATTTAAGATGGATCAGGAAAAACTCAAAGCGCTTCGCCTTAAATACCAGGATCAGCAATATGATGTAGTAGACGATCCTGAGCACAAAAAGGCCATGATCGGTATAGCTGATTTGGTACACGGCCTTGCAACCTTACTGGACGCGCCCTATCAGGAAGATTTGAAGGGGCTCGACATTGCGCTAATTGGCGTACCCTTCGATGCAGGTGTATTTCATCGAACCGGCGCCCGTTTTGGCCCCCGTGCCATTCGAGATATGTCAATGACGGTTGGACCCTTTAACCACCAGACCCGGGTCAATCCTTTTGGCCTCTGTGCAATAGCAGATGTTGGCGATGTCCCCTTGCACGGTTTTAGTTTGGAAGAGGGCATTCAAAACATCGAAGAGTATTATCACAAGATCATCGATGCGGGTGTGATTCCGGTATCAGCCGGTGGTGATCACTCGGTAACCTACCCTATTATGAAGGCTGTCGGACGTGACCGTCCCATTGGCATGGTGCATGTTGATGCGCATTGCGACACCATGGGGGCGGCGGACGATCACAAGTTTCATCATGGCGGTCCTTTTCGAAATGCGGTCCTTGCAGGCGTACTGGATCCTGAACGCTGTGTACAAATTGGTATCAGGGGTTCAGCAGAAGTGTTCTGGGAATTTTCTTATGAATCCGGTATGACAGTGATCCCGGTTCATCAATTCCATGACATGGGCGTTAAGGCGGTGATTGAACTTACACGCGAAGTGATAGGCGATGGCCCGACTTACATCACCTTCGATGTTGATGGTCTTGATCCTGTCTATGCACCGGGTACAGGGACCCCCGAAATAGGTGGTCTTTCTACAGCCGACGCTATTCAACTACTTCGGGGTTTACGTGGATTAAATTTCGTCGGCGGCGATCTTGTCGAGGTGGCTCCGCAATACGATGCGACGAGTAATACGGCCCAGGTAGGTAAACAGATGATGTTTGAGATTTTATGTCTGGTTGCCGAGAGCAGAGCCAAACGTTAAAAACTAACTAATGCTCAACGGCACCCTGAGCACCCAGGCCGGTTTCTGAACGAATAAATTGGTGCGTGAAGGCAGCACGTTCTTCTTCTGCGCGTGCGGATTTATCAGTCACTGAAAACCACCACATAATAAAAAATGCAAAGGGAAGAGTGAACACTGTTGGGAAGGCATAGGGAAAAAGAGCCGTCTCATAACCAAGCACGTTGACCCACACCGCTGGACTCATCACCAATAAAGAGAGAGTGAGTACAAAAGAAATGCTACCGCCAATAACCGCACCTCTGGTGGTCAGTCCTCGCCAGAATATTGCCAACACCAGCATGGGAAAATTGGTACAGGCTGCAATACAAATGGAAAAACTATTAAGATAGGCAATGTTTTCAAACTGAAAAAATAAGCCAAGTATCACTGCAATAACGCCAACGACCAACACCGTTACCCTGGAAATAAACAATTCCGTGCGTTCCGAAGCCTCCCCCTTACATATAACATTCGCATATAGATCGTGTGATACGGCAGAAGCCGCCGATATTGTCAGGCCGGCAACAACAGCGAGTATGG
>JBLIML010000040.1:0-23638 GCA_047638675.1 Planctomycetota bacterium | reverse complement strand
AACAGAGCCGGTATTTACACCAGAAGCGGCGAAATTTGTCGAAGCGCAGGAGAAACTTCGCGCAGTAGGTGATTATAGTGGAGATAATTCTGCGCGATGCATCCCTAATTCGCTGCCAACGATGATTACTATTGGTGCGCAGGAAATACTGGTGGATAAAAAGAAAATCACCTGGATTATGGAATCCATCAGTGGTATCCGCTGGATCTGGCTCGACGGACGTGAGTTACCCAATCTTGACGAAGTACGACCCGCAGCCTTTGGTCATTCTGTTGGTCACTGGGAAGGGAGTGTACTGGTCGTGGAGTCTGTGGGTTTCCTGGAAAAATCCAACATTTATGCAAACCGCCCGAATAACGAATCGGTTTTTCCGGGCCCCGAAATGCGTGTGATTGAACGTATGCATATTGAAGAAGAGGGTAATGTCATCATTAGTGAACGCACAATCATCGACCCGAAAAATTTTGCCGTACCCTGGGTAACAAAAGTGCGTTATGAGCGACGCCCTGATTGGGAAATAGCTGAGTCGATTTGCGCAGAGAATAACCGAATTGAAGAATATGAATAATTATGAATAATGGTTTCAGGAAATTATTGAGCGCAGGGTATCTTAGCCAGGTTATTTATTCGCTTTGAGGAAGTACCAAAGCCGGTGGTGCTGCGACGGCAGGTACTACGGATGCATTATTTCTCAATGACAGAAAAATTATTTTCTGTTTCTTTAAGTTTGACCAAAATTAAATAATCAGGGTGACGTCTACTTCAATGAAGATAGAAAGTTTGATAAATGATCTGGTGGAAAACAGATCTATTGAGATCGGTGATTTACAAACTTTTTTCGCGGAATTATGTGATGGCGTAGCTCATCCACCTGAACAATTGGCAGCCGTACTGGTTTTATTACGGGCTCGCGGGGAAACCGCAGAACAATTGGCTGCAATCGCTGAAGTATTACTGGAACGTGCAGTTCCCGTTGAAATGCCGCGGGCCGCCGTATGTCTTTGCGGGACGGGTGGTGATAACTCCGGTAGCTTTAATATCAGCACGACGGCCTCATTACTTGTTGCTGCCTGTGGCATCCCGGTGGCGAAGCACGGTTCTCGCTCGGTAACCAGCAAGTGCGGTAGTGCGGATGTTCTTGAAGAACTTGGGATAGCCACAGGGCTTGGGCCTGAAAGAGCAGCCTATAGCCTGAATAATTTCGACTTTACTTTTCTCGCGGCGCAAATCTACCACCCCACCTTCAAGAATATTTTACCCATTCGTAATGCACTTAAAGTAAGAACAATCTTTAATGTCATCGGCCCATTAATGCATCCGGGTCATCTTAAAACTCAGGTGATTGGGGTCTTTGATCCCGCCTTGCTGGATAAGCTTGCCGGGGCATTATCAAGGCTTGGACATATCAGAACATTAGTAGTTTGTTCAGATGATGGTCTGGATGAAATTTCTTTGACCGGCTTGACCCAGGCAAAACTTGTCGAGGGAGATAAGATCACAGATATCTGTATCAACCCGGTAGATTATGGCTTCAAGTTATGTTCACTTGCTGATTTGAAAGGTGGAGATGCCAGAGACAATGCCGCCATCACACTTGATATTTTAGCCGGGGCAAGCGGTCCTAAATCAGACTGCATTTTACTCAATAGTGGCATCGCAATTTACCTCAGTGGTCGGGCAGAGACGATAGAGGAAGGAATTCAGATGGCCCGCTCTGTTCAACAAAGTGGCAAAGCTGTGGAATTTATCGAAAGACTAAAAGAGGTAAAATAAGCATGGCATTTTCAGATATCGTCGAAGAAACTCACCAGCGTGTTGCGCAGGATAAGCAAAAATTTCCATTTGAATTAATTAGAAATGAGACTCTGTTTCCTACTCAGGCGGACAACTTCGAAGCGGCTTTTAAATCGAACCAGACCAATATAATTACGGAAATAAAGTACGGCAGTCCATCCAGAGGCAAAATTTTTGATCCTGCCATTATCTCGCCAAATGAAGTCGCCTCAGCCTACGTCAGTAACGGTGCCATAGCCCTTTCGATTCTTACCGAGCCCAATTACTTTCATGGCTCCTATGATTATATAACTTCCGTTCGTCGGGCTCATCCAAACATCCCGATTATTATGAAAGACTTTTATCTGGATCCGTATCAGATATATCTCGCTCGTTATCTGGGCGCCAGCATCGCACTTTTGGTGGTCCGTTATCTGGATGAAGAACAACTCAAAGATTTTTATGCTATTACGCTGGAATTAGGTCTTAGTGCGCTGGTAGAAGTCCATGATGTCGCTGAATTGGAAATAGCCAGTAAAATCGGTTGTAAGGTTATGGGTGTTAACAATCGTAATCTGCAAACAATGGCCATTGACCTGGCAGTTGGTAAGGATCTGGCGCCTCATTTTCCTGCCGATATCATCAAGGTTTGTGAAAGCGGCATTTTTGAACGGGCGGAAATTGATGAATTCTCAGCATTGGGATACGACGGTTTCCTGATTGGCACGTCCTTAATGATGGATGGTCGACCGGGTGAAGCCTTGAATGAACTCGTCCGCCCTTAAAATAAAAATATGCGGCTTGACGCGTTTCGATGATGCTGTGCTTGCGGCTGAATGCGGAGCCTGGGGCCTGGGTTTTATATTTTCTGATAAGAGCCCACGTTTTTGTACGACTGAAATCGCAAGAGAGATAATCCACAAACTCGATGAAGAAAAAATTGAGGTAGAAAAAGTTGGCGTTTTTTTGAATGAATCTGCCGCCACGATCAATGGCGTAGCAGAAGAGACGGGCATAAGCTTCGCGCAGTTGCACGGAAGTGAGTCACCTGAAGAGTGTGCAAAAGTTAACATTAAAGTGTTGAAGGCAATTCAACATTTAGATGTTGATGAAAAGGCAGTTATTGATGCCTATCCCTACTGGTTATTAATGGATGCGCCCCGCGTTGGTGATAACTGGGGCGGGACCGGTCATACGGCAGACTGGAGTCGGGCAAAAAAAATTGCCGCAACATATCCCTTGTTTCTCGCGGGTAATCTCGGCCCTGACAATGTCGTTGAGGCAGTGCGGGAGGTGAGACCTTTAGGTATCGATCTCTCATCCAGCGTTGAAAAAGCCCATGGCATTAAAGATCACGATAAATTAAAGCGTCTTTTTCAGGTGCTGAGAGACGCTGGCTATGCAGACTGAGATACCTGATCGCCCGGGTTATTTCGGTGAGTTTGGCGGATGTTTTGCGCCAGAAATATTAATGCAATACATGCTAGAGCTCGAACGCGTCTATTCCTCTTGCCGACTCGATGCAGCATTTCAAAGTGAATTCAACGATCTTTTGCACAAGCATGCGGGTCGGCAAACACCACTCTATTTGGCTGAACATCTGAGCCGTCACGCAGGCGGTGCAAGTATTTATTTAAAACGAGAGGATCTGACCGCTACCGGGAGTCACCATATTAATGCGGCGCTTGGACAGACCTTGCTCGCGAAAAAGATGGGTAAAACAATACTGGTGACCGATACGGCTACGGGTCTGCATGGTCTTGCTGTTGCCAGGGCGGCGGCCTTGATGGAGCTGGAATGCCATGTTTTTATTGGTACCAGGGATCGTGATCGACAAGTGGACTGTGTCGAAAAGATAGAGGCCCTGGGCGCCAAGGTGACGACTATTGAGTCAGGTAGGGGTTCGCGACTGGAAGCGAATGAAGAAACCACGCGATTCTGGCTAGGCTCGCTTCAAGACTGTTTTTATGTGGTTAATTCTGTGATTGGTCCTCATCCCTACCCACTCATGGTCAGGGATTTTCAATCTGTTATTGGAGATGAAGTAAAAGAGCAAATCGTTTCCGTCACAGGAAACACTCCCGATCATCTGGTCGCCTGTGTCGGTGCCGGCAGTAATGCCATCGGACTTTTCTACGCCTTTCTAGATACCGATGTTCCCATGACAGGTGTACAAGCGGCGGGGGATAGTACCGGTCTCGATGCCAACGTAAAACTTGATCGCATGGGCGTTTTTCAGGGCGTCAGAACAAGTATCCGGCAAGATAAAAATGGTCAAATACTAAATAATGAAAGCCTCGCCGTGGGTCTTCAAACATGCATGCGTGGGCCGGAACTTTGCTTTCTGCAGTCAACAGGCAGGCTGGCTATTGCCAGTGCCACTGACAGTGAAGCACTTGCCGCCTACCACTTGATCTATGAACTCGAATCAATTTCAGTGGCACTGGAAAGTGCGCATGCCATTGCCTGGGGATTAGCATTGGCCGCCAGCCTCGATGCGGATAAAAATATTGTTATCAATCTTTCCGGTAAAGGTGAGAAAGATGCCAGTCAAGTGGCCGGAGACCCACAGTAATGCCATTGACAATAAAAGCCTGTGTAAAGGCGCTACAACAGAAAAATAAAAAAGCGCTGGTAGCTTACCTCACGGCGGGTGATCCTCATTTGCAGTTTACTCATGATCTTATTCTTGAACTGGAAAACACAGGCGTAGACATACTTGAACTCGGCGTGCCCTTTAACTATCCCGTCGGTGATGGCCCAATCATCCAACGTTCAGCCAGGAGGGCATTAGAAAGTGGGACTTCTCTATCCGTTATTCTGCCTTTTGTTGCCCGCTTGCGGCAGGACGGTGTTGAGATGCCCATCGTCCTGTTCAGCTACCACAATCCAATTTATGCCTACGGTTATGAAAAGCTGGCGAATGAATCGGCGGCGGCTGGCCTGTCTGCAATACTGGTTGTCGATTTGCCGCCAGAAGAATCAGCAGAGTATTGCGGCTATTTCAATGGTGCAGGCCTTGATACCATTTTTCTGGCAACGCCGACCACGTCCACTGATCGTCTCGAGCTGGTTGAACGGGCAAGCAGCGGATTTTGCTATTACGTGTCACGTGCGGGGGTAACCGGTGGAAAACATGATTTATCGGATAGCCTGGCGGCCGAGTTGAGTCATGTGAAGAAATTTATTTCCATTCCTGTCTTTGTTGGCTTTGGGATTCGTACGGCTGATCATGCACGCACTATAGGCAAAATAGCTGATGGCGTTATTGTTGGCAGTGCCTTTGTGGAAAGTATAGAGCTTGCTTCATCGGACGCAGAAGCAAAGAAGAAAATAGTCGCGCTGGCTTCTGCTTTTCGAGATGCGTTGGACAGCTAGTGTCTGATTCTAGAATGGCAACTATAGCCCACGCTGGCAGTTCAGGACGATAAAATAATTTTATGACGAGCTATAGAATTGGTTTTGATGTGGGGGGCACCTTTACCGATTCGGTGCTTATCAATGAGGAGACCAGCGAGATAGGGATTGCCAAGGTACTCACCACGCCTCAGGATCCGTCGCTTGGCGTATTAAGCGGTATCAAGACTCTCTTAGACAATCATACCGTATCGGCGGACGCAGTGACTAAAGCCGTGACCGGCGGCACGACCCTTTTCACCAACGCCCTCATTGAAAGAAAAGGCGCCCTTACCGCCTTGATTACCACCAAAGGTTTTCGTGACGTCCTCGAATTTGGTCGAGAAGCGCGCTATGACATCTACGACTTATTTCTGCGCATGCCTGAGCCCTTTGTGCCTCGTAATTTACGGAAAGAAGTGACGGAGCGTATTCTCAAAGACGGCTCGGTCTTGGAAGCCCTTAATGAGGATGAGGTGCAAAGCGTTATCGATGAGCTTATAGAGGCAAACATCGAGTCTGTGGCCATTTGTTTGCTGCATGCTTTTATGAACCCGGCACACGAGCAAGAGATCGGCGAGATGATAGGTAAGCGGATGCCCGATGTGACGGTGACCCTTTCCTCGGAGCTGATCCCTGAGATTCGGGAATATGAACGCACCTCAACTTCAGTAGCCAACGCCTATGTGCAACCTTTAGCCTCTCGTCATTTTATAAAATTGGCTGAAGGCCTGGCCGCTTTGGGAATCAAGGCAGAATTATTTATGATGCAGTCCAATGGCGGCATTGTTACCGCCAATACGGGCAGGGAATTTCCGATCAAGCTGACCGAATCGGGACCGGCGGCAGGTGCGCTGGCAGCGGCTTTTTACGGAGAGCTTGTCGACCATCGAAATCTAATCTCCTTTGACATGGGTGGTACAACGGCAAAGGCCTGCATCATTGATCAAGGTCAACCGACCAGGACGACCGATTTTGAAGTGGCCCGGGTGCATCGCTTTAAAAAAGGCAGTGGTATGCCCATCAAAATATCCGTCATTGACATGATTGAGATCGGAGCGGGCGGCGGCAGCATTGCCCACATCGATGATCTGGGCTTGCTGAAAGTCGGTCCGCAAAGCGCCGGCGCCGTCCCCGGCCCGAGCTGCTATGGTCAGGGCGGGACACAAGCCACCGTCACCGATGCGGACCTTGTTCTGGGCTTCCTCGACCCTAACTACTTTTTGGGTGGTGCGATGATTTTGGATAAACAAGCCGCCGAGAAGGCGATTCATGACAGCATTGCCAGGCCACTGGGGATCTCCACGCTGGAAGCGGCCCGTGGCATTCACGAGATCGTCAACCAGAACATGGCCACCGCCGCTAAAATCCATGTAGCCGAACATGGCAAGGATCCGCGAAATTATGCCCTGGTTGCTTTTGGCGGGGCGGGACCGGTGCACGTTCGCGGCGTCGCAAAGCGGCTTTATGTTAATACGATCATCTCTCCATTAGCAGCTGGTGTGATGTCCGCAGTCGGGCTACTGATCGCGCCCCCGGCGGTTGATTTTGTCCGTAGCTACATCACCCGACTAGAAAATATTGACTGGCCTAAGCTACGCACGATGTATCAGGAAATGGAAGAGAAAGGGCTGACTACCTTGCAAGAAGCGGGCATCGCGGCTGAGGATGTCTTCTTTACGCAAACGGCAGACATGCGCTATGCCGGGCAAGGCTACGAAATCGAAGTGCCAATTTTGGTCGGCGACCTGGCTGCACCCGCCCTTGATGAGATTAAAAACAGTTTCTATCAAACTTACGAAGCGCTCTTTGATCGCAATGTAAGCGATGTGCCTATTGAGGCGGTGAATTGGCGACTGACGGCCAGTGGTCCGGCGCCCAGCGTCGAAATGAATGTCTACTCTTCATCCTCCCAGAATTTGGAGCAGGCGTTTAAAGGCGTGCGACAAGTTTACTATCCAGATGTGGAAAATTTTCTGGCGACGCCGGTTTACGATCACTACAAGCTCTTCCCAGGCGCTGACTTTAAGGGGCCTGCCATTGTCGAGCAACGAGAATCCACGACGGTCATTGGCCCGGAGGATAGTGTAAGGGTTGATGCTTATCTCAATTTAATTATTGAATTGAAAGGGACAACATCGTGAACACCTACGATCCAATAAGCCTGGAGATCCTGTGGGGTAGATTGATTGCCATTGTGGATGAGATGGCGACCACTCTGGTCCGAACGGCATTTTCATCTATGGTGCGCGAAGCCAACGACTGTGCCTGCGTTTTGATGGATGCGCATGGCAACTCGCTGGCGCAGTCAACCCTCAGTGTACCCTCGTTCGCCGGCATACTGCCGCAGACAACCCGACACTTCCTCCAGCAATACCCGGGCGATGCTCTTCAGCCCGGTGACATTTTAGTGACCAACGATCCCTGGATCGGGGCTGGCCACCTACCCGATTTGGTTATGGTCGTACCTGTATTCTATGAGGGTCGACTGGTCGCTTTTACCGGCACTATTGCCCATCTACCGGATATTGGTGGCAACCAGATGTCGGCTGCTGCCTCCGAAGTATTTGAGGAAGGCTTGCAAATTCCGCCCTGCAAACTGTACCGGGCCGGACAGCCAAGCGAGGATATGTTCAGTGTTATTCAACAAAATGTCCGCGTGCCAGAACAGGTGATGGGCGATATCGAAGCGCAGATAACGGCCAACAAGGTCGGCAACAGAAATCTACTGGCTCTGATGACGGAGGAGAAGATTGCTGATCTCGGCCCATTAGCACAGGACATTCATGGCGCCTCGGAACGCGCCATGCGCAAAGCGATTAGCGAAATTCCCGACGGGGAATATCGCTACAGCATACAGGCAGATGGCTTTGATGACTTTCTCACCATAAAAATAAAGGTGAGCATTGAGGGTAGTGACATTTTGGTGGATTACACCGGTTCGTCACCGCAGGAAAACCGAGGCATCAATTCGGTGTTGGGTTACACCCGGGCTTACACGGTCTATCCCCTCAAATGTGCGCTCGATCCACGCACGCCCAACAACGAGGGAGGCGTTAGGCCCATTCGTGTTCAGGCGCCGGCAGGCTCCATTCTAAATCCCAACAGGCCTGCAGCCGTCAATGGCCGTGCCCTTGCCGGGCACCTCCTGCCCGATGCTGTGTTTGGTGCCCTGGCCAAAGCCATTCCGGATCGCGTTCAAGCCGAAAGCGGCATCCCACCCTGGCTGCTAGTTTTCACCGGCCAGCAAGATGGCGAACCTTTTGCAAATAGTATTGCCTGCAATGGAGGTACAGGCGCTACCTCTCGTCAAGATGGACGCTCCTGCTTAAGTTTTCCAACCAATGTTTTCAATACACCCATTGAGATTTTTGAAAATTGGGCGCCGGTGGTCGTCAAAGAAAAAAGCCTGGCCAAAGATTCTGGTGGCCCCGGGCAATATAGAGGTGGGTGCGGGCAGCACTTTATCATTCAATCTTTGTCCGACACGCCGATAAGGGTGTCGACCCTCGGCGACAGAATCAAAACCTGCCCCACAGGCATTGGAGATGCATGGAATGCAGCCCCTGGCGCTATCTTGTTAAATGGCCAGGCTCTTGCTCATGCCAAGGGTGTTACCTATTTAAAGAAGGGAGATGTTATTGCCATGACCCTGGCTGGTGGCGCAGGTTTCGGTGATCCTTTGATAAGAGACCGAACAACTGTGCTAGATGATGTGGTCAAAGACTATGTTTCTATTGAGCAAGCCGAAGAGGCGTACGGGGTGAAGATAGATCCCAACACGCTCCAGATCAAAGCTTGATTTCTAAATGAATCAAATCCCTGATTTTCCGTCGACTAAACGCGCTAACTGGATGTTGGCACTACTGACATTGATATTCACGTTTAATTTTGTTGACCGACAAATTCTTATTATTTTACAGGAACCCATTCGCAACGAATTAGCGCTATCTGATACACAACTCGGCTTACTTACCGGTCTCGCCTTTGTTGTTATCTATGTCACGGTGGGCATTCCGATCGCGCACTTTGCGGATAGATCGAATCGAAGAAATATTGTGTCCCTGTCTGTTTTTGCCTGGAGCATAATGACGGCGCTAACAGGTATGGCTCAACAATTCTGGCAATTACTGCTTTTCCGGATTGGCGTAGGCATAGGCGAAGCGGGGGGTACTCCACCGTCGCATTCGATGATTGCTGATCTTTTCCCAGCAGAAAAGCGTGCAACTGCGCTTTCGATTTTTCAGACGGGTCCCTCTATCGGCATACTTATTGGATTCCTGATTGGGGGCTGGATAGGTCAAATTTACGGCTGGCGTATAGCCTTTATCGTTGCCGGCTTACCCGGCATTCTTCTTGCTGCATTGTTATTCTTTTGTACATCAGAACCTCGCAGGAAACCAAATGTAGACAGGTCTGAAGCAGACCAAACATTCTTCGAAGGCATCCGCTACCTGTTTTCAGTTCCGACCTTTCGAACAGTCGCTCTTGCCATGGCCATTGCACATTTCTCCATATTCGGCGTCATGAATTTTACGCCTTCATTCCTGATCAGGTCCTATAACCTATCTCTAACAGAAGTCGCCACCACTTTGGCCTTGATTTACGGCATCGGCGGCGGTATCGGAACAGTCGTTATCGGCGTATTCGCGGATCGCCTGGCAAAACGCGATCCCAGATGGCGAATATGGTTAGTGTCTCTGTGCACCATAGTCGCGTACCTTGCATCCCTCGCGGCGTATTTGTGTCAGAGTCCGATCCTGTCATTTAGTTTTTATGCTCTCGTGGCCATCTGTGCTGTTTCAACACAAGGAATAATATTCGGGACTCTGCAACTTGTTATTAATTCGCGCTCACATGCCCTGATGACATCGATTATCTTTTTTAGTAATAATCTGGTTGGCATGGGACTGGGACCGCTTTTTGTGGGAATGGTCAGCGACGGTACGCGTTCGTCTTTAGGCATCGAGTCGGTTCGTTTTGGACTTATCCTGTGTGCAACTGGATTTCTTATTGCGGCTCCCCTCTATCTTCGGGCGGCAAGCAGGCTGCGAGAGGATATATTGAAATGAAGCGTCGCATTGAATGACGAATGAGGAGAACACAGGCAAATGATATTGGATGAAAAAATTGATCACATAAGAAGCCAGTACGACCTCTTAAAAAATAATGTGTACTTCATGTCTGCCGCGGTTGGGCCAGCCGGTAATTACTGGCTTGACGCCATAAAAGATTACCAGGAGAACCTGCGTCTTGGAAACAGGGAGCCAGGTTTAAGTGTTCATATGCACAGGGAAGGATTTGCCAGACAGGGAAACGCGAAGCTTATCAATGCCGATGAAGATGAAGTCACCAATTCATATCGGGTGATGGCCGCGGCAAACTTTGTCATCAATGATCTGGTGCATTGGGAGAAAGGAGATAACGTTGTTTTTTCTGATCTTACCTACCCGTCAATTACTTATATACTTCTGAGCTTGAAACAAAAAGGAGTCGAACTGAGAAGAATCGAGAACACTAATGGTGAAGTGCCCTTATCGGAATATGAGAGAGTTGTCGATAAAAACACGAAGCTTGTGTGTGTTTGTAGAACTACCCCCTGGTGTGGGTTTACTCAAAATGTAAAAAAACTTTGTGAAATTGCTCATGCTCACAATGCTTACGTTTTTGATGATGCGATGCAGGCAGTCGGTGTGACCGAAATAGATGTTCATGATGATAACGTCGATTTTCTGGCATCAGGAAGTTACAAATGGCAATGTGGTCCGGAAGGGGCAGGCTTGCTGTATGTGCGCAGAGATTTGATCGAGAAGCTTGATGGCGGTTACAGCAATTACCTGTCTGCACAATATCCGGGTCTGTGCCCGATATTGGGTATTGAAGGACACGACAATATCACGCATTGGGACTATCCTCCTGCGAACACAGCCGACAAATACAACCTCGGACAGTGCACGGGCGAAGCCCTTTTAGGCTGGGAAGCGACGCTGGACTTTCTGCATGGAATCGGGATAGCCAACATTGCCTCCAGGGTCAGCGAATTAGGCAGCTACTTAATTTCAGAGCTGGAAAAAACGGGATGCAAAGTGTTGACGCCGGTAGAGCCAGGTAAAAGGCATGGACTTATCGTCTACTCAAATGGAAGTCTGGATAAAGACAAAGAAGTAGTACAAGCATTGAGCATGGCGAAGCCGAAACCAATCAAAGTCAGCACCTGCTCGCTTGGCGGTATCCAGGGAATTCGTGTAGCAACAAACTTTTTTAACACCAAAGCAGATATAGATACCTTGATCACCGCACAAAAGTCCTTTATCAAAACCGGGAAATGTTAAGCAGAGTTCGGATTAAAATCATGGATAAAGAACTGAATTCTTTACGGTGGACTTGCCGTTCCTTTTAGTTCGTTAATGATCTTACAGTTTTTCAAGGCAAGGGTTCGTATCCGGCACAGCCTGGATACAAAATGGAAGTAAGCATAGAGGGATTTTGCCTGTTCTTAACGTCTGCTATGCCCCCTTGAGCGGACCTTCAACTAGTTCGGATGTGTACTTCCGCTAACGACCCACTGCAGACTGTGAACTTATTAGTAAATTAGGAAGGAAATTATTTTGAGTCCTTCTGGGCGCGCCATCGAGCGAAGCGCGATTCATGGGTTGGTGTTCCCCTTAGGTGTCAATAAGATCCACAAGTTGACCGCTGGTGGAGCGCAGGCGCATGCAGAGCATGCTCGAAATCAGGCGCATCAGACGTACCCCAAGAATGGGGTTGACGTCCACGCAATTACGGAAGTTTTCACGGCTCATTAAACAGCAGGTTACATCCGTCTCTGCAACGATGCTTGCGGAATACGGGAAGTCGTCGATCAGGGAAATTTCCCCGAATATCTTGCCCTGCTTAATGGTAGCGAGCTGCTTGCGTTCCCCGCGTTCGTCTTCTTTGTAAACGCCAATGCGACCGTCAATCAACACGCACAGGTAACTATTACGTTCCCCTTCATGAAAAATAGTTGTCCTTGCAGGGACGTGATAGGCCTTGATGTGATCTACGAGTATATTGATGTCCTGGCTTGAGAATCTAGTAAAACACATGGCATTCGTCAGCATATCGTGCAGCGAGTTCTTGAAGGACGGACCTTCACCGATAAGTTCAAGGGCATCCGACAACGATGCAGATTGTAGCCGTTTATTATCCATGCGTATTTTCCCGAATTTCGCTAAATGATAAACTATACGGATTAACTCCGCATGGTGGTTGAGTTTCGTTATTTACAAAGCGGAAATTTTACCATTGTAAGGAGAGAATGTCACCTCGCACGATATTGTCAAGTTAATCGATTTGAGGACGTAGTTGTTGCAGGATTCTGTTCCAAGCCGTTAATTAATAGCTATTAGTTAAACACTTTTATATGTTCAACCCAGTGCCACTTCTATCCTTCTGGGCGTGTTATCAAAATATTAAGTGTCTGCTCCTGGCACACAAGCGCCATATACCAGAGAATAAACTGTGGTCACTGACAGGCTGCTTATCTCCTGGAAGCGGTCGGTCAGACAGTTCTGATGCCTAGTTCCGCAAACGACCCAGAGCGGACCTTCGGTTTCTCAGAAAACAATGGTTTTTGACTGACTCTCAACATTTTTTACCGTCAATAAACACCTTCCTATGCTACCCTTATCCGTTGAATGATAGAGGAGCTAGCCAATGAAAAAAACAAACCTGAATCTGAATAACCTTTATTTGCTATTGATGGGATTACTAATACCAATCTATGTAGTAGGTAGTGAAGATGCTGTAGCCACCGATGAAAAACCATATCAGATTATCGATGGCAATATTGATAACAACACATTAGAAGGCTGGAAGACTTTCAATGGTGGCGGTTGCGGACAATGTCATGGTCGTGGTGCTTCTGGCGGAATTGCATCTAATCTGGCAGAAAGTCAAACAGTCAAAAGTAATGACAAGGAAAAGTTCAACGATTACGTAATCAATGGCTATCCAGGTACTCTCATGGCACCAAAAAAAAATGATGTTAGAGTGATGAAAAACTTGGATAATCTCTGGAGCTATTTGAAGGCAAGGGCTGACGGTGTATTAGGATATGAGAATTTAATCAAGTATCCAATGGGTAAACAAAATTAGATTCTCACCGATATTAAAAAGCAAGATTATTAAGATCTATTAAAAAACACCATGCTGATTTCGATTTTTTGAAAAAAGAAGTTTATGCATGGCAAGTAATGTATTCACATGAGTGTCAATGATGCCTCATTCCTTTTTACTAACAGACAGGCCTGATTAACCACAATCAGGGGAGATTTTTTATAAATGTGAAGGTCTGCTTATGGCACATAGCCGTCATTAGCACAGGGCAATATTGCTTGTTTTGACAGTCCGCAGTATACCGCGTAAGCGGACAGTCAGCCAATACGTGTACGACAGGCAGTAATCGATCGATACCATTGAAAAACTCTTTTTTCAGATCTGAATATAAATCTGCGACAGTAAGAGCCATTTAGATTTTAATGGACAGGAGAGTGTGGCGATCACTAGAAAACATGATCTGGATCTACCGGTGTAGCTACAAAGGATAAATGGACGGTATAGACAAAATGGATGATTATTATTTGAAATTAATTGAATTCAAATAGTCGAATATTTTAACAATATCACCCTTGGCGCTGACATGCCTATCTGAACGAGTATCGACTATCACGGCTTAGAAGTCGGGGACTTTATCAACACCCGGAACCGTCGCGACTTTTTCAAACTCCTCTCCAAAAGGTCGAGTGGCATCGATGCCCATGACGGAGTAACTATCATCCTCCGGGGCGGAAGGGTCCAATTGCCAGAGCGTCATTTTTGGTAGAATCATTGTATCGCGGTCGGGTCTGACCCGTGTGCACACTGCCCACATCACTTTATCCATGTCCTGGATATCGATGTCGTCATCGACGACAATGGCTAACTTGCTGCCCTGGGAACCGAGTAAGGTGGCGAGCACCTGTCTGGCCTCATTTTTGGCGAATTGTCTCATAGCAACGATGCAGGTTAGTCCAACGCCACCCGATCCATGAAAGTGCACTCGACTAACCCCCGCAAATTTTCGTCTTAACATGGAGAAGCAGGAAGCTTCCATTGGGATCATCTTTAACACGTGGTTATCTGTAGTCGGTACACCACTCATACCGGCAAGCAAGATGGGATCGCGTCTATGCGTGATCGCGGTGACTTCCATAAAAGGTTTGTCGGATGCCTGTGTGTAATAACCGGTGTATTCACCAAAAGGCCCTTCGTGATGACGTACTTCAGGCAACATCTTTCCTTCAATAATTATTTCTGCACTTGCCGGGACTTCCAGATCCACTGTCTGACATTTAACAACTTCCATCGATTCATCCAGGAAGGCACCGGCCAGGGTCATTTCATCAACGCCGTAGCCAGCTTCCCACTGCGTTGCGATTAAGGCGCAAGGTGCAGTCCCGAGGGCGATGGCTACTTCCAATGGCTGACCCAGTGCTTCTGCCTTTTTATAATGTACGCCCAGATGATGGGGTGGTGGTGACAATACGCCTATGCGACGTTTATCCAGGATCTGATGACGGTAGATTGATGCATTCTTTCCACCATCTTCTGGATCCTTGCTGATAGAAATCCCAAGAGTAACGAAGGGCCCGCCATCGAGTTCGCAATAAGTTGGGAAAGGAAAAGCGCTGAGATCGATGTCATCACCGAGGAGCACAACTTCATTGCATGGGCCTTTGTCTACGAGCGTGTGTTCTTTCAACTTATCGATCGCCCCGAGGTATTTGGCGTTCGCCTCTTCATCGGTGGTTTCCAGAGCCTGGAGCATAACCCGCCGATTGGCATAAAGACCGCCCACCACCTGTATCTTATGTCCTTTTACGTTCTCAAATAACAGGGCCGGACCTTTATCGCCCATATCTGTTGCTTTGCGCAGGTAGGCAGCGATCTCATGAATCGGATCCAGTTCTTCTTTAATGCGGACAAGCTGTCCTTTTTCCTCGAGAAAATCGAGGAAGGCTCGCATATCTTTAAAGGCCATAATTAATCTCTTTTAGTTGGCTAACAATGTTGCTTATTCAAAAAGCATGTCCCGCTGAACAGATGTAATCTTTACGAGTCGGGTATGCACGGCGCCGATAAACATGCTGTATCTGGCTAACAATTAATAAACATTTTTATTTTTATTACCTGGCGACGATACCGATTAATCAATTCTTTATCAATAATTTAGTTAATAATAAAGAAAGCTAGTTAACTATTCGCTGCATTGTATTTTAGCAGCGACTCCGGTTCATCTATGTCATGCAAGACGCCGGCTTCATCGACCTCAACTTCGCAGACGAGATCAGCATATTGTCGCAAGAAGGCTCGCGCACCTTTGTCGCCACTGAGCTCACTCATTTCTGAAAAGAAACGTTTTGCCAGTACCACGGGGTTGCCGCGTTGTCCTTGATAAACAGGCACACAGATAAGTCTATTTTCTTCAGCATTGAAAGCGGCAATAAGCTGGTCGATGACAGCCGTAGTGACGGCGGGCATATCTGCAAGACAAATAATCGCCGCGTCGATATCGTCCCCCAGGTGTGATAAACCACAATGCAAAGATGTACTTAGACCTTGTGCAAAATCGGGGTTTGTAACAAAGCTGATTTTGTCATTCTCTATCGCGGCCTGTACCTTCTCTGCTTCGTGACCGGTGACCAGCATCACCTGTTCTGCCTGTGAAGCCAGCACCTGTCGTGTAACCCGCACTACCATCATTTCGTTATCGATGGGTTCAAGTAATTTGTTTACTTTTCCCATACGTCGCGACATTCCAGCGGCGAGGATGATCGCTGCGATTTTTGGTGTACGCGCAGCGTTCTCATTTTCTGTCTCAGCATTGACTGATTTATGTCGTGATGATCCGGGTAGTGATTTTGTACTCCCTTTAATAAAACCACCTGCACCCATACTCATTATCTCTTTGCTGGTCACGCTTAAACCGGCAATCAGGCGTTCAAATATCCAGTCGACGCCATTTAAGGCAGGAGATCGGGCGCAACCGGGCAGTCCAATAACCGGGCAGGCTTCATCCATTGCCGCTAAGAGCAAAAGATTGCCGGGCTCCACGGGCATACCTAGATGCAGTACCTGCCCACCGACGCCTTCAATGCCAGCGGGTATGACATCACGTCTGTCGGCAGTGGCAGAGGCACCAATGATAAGTAGTAGTGTGCATCCCTCTCCACGCAATTCTTTTAAAGCGGCCCCAACAGCTGATTCATCATGTGAGCAGCGACGTTCTAAGTTGAGATTGCAGCCGAGGCGTGCCAACCTTGTTTCCAGGGTTAAACGTGTTTTGTTTAACACGCTTTCACGTATACCCGGTAGCCTGGTTTGTATAAGACCCACATTCATCGGTCTAAATTTTGCAATACGAAACAGGGGTTCGGGTGTATTAGCGATCGATTCAGTGAGTTTCACTTTCGCGGAGGCTACACCGTAGGTGATGATCTTGATGGTGGCGATTATTTGCCGTGATTCAACTACGGTGTAAGGACTTAAGGCGGCAACGGTTATCGCTTCCTCCACCATGTTAAGTTGATCAAGACGTGTTCTGTCGTAGACAAGTAATCCAGATTCCTTGGCAAAAAGATTTGATCGGCCTGTAAATGAGGCCTGCGCGATAAGTTGCTCTCCACATGTGGCGGCGGCGACCTTCGTTGCGGCTTCATTTTCGTCAATATCTGTCGCTTCCAGTTGTGCCGCGACGATGGTTTCACATTTATGTAGCTGTAGTGCTGCGATATCTTCCTTACGAATCTTATGTCCTTTTTTTAATCGCAACTCTTCAAGTTTGAGGCTATGCGCTAAAATACTTCCCTCGGATCCAACAACTGATATGCGGCCGAATTTCATGAGGGCGCTTTCAGTCTTAAGGATTGAATAATCTGAGCCATGATGGACAGTGCAATTTCCGGTGGTCGTCGCCCGCCGAGGTGAATGCCGACCGGTGCATGTATACGCGCTAAACTTTCATCAGCAAGGCCTTCGGCGCGAAGTCGTTCAAGCCGCGAGGCATGTGTTTTACGACTGCCCAATGATCCGATATAGAATGCATCGCTAAGCAAGCCTTCCTTTAAGGCAGGATCATCGAGTTTTGGATCATGCGTCAAAGTAACCAGGGCGCAACGATGATCTGGTCTGAGTGCACGTATCCCTTCATCCGGCCAATCCGTCAGCATAGTCACATCGGGAAATCGTTCATCACTGGCGAAAGCGGTGCGTGGATCAATGACGGTGACATCGAAGCCAAGCAAGGTGGCCATAGGGATCAAAGCCTGGGACACATGTACAGCACCGATAAGTATTAATCTCAAAGGTGGGTTGTAAACTCTGACAAAAAGTTCAGACTCACCTTCCGTTATGATGCCACTGAGATCTTCCAGTAAACGTTGACGGATATTTGCTATGGTGGCATCGCTCAGGCTCAATTCACCTTCCTTAACTTTTTCGCTAACAAGTGATTGCTGGCCATCCGCTAAACGAGTCACCAATGCGATAGCGTGTTTCTCCTCTCGCAGTGTCTGTAGTCGGGTAATGACATCACGTTTCATACGAGGGACTCGAGATAAATTTCTATATCACCGCCGCACGACAATCCCACTTCCCATGCCCGTTCATTGTCGATACCAAATTTCAATAACTTTGCTGTCCCGTTTTTCATCACCAGCTGTGCTTCTTCAATGACAGCACCCTCTATGCAACCACCGGAGACTGAACCTGCAAATGCATATTTGTTATCAATCACAAGTTGACTTCCAATTGGTAGAGGAGAGGAGCCCCATGTTTTAATGACAGTGGCCAGGGCGACGTTTCTGCCTTCGTTAAGCCATTGTGCTGCGGTCGCGATGACGTCATCTACGGCCTGGTTTGCCATTGCTGATTTTGTGTTCATAGTATAAATTTATGAATAAAATTATTAATAATATAACATTTCATTACAGACAGTGCAGCTAGAATTTTACCTCGCCTTGTTCCACCTGAAAGAGACAATTTAATTTGAAAGAACGAAAGTGAAAATAAAGCGTGTGATGAATAGTATAAGCGAATTCGTCTGCGGATGATTAATTCTGCATATTAGAATAGAAATCATGCTTGAGCGTCACCGCTCGCCCTGGCGATAACGCATCCGGTCTTACACGGCGACTATCCTGCTAACATGGACTATTTAATTTGGAATAGATTAATGAGTGCGCTGTGATTTTGGACAATGCGATGGGCACCGGCTTCGCAAAGCGCAGCAGAATTCCCTGCACCACTGAGAACGGCTACGGCAGTCATTCCAGCGGCTCGTGTGGCTTGCATGTCAATGGAAGAATCACCCACATACATGGCGTCGCTTGCTGCCACGCCTAACTGATCCAGACATTTAAACATACCCTCTGGATCGGGTTTGCGTTTGCTAACATCGGTGTTTGTAATCACGGCATCTACTAAATCTTCGACACCAGCGCTGTACAACATGTCCACCGACGCCTTACCCGAGCCAGTAACGATGCCGAGAGTGGCTCCCATCTTTTTGAGCGAATTCAGGGTGTCACTCACATCTGCGAATACTCGAGCGTGCTCAGCCATGACGTCTGGCCAAAGCGCTATAGCTCGTTTGTTCATTTCATCAATCGTTGATTGGCGATTTGGTAGTGATTCGGGTAAAGAACTCTCCCAATATGATTTACCATAATTTAATAAGTCATAAACATGAGCGCGATCCATGCCAAAGCCGAATTCGTCTCCTGTCAATTTTGCCAGAATGTAAAACGATTCAATGGTATCCAGCAAAGTACCGTCCAAATCAAATATTACGGTAGTGGCGTTAAGGGGATGACTAAATTCGAGGTCAATTTTATCGCCATCTTTTAAAGATAGTTTTTCCCGTAACTGAATCGGTGCAATAATTTCCAACTGCTCTTCTGGGTAGCCATCAATTAAGGGCACAACAATTGCCCCGGTGTACTGACCGGCAATAAAAACTGGATAGCAGCTGGCATCACAGCTTTCGGCACTATCCGCGGAGAGGGTATAGGATGGAAGATCGCGCCAATTCGTTTTTTCACATTCGGCGTGTAAAAGAATATTCAAGGTGCCCGGATAGGGATCAATTCCGAGTTTTTCTATAAATTGCTCTTTAGCCCAGGACAGCTGAGTAAACTGCGCACCCTTTCCAAGGCCGCTAATGACATTCCCAGAGAGTTTAGATGGCGAGTTTTTCATACGCTGAATCATCGAAGAACCAGTAACTAAACCAGGTCAGGCACGCAAATATTACAATGGTGGAAGCGACCGTCAGTGGCGTATTGTCGTAAAACGCACCTGAAAGATAGCCCAGTGCCGCAGAACCGCCGTACTGGAATATGCCAAAAACGGAAGAGGCGGCGCCAGCGTTATTTGAAAACGGAACCATCGCCTGGCCGGGTAGCAAACATAAAATTACGCCACCGCTGAAACTGGCAATACATAAAGGAGCAATGTAAAACGACAGGATCTGAATATCTAACATTTGCAATATCAAAATAATTATCCAAAAACCCAGCATAAGAAAAATTCCCATCATGACGGTGTGCTTCACCCCGATTTTTGGTACGAGCTTTCGTACTGAGAAAACACCCACGGCGAGGCTTATACTAATCATTGAAAGCAGCAACCCGTTTTGCTGAGGTGTAAATTCAAATTTACTTGTCATGATATGTGGAAAGTGAGAAATAAACACAACGAAGGCCGCAAACGCAAACATATTCGTAAAGGCAGTACCAAGAAAAAAGCGGTTACCCAATACCACAGTCAGGTCTTTAATGTATGAGCTGAAGTAGTTAATATTTTTTGCCTTTGAAGGTGCTGTTTCCATCAGAAGAAAAAAGATAATGGCGAAAATTGAAATGGAAAATATTTCCATTATCCAGAAAATCGAAGGCCAGTTGAAATGACTAACAACATAGCCGGATAGTAGGGGCACCACCATCGGAATCGGGACAAACAACAAAAACATGGTGGCCACCGCCTGCGTCGATCGTTCAGGACCGTAGATGTCACGTATCACCGCTCGACCGATAATCATGCCCACCGCCGCACCAAGTCCCTGTAATGATCTAAAAAATAGCAGGTGATCGAGGTCGCTTGCCGATATGCAGCCAAAAGTCGCCAGGGCATAAATGCATATACCTATCAGCATTATTTTACGACGGCCGAAGTGATCGGACAGGCTGCCCCAAAATAAGTGGGCAAATCCAAAGCCCACATAAAAAGCGTGAATAGTCATTTTGGTGCTGCCGGTGGAATCGCTGAAGGCGGCTGACAATACTGGCAAAATTGGCGCAAGCATATCGATGGATACCGATGTAAGTGCCGAGGCCATTGCGATTATTGCAAGAAGAACCAGACTTTCCGGGCGTAGCCTGGATTTGCCTTGCTGAGACTTCAAAAGACGAGCTGCGCGTCTGAATCGTGAAGAGGCATAGTGATCTCTTTAGTGAAACATGGACAAAGATCGCACGAGCCCATTTGCACGATACGAATAGTTGTTAGCACTATGTGGATTGAATGTAATGTTCTTAAGTCCCTTGATTTGCGTCCGTATACTAACATGGGTGTGTATAGACAGGCCTGCTAATATGATTAATAATATTATCAATAAATTAAGGACAGACCTCATGAAAAATTTTCTAATAATCTTGCTATCCGCTTTTTTTGCACAGGCCGTATCTGCAACTGAACCTCCTTTGTATCCCTATCCTGCACCGGCGGAAATCACGCTTGAAGATATCCTTCCGGCAGCAATGGATAATCTTGCCCAACCCGGATATGTGCCGGGCATGAAGGCTGGCGAGAAGGTGTTGATTGTGTCTGACCGTTCTGTTGATCCTCTCACTCTAGAGGCATTCTATGTGGCGGCCTGGCGCCTTGGGGCCGCCGAGGTTGACACCGTTGTTCTGCAAGGTCGTCTTGATGTTAAGGATCCGGCTGACATTATCCTGCAAATATTTGAGACAGACTGGTGGCCAAAGTGGCTATGGGACGCCGCGGGGACTTACGATCGGGTTATTCCTCTAGCTTATGTGAACCCCGTTAACTTGTTCGAAGCGGTCAACGTACCCGGAGAAGGTTGGCGTAATAAGTGGGCCAGCGACACCAATACCATCTACCACATCCTTTGGGCCACCCATCAACAACGAGAGCGTCTGGCGGCCAATAAAGATTATCCTGGCGAATTGGTCTGGGCCATTATTCGTAAAGGCTACGAGACCATGCGCAAGGGTAAAAAATATCAGTTGCGCGATGAAAATGGCACAGATCTCAGCTGGAGCATTGGTGAGGAGGACTGGAAACGTTACAAAGAATTATGGGGGGATATCGTCAACAACCATTCACCCCGTTTGCACCTGAGCAAAGCGCCCGATATGAAGGGCAGGTTTGTTTCTTCTCACTTGCATTCCGGCCGCATTCCTCGAATTGAAATGACCATTGAGCAGGGTAAAGTTCTGGATGTGAAGGGGGGCGGTAAGATCGGTGATTATTTGCGCACAGCTCACGAAAAATACAAAGCGGTCCAGTATCCCTTCTTTCCGGGACCGGGGGTGAACTGGGTCGAGTATGCTGTATGGGGTTTTTACCCGGTGCCAGGTTTTACACCTGTGCCCGATAATCCTGAACTAGCATGGTCAGGGAAAATGTGGGCAAACAATATTGATCTGAAGGCGGGTGTTGTGCATTTGGCTTTTGGCACAGCAGCGGGTGGTTATACCGCAAGGTTTGCAGAGGAGCATGGCTATCCACATCACCACAAGGATTTTGTCTTGTTTCGACCAACCTTGATAGTAGATGGCGAAGTGATCATCGATAAGGGCCATCTTCTTGCGCTTGATGACCCGGAGATCCGTGCCATCGCTGCGAAATATGGCGATCCTGACACCTTATTAAAACAAACTTGGCATGCGGATCAAGATCCGCGCTTTAAATAGATAGAGATTAAAATAAGCGGTTCATATTCAATCTTGATTCAAATAAGATGTTAGGTACGAAGTGGTGCTAACAATAATAAGAAGGGCAGTCCGGCAGCGTTGAGCCCAATTCGTATGGGTTTCATCATGGTTTTATATACCCTATATCCATCGCTCGTTATACCTCTAGTTTAAGGAGAATTGATTAATGCACGATTTTGAATATTGCGCTCCAGCAAACTTGCAGGAAGCCATTGGCCTGATGGCCACACACAAGGGCTCTGCAAGTTTAATGGCAGGCGGAACTGATCTGATTGTCTTCATGCGAGCCAGAAGAAAACGACCCGACATGGTGGTTGATGCCAAGAAAATCCCTGAATTGTCTGAATTGAAGATGGAGAAGAACGGTTTGACCATAGGCGCCAGTGTCAGTTGCAGGGCGATTTACGAAAACGAGCAAGTCGCTGGCGCCTATCCGGCCCTGGTAGATTCTGCAACCTTGATTGGCGGTATACAGATTCAAGGGCGTGCAAGCATTGGCGGTAATCTTTGTAATGCTGCACCGAGTGCCGATACCATTCCCACTCTCATTGCCCTTGGCGCCGTAGCCAATGTCGTCAACGATAAGGGAGAGCGACAAATCCCAGTTGAAGATTTTTGTGTGGGACCCGGCAAGACCGTTCTTGAAGAGAATGATATTCTGGTGAATATTTTTATTCCTGCCCCGATCGCTCACTCAGGCGCACGCTTTTTGCGTTTTATTCCACGCAATGAAATGGATATTGCTGTGGC
This sequence comes from Planctomycetota bacterium, assembly GCA_047638675.1. Classification (GTDB taxonomy): domain Bacteria; phylum Pseudomonadota; class Gammaproteobacteria; order Eutrophobiales; family Eutrophobiaceae; genus WLWS01. The sequence goes on along the minus strand of JBLIML010000040.1, from coordinate 677 downwards.
AAACTCTGCAGCCTTTGTCGAACTGGATGCTGCAGGCGAAAATTTTCTTTCCGCTCGTATCGCCATTGGCTCCGTCGCGCCGACGCCATTGTTTGTCGCTGAAGCGGGGGACGCGCTCGCAGGGAAATCTATTAACGATGAGTCTATTTTAGCCGCAGCTGTTATAGCCCGGGATGCTGCACGTCCTATCAGTGATATGAGAGGCACAATGGAACATCGCTTACAACTTGTGGAAACACTTACAAAACGCGTAATACGTGATGCTGTTAAGCGCGCCAGGGGAGAAACAGTATGAGTAAACGAAGCCATATTGCGACAACTATTAATAATGAGTCCGTCGATTTTCTTTGTGAGCCAAGACAAAGCCTGCTCGAAGTGCTTCGTGATGTCCTGTATCTCACCGGTACCAAAGAAGGTTGCAACGATGGAAATTGTGGTGCCTGCAGTGTCATTATGGACGGGGTGCTGGTTGATTCCTGCTGTGTACTGGCAGTGGAAGTAGAGGGCAGCCAGATTGAAACCATTGAGGGACTGGCCGATAAAGGTGTTTTACATCCACTTCAAAAAGCTTTTCTGGAAGAGACAGGCATGCAGTGTGGAATTTGTACTCCCGGTTTTCTTATGGCGGCCAAGGCCTTACTTGACCGTAATCCGGAACCTGACGAACACGAGATCAG
>JBLIML010000039.1:0-24741 GCA_047638675.1 Planctomycetota bacterium | reverse complement strand
TCTGTAGTATGAGTAGGCGGGGCAATTGTTATGACAATGCGGCGATGGAAAGCTTCTTCCATAGTTTGACAGTTGAGCAGATACATCATGATGATTACCGAACCAGAGACGAGACACGATCCGCAATATTTGATTACATAGAAATATTTTACAATCGGCAACGCAAGCATTCTACAATTGACTATCAGTCACCGGTAGCATTTGAAGAAAACGGTGTTGCTTAACTGAGTGTGCGAATTATTGGGGTAAGATCACGGAAAGAAAATTGAAATTAGTCGGGTTAAAACAAAATGAAGGACTATTGGACTTGTTAAAAAAGGTGGACAAAACTTTCGAAAGACAATCAAAAGCCACTTATCGGGCAGCGAATGAAAAAGGCTATTTAGTCGATTTAATAAAGCCTATGCCATCACCTCCCTACAAAAAAACTAAACCGTCCATTACCCAGAATAAGAATGATCTCATTGCAACTGAAATTGAGAATTTGGACTGGTTGTACGCAGCCCCACCTATACAGTCAACCGTGATTGGTAACGATGGGTTTCCCGTCATTTTTGATGTTCCCGACCCAAGAGTATTTTCAGCCTACAAATTATGGTTATCAAAACAGGATAGACGAGACCCTCAGAAAAAAAGCAGAGATCAAAAGCAAGCACGTGCTGTTTTACAATTAATCAAAGAATATCTTCCAAATTATCAAACCTTTGGATCAAGTTTAAAAGGATTACCAACAAAATTACGGGATGATGTTAATGATGAATACGATAATCTTATTGTTAGTCATTTATCAAGTGAAGTGCCTGGTTTATAAATAAATTCGACCCAACGGTACCCGGTATGTACCCCTGACTGGATGGCGATGGTTGTAGTCTACAGCTAACCAGGCTCACCTCAAATAATCCCTGTTATCAGCGAAAATACAGGGAATATTTCTAGCTTTTTACCTGATAATTCAATACATCGCCAGGAAGCGCGAAGCCTGCTCTTGGGGTACAAGTTTTCTTGAGGTGGTGAAAAATGGATCGTCAACCCCTGGGCTCCAGCTGCTGTCCTAAGATCAATCAGTTACTAGGCAACCTTTCGTCGTGCTTCCCATAGATCATATTCAGCTTGCATTCTGACCCACATCTCAGCACTGGTCCCTATTGTTCTCTCAAGAGTAATGGCAAAAGACGGAGATATACTGCGCTTACCATTAACAATTTCATTGATCTTTCTTGGAGAACATTGGCAGCGCTTCGCCAGACCGGTTTGGTTGAGACCCAATTGGGACATATAGACTTCAGCTAAAACAGTGCCGGGGTGAAGTGGGATTGGATTGTTAATCATATTAAACCTCAGTGATAATTTTCTATTTTAACCTCGGAAAATTCTCCGTCGTGATATTTAAAGGTGATGCACCATGGTAGTTTAACGGTGACACTCCAATATTCCTTGCGGCTGCCTTTTAATTTGTGCAGACGGATATCAGGTGGTTTTCCCTTGATACGCAAATCATCCAGAGATTGCGTAGAGTGCATGATTGTGAGCAATGCTTTAGCCCGCAGCCAAAGCTCCCTGGGCAAGGTTTTAGAGCGATTCGTTTCCCATATATCCCTGGAGAGTTTACCGCTAAAGCTAACAATCAAGCTGTCACCTGTACGAGTTGTTTATCCATAAGCAAATAAATACCTGATTATACCACTATCTGTAATAATGTAAATATTCATATTACACTTCCAAGCTGTATGGCGCAAAACCCTCTCTTGTTCAATCACCTCAATCAGTCAGACTTATGCTGACGGGATACAGGAATACGGTAAGTCAGTGACCATATCTGGCTAGTCAGCTTCCTTGATTATGACCTGGGAGTTTTTGATGAGGAGGAGCCGGCCACGAATCCTTTTTTACTAAAAATGTAAACCATGTCTCCGGTATAAAGTGTTACCTATGTAATCGGAACGGACCCTTTTATTTATGGCGGAGAAAGAGTCCGCCTAATCATTATCCAGTACTGTCCAACAGCATCCAATTATTCCCGTAAATACAGGGGTAGGATTATACAGTCCCCCATTCCCTCAACTTTATCTATTCATTCTAATATGTGGTCGTCCATTTCAGCCGAGATGGCACACACCAAAGTATCTTTAAGTTTACAGCCTTAATATTCGGCATAAACGGGTAAACGGGAGCACTCTGGCATTCAATTCACCGTGTTCGTAATCTTTACTGCCGAGGTGTACCTGGTAGAAATACGGTATGTTGGTTCTTTGAGAAAAATAAGTAATATTTTTGCTCAAATTACGCTCACCAGTTTTACATTCAACAGCAAATAAAGGTTTTCTGTTTTTAACTACAACAAAATCCAGTTCTCTTTTACTTGCATCCCTGACAAAGGTAAGCGCCATATCATCACCTTCCGTGTCTTCTATAAAATGACAATATTTTAGTAAGTGCGACGCTACCATATTTTCAAAGCGGGCCGCTTCATCCTCGCACAAGGACCAATCCCACAGGTAGCATTTTTTTTCTTTTTTTATTGCGCGAAGGTGTGGCAAACCAAAGGGCTGGATGCGGAAACAGTAATACAGATTTTCCAATATGCTGATCCATTTATCCACCGTCTCATAAGCCACAGACAGATCCTGTTTCAAGTTGTTTATAGATAAAATGGAGGAAACTTTTTCCGGCAGGATCTGGGCGAGCAAGTGTAATTGTGAAACCTCTCTCACGTTCTCCAGATTAACCAGATCTTCCTGGATAACACGATTTTGCCTTTCCCGTTGCCATCGCTTCCAATGCCGCGTGTTTTGTTTAATAAAAGGTTCAGGAAATCCGCCAAACTGCAGTAAGGTCTCGAGATCTGAACGGCTCGGCATATTATTCAATTCGTACAATGACAGAGGATGCAAGCGATGATAATGATAACGCCCCTGGAGGGAATCCCCTCCTCGTCGATAATGATCCAGGCGTGCTGATCCCGTGATCAGGAATTGTTTTTGTGATTTATATTGATCATAGAAACCCTTGATAAGGTTCCTCCAGCCTTTGTATTTATGAATTTCATCAAAGATGATGAGGGCCTGATCTGCTGGTAGTGCACCACTCAACAGTAATTTTTGTACTTCACGAACATCCCAATTCAAATATGCTGGATGGGATTCATCAGCATCTTTAATCAAGCCGAGCGCGAGAGTCGTCTTTCCTACTTGCCGAGGCCCGCCCAAAAAAACCATTTTCTCTATCAGATCTTGCTTGATATAGGATGTCAAATAGCGTTTCATTTTCCACTTCCAAGTCCTTGATACGAGCTAAGTATATTTTTTGTTAATTTCAGAGTTAACTCTATAATAAACGTGTTAATAGTAGAGTCAATCAAAAAATTAGCACCTTGGCAAAGTGCAGCTAAGCTAGGCCAAGCCTCTTTTTACCCCCTTACTCACATTAAACTTCCCCTGCCACATTCAACCCGTAAGCGCACCACATTGTTCACGGAAAGCCTCATAAGAGGGTGTTATTTCCCACACTACCATCGTACAACAACAGGCATACCAACAAGCCACTGTCCACGATGAGCGGCAATTGCCGTTGGTGTTTGAGGAGCTAAAACACGACTAGAGCTTGGCTACCATGCTAATAGTCTCTTAAAGGGACTTTCTGCCCCTTTTTTATTTGCTTGGGTCACCAGATCTATCGTATGACTATAATGCGTTAGGAAATCTTATGACGCAGTTTGGTCATACGTCTGATTTTAATGTGGGAAAGTGAATTTTAGTTATGATGAGAGTGAGGGAAAAATGTCATAAAAGTGCTAAATCGCATGACCAATAGTTCGGCAAAAAGCGTGATGTTCTCTATACGTACACTCTCAATCTCTAAAACCTGTGACCAAATCAATTTCCCTATCTGGCGCCGGTGGCTTTGTTGTTGGTATTCCTTGCCAATATCCAGGGTCTGTTTACTGGATTTCCCCGCTAATTCCTCTACCATGGCGCAGCATTTAATTGACCGGGAGCCAAGGTGCAGGATTTTGTTATTGGTCAGCGTTGGATAAACGACGCTGAATTACAGATGGGTCTGGGAACGGTGATGGAAGTTGAACAGCGTACCGTTACTATAGAATTTCAGGCAAGCGGAGAGACCCGCACCTATGCCAGACAGACGGCGCCCTTAACACGCATTACGTTTACGGCGGGCGATGTCATTCACAGTCGACAAACGATAAAGGCCAATGTCCTCAAGACTAAGACCTTTACCTGTCCCGTCTTGGGGGATGCGAACGTGCAGTTGGCACTGGAAAGTAATCTGCGCATGAGTCAGTTATTGAGCCAGCAAATCAAGCGCGTAGAAAAGGCCATCATGTCGCAGGTGACACCGTGCACCTCCTTCGAATTACTTAAGAGTGCCTGTGGAATAGGGGATGTGCTGGCCGAAACTATCCTGCCGGAAACCGGTGACATCAAACGTTTTAGAAGTCCCGGAAACTATGCCTCGTATTGCCGCTGTGTCGACAGCCGTAAGATGAGCAACGGTAAGAAGAAAGGTGAAGGTAATCGTAAGAACGGCAATCGTTATTTGGCCTGGGCCTTTATTGAGGCGGCTAACTTCGCCATTCGTTATAACGAGAAAGCCAAACGCTTCTACAACAAGAAAAGTGCAAAGACTAACAGGATAATTGCACTGAAAGCCCTGGCCCATAAAATCGCCCGAGCGTGTTACTACATCATGCTACGAGAGGAACCGTTTGATGAGAACAAATTATTTGCATAAGATTTGAGTTGTCCGGTTAACCAGTGTCGGGGTTGGTTCATAACCATTAGGCCTGATTGGTCCGGACGACTCAATGTAACAACAAGTTGACCTGATACGCCTCAACATTGAACCGACTAAGAGGTTGGTCATCACGAAGGCCATGATTCTGTAAACACGATGTGGACAATGTTGGGCACCGACTATTTTCTGGGGCAAATGCCTGGGTAGTTTACGAACTACTTGATCCTGATGGGTGACTGTTGCGTATTCTTTGAATACGACAACTGACAATGAAATAACGGATGTGGATTAGAATGACAACTTGTATAAACTTATTCCTGTTCATTCAGGATAAATTAACTGTGCCTACTTGACGGAGAATGGCTAATGGGTGACCCCGCACCTCTAATCAGTGTCCCCTATCTCTGCTCTAAATTCTGCATTATATAGATCAATAATTTCGAGTGTCTTTCGGTAAACAGGTTTCAATCTATCGGGTGAAAGCTTCTCATCCAGAATAATACTGCGTCGTAGAGAAGTATTATTCATAATATTTAACCAATCCAGAGCATCTGTTTCTCTTCCGGTTTTTAGATAACGTGAAGTACCGATTATTGTTTCAACATGTCTGGATTTTTCCAAAGCATATATTTCATTCCAAGAATAACTAACAACCCATTTTGCAACAACCGAGCCAATTAGTATCCCAAAGAGGAAAGATCCAATTCCAATGTATACGTGTTTTCTATCTAATCTCATTATGTCTCACTCTAGCATCCAGGAACGGAGTATAAGTAGAACAAACACCCTTTTCCCTGCCACTTTACCCTGAACATCCGGCGGGCGGGAAGTGTGCTGCAAGTGTTTGGACGCCGCCTAGCGGACAGGAATGACGGGAAACGCGGCAAAAGCTGGGAGGGTAACGAAGAATAAAACTGGTAATTAAGGTCTTCATGGTAACTCCTTTAGTTAAGCTGGTTCTTGATTTGATGGCATTGAAAATACTAGCAAAAGCTTTTAAACGGTGTCAGGAGGAGTAAAGTATAGGAAGAATAAATACCCAATTTGCCCAAGTCCAGTGGAAATTCAGTGCTAACGACTCGCCCAGTAGCCGTTCGATAGCCATGAATTTGGTCTGAATTCCACGACTATCGCCGAAAACCCATCCGCTTTTTCTCCACATTCCTCCCCATTCTGACCATTAGGCATGACGAAGCCTGGCGGCGGCCCAGCGCTGCAGCGGGAGTAAAACAGTTGATTGTTTGCGCCTCAGTAGAACAGGCCCGATGGCATGCCAATCGGTGGTGGCGCCCGGCTTTCTGGCAAGGTGTTGGACCCATTTGTTGCGGCTTTTTCTTGCAGGTGGGTGAGTATCTTCTTGATCAACATCGGGTCCTCAATGCTGGCGATGACCTTAACGGTGCCGCCGCATTCACTACACGTTTCGATGTCGATGTCGCCTACAGGACGTAGGCGAGGGGCGTTAGCAGGATGCGGAAGCTTTGAACACCCGCTTCAGTCGCTGCGCCCAGGTTATTGCCATGGATGGCATGTATGCCGGTTTTGCAGGACGCCTACATGGAAGTAGGTGGTAGACAACATCGGGAATAAGTTGTCGAGCAATAACCGGTCATGGCCGCGCGGTGTTCAACCTGGGTCAACAAATAATCAAAAGTGGGCCAATTGAACATGCAAACCAACACTGGTGGGATGCGTTGACACTCAAATTAGAATTTAATTTGACAATATGTCATATCCGACATATTGTCCTAGCCTATGAGTGATAAGGATAAGCCCTTAGTTTGGCTACATGGAGAGGTAAAGACACCGCCATTTTCGTCTTCAGCAAGATTAGAGGCAGGTTTCTTACTTAGACAGCTGCAGCAAGGTGATAAGTTGCAATTACCTCAATCCAGGCCTATGCCGAATATTGGAAAGCGATGCCATGAGTTAAGGATAAACGACGAAAACTTGATATGGAGGATAATCTACCGTATCGATGTAGATGCAATAGTGATTCTTGAAGTCTTTGATAAAAAGACCAAGCAGACTCCAAAACATGTAATTGACGTATGTAAAGACCGAATAAAGGTGTATGACGATGAAAGCAAGTAAAAAGAAAAAGCTGGAAAAAGCAGGATGGAAAGTAAGCTCGACAGATGAATTTCTTGGGCTTTCCCCTGAGGAATCAGCCTATATTGAAATGAAGCTTGCTTTATGCAATTCGGTAAAGCAAACGCGCCAGAAGAAGCGGCTTAGCCAGGTTGCATTTGCCAAAAAAATAGCTTCCAGCCAATCACGTGTCGCGAAGATGGAATCAGGAGACCCGTCTGTATCAATCGACCTTGTTCTTAAATCATTATTTGCTTTGGGAGTTTCTAAGAAAGATGTGGCCCTGACTATTACAGGTAAGTAGCTAGTAATAACATTAAAGCAGAGTACTTGCCTGAAAAAAATGATGGAGTATGAGTGCATGTTAATTTGCACTTAATTATGACCCAGAGTTTGCAACGAATTATGAACCTCCTCGCTCTGGATAACACCATAATATTAATTGGAGAAATTTATGAAACCTGGTTCAACTATTAAATGCAAAAACCATCAAAAGTGGATCAATCGAGATAGCAAATCAATAATATTGATGTACATATCCGTGTTTTATAACAACTATCGACTGCACTCAACACCGGGGTATGTGAGTCTGAGCGACAATTAGCTGAGTGGCAGGTACTGCACTTTACTCGCAGAAACCCATGTTCCAGCCGACCGCATTTCAGATATTCAGCAAATTCTTTTTCTACATGGTGGGGTAAAGGCTTGCCTTGTTCCGCAATATAAGCAAGAAACTCGGGGTAGTGTCGGTCGATGATGCGGTAGAGCAGAGTCTTTTCTGGTCGGTGGCGCTCATGTAGAGCCCGCCTCGCTGCGCTTTCCTTGAGTGCTACGGTTCTGGACATACCTGTTTCCTTTCCATGGAGACAGCACCCATCTTCTCATGATGTTCTCTATACGTACACTCTCAATCTCTAAAACCTGTGATCAAATCAATTTCCCTATCTGGCGCCGGTGGCTTTGTTGTTGGTATTCCTTGCCAATATCCAGGGTCTGTTTACTGGATTTCCCCGCTAATTCCTCTACCATGGCGCAGCATTTAATTGACCGGGAGCCAAGGTGCAAGATTTTGTTATTGGTCAGCGTTGGATAAACGACGCTGAGTTACAGATGGGTCTGGGAACGGTGATGGAAGTTGAACAGCGTACCGTTACTATAGAATTTCAGGCAAGCGGCGAGACCCGCACCTATGCCAGACAGACGGCGCCCTTAACACGCATTACGTTTGCCGCGGGCGATGTGATTCACAGTCGTGATGGTCTTGAGATTGTGGTTGATTCGGTCAGCGAAGAGCATGGCCTGTTGTCCTATGTCGGCAAGGACGCCGAGGGTAGAGTCCACGAACTGGACGAAATACTGCTGCATAACCAGATCCAGCTTAGTCGTCCTTCCGAACGACTGTTTAGCGGCCAGATCGATAACGACAAGTGGTATTCATTACGTTATCAAACCCTGCAGGAACTGAACCGGCTTGGTCATTCAACCCTGCGCGGACTGACGGGTTGTCGCACCAGCCTTATACCACATCAGTTATACATTGCTCACGAAGTGGCTAATCGCTATGCACCGCGGGTGCTGCTGGCAGATGAAGTCGGGCTGGGTAAGACCATAGAAGCCGGTTTAATCCTGCATCAACAATTATTGACGGAACAGGCGCAACGCATATTAATCGTGGTACCGGAAACGCTCGTGCATCAATGGCTGGTGGAAATGTTGCGGCGGTTCAATTTGCACTTCAGTATTTTTGATGAGGAGCGTTACCAAAGCACTATTGAATATGAAGAGATGCAGAATCCCTTTCATAATGAACAGCTGGTATTGTGCAGCCTCGCATTCCTTAGCAACAATCCTGCCGTACTTGGCCATGCCCTGGCAGGCGAATGGGATTTACTGGTGGTTGATGAGGCCCATCATTTGCAATGGTCACCGCAGGCAACGAGTCTTGATTACCAGACCATTGAACAATTGGCCAATGTCACCAAAGGCGTGTTGCTACTCACCGCCACCCCGGAACAATTGGGCAAGACCGGACACTTCGCCAGGCTTCGATTACTGGATCCTACCCGCTTCCCTGATTTCGATGCCTTCATCGAAGAAGAAAAATGCTATGAACCCATCGCCCACGCAATCGAAGTCCTGTTCAGTGACGAAGCATTAGACACACAAACTCTGAACACATTAATTAGCACTATCAAGGAAGGTGACAATCAAAGTTTGTTGGATGTCCTTAATAATAGTCATAACGACAAAAGTGAGATCACCCGTATAAAAAGTGAACTGGTAGAGCATTTGCTGGATCGCCACGGTACCGGCCGTGTGCTGTTTCGCAATACTCGCGCCACGGTGAAAGGTTTTCCCGAAAGAAAGTTATTCGCCTATCCCCTGCCACTGCCGTCGGCTTACGAAGAATCAGTCAGCGCAAATGTCGAAGCCCAGGTTCGACTAACACCAGAGCGGACATATAATAACAATAATACGATCGAGAAAATGCACTGGTGCAAGCTCGATCCTCGGGTCGAATGGTTACAGAATAAACTGTCGGAACTGAAACCGGCCAAGGTGCTAATCATTGCTGCCAGCGCTCACACGACGCTTGAATTGGCCGAGGCATTAAGAGTGCGTGCCGGTTTGCACCTTGCTGTCTTTCACGAAGGCATGAGTATTATCGAACGCGATCGGGCGGCGGCCTATTTTGCTGATAAGGATGAGGGCTGCCAGGCCTTACTTTGCTCGGAGATCGGCAGCGAGGGACGCAATTTTCAGTTTGCCCATCATATGATCCTGTTTGACCTGCCATTGAACCCGGATCTACTGGAACAACGCATCGGACGTCTGGATCGAATCGGCCAGACACAAACCATTAAGATCCATGTCCCCTACCTGCAAGACTCGGCACAGGCAGTCATGTATCGCTGGCATCATCAAGGCTTAAATGCCTTTGAGCGTCCTTGTCCTGCCGGGACAACGGTTTTTAGCCAGATGGAAAACAGCCTGGTAGCGGCACTGACGGAACCATTAAGCAACATAGACGATCTGCTATCTGCGACCCAAACCAGGGTGCAAGAACTGGACGAGACCTTACATAGGGGTCGAGACAGGTTACTGGAATACAATTCCTGCCGACCGCTGCAGGCGGAGGCATGGCGGCAACAGGCCTTAGCCGAAGATACACAATCTACACTGGCACAATACATGGATAAGATCTTCGATTGTTTTGGCGTGCATACTGAAGAACACAGTAGCGGTCGTTACATCATCAGCCCGGGGGAGAATATGCTAACGGCATTTCCGCAACTGCAGGAAGATGGCATGACCGTGACGTTTAACCGCGATATCGCATTGGTCAATGAAGACGTTCATTACCTGAGTTGGGACCACCCAATGGTCACCGGTGCTATGGATCTGGTCCTCAGTAGTGAACTGGGGAACACCTCGGTAATCGCTATTGAATATGCGAACATGGAAGCTGGCACCCTGTTATTGGAAGCGGTCTATATACTCGAATCGGCTTCCAGCTACGCATTGAATAGCAGTCGTTATTTACCGCCAACAACGATTCGCATTGTTCTCGATGAAAGTGCTAAACGACATGAAGCTAAACTCAATTATGCGCTTATAGGATCTTGCACGGTTAAGGTTGACAAAGAAACAGCCACTAAAATCATCCGCGCAAAAATGCAAGAGTTAAAAAAACTGACAAATCAATGCGAGCAGTTGGCCCAGCAACAGGCACCTGCCATCCTCGCTGGTGCGCATGAACAGGCAGCACAACTGCTAATGAAAGAAATCAATCGACTCAAAGCCCTGGGCCAGGTAAATCCTGGTGTGCGTAATGAGGAAATTGACTATTTTGAGCAACAACTACGTGCATTGGATAAGGTACTCGATAATGCCAGCCTGCGACTGGATGCCTTACGTGTCATAATCACTACATGATCTCTGTATCTGCAGTTTTTGCCCGCGATTATAATTTAAGATGAAAATTGATTTACATACGCATACCTCTGTATCCGATGGCAGTTTATCGCCAGCCGAACTCGTTCATCAGGCTGAACTTGTTGGAATTGATATTTTGTCTATTACGGACCACGACAGTGTAGAAGCCTACACAGCACTGCAGAATTTAAGCAGCTCTTCGCTCACTCTTATCCCGGGCATCGAGTTTTCCACTGAGTGGAAAAAGCTTGGCGTGCATATAGTAGGACTAAACATACAACTGGATAGTGATGCCATTAGAGAAGGCGTTAAAAAACAGCATCAAGCCAGATTAATGCGTGCCCAACGTATCGCCGAAAAATTAGATAATCTCGGCTTTGAGAATTCCTGGGAAGGCGTAAAAGAAATCGCTGGCGACAGCGTGATTGGTCGACCCCACTTTGCCCGATTGTTGATAAAAAATGGGGTGGTGAAAGATTTTAAACAGGCCTTCGATAAATACCTCGGCGCAGGCAAAGCCGGAGACGTAAAACAATTTTGGGCGTCTTTCGAACAAGTCATCCAGTGGATACGTGATGCAAAAGGAATAGCCATACTTGCTCATCCTCATAAGTACAAGCTGACACGTACAAAACTATCGATGTTGTTAGACGATTTTCGCGAAGCCGGTGGAGAGGGTATGGAAGTGTTATCAGGTAAACAAACGGCCGATGTAACACAAAAACTGGCCAGGCTATGCCAGCAAAAAGATCTACTGGCTTCATGTGGTTCAGATTTTCATCAACCGGGTCAGCCGTGGTCTGAATTGGGCAATGTCCAGTCCTTACCTTTGGGATGTAAGGTAGTCTGGGAAAACTGGCGCTAGCTAAATATAAAAGACTATAAATTTGAATACTGCGGAAAAATTACCACAGTTTGAGCAGAGCGTAATTGCCGAAGCTACCAGGAAGCGTAATAGTGAACGCATTTACTCAATAACACATGGACTGTTTGTTATTTTTACTTGCGCGATGAGTGTCGCTGCAACGATGGGTCAAACAGCTGATCTTGGCCTTGCCCAGTTCTATGGACAGGTACCGTGGGCAAGCGTGCACCGCGATTCTCGAAATTCAGATTTTTCCCCACTGGTAACAACGACGAAAATACGTAAGAGTTGGTCGGTGTTGGACGGTGCGGCCTTAATTAACCCCGGTGTAATTGACATCAGAGGTAATCATTATGTGACGTCTGGCCGGGGAGCTGGCTACAGTCATTTACACGCCTTCGATGCCAATGGCATTTCATTGTGGGAGAGCCCGGTGCAAATCGGAGAAGATGATTTGGATGCAATGGCGGGTTTCAACGCACCGGTTATCGATGAGGAAGGCGATATCTATATTGGTGACGGTAATCAGTTCTGGGCTTTTCACTCGGACGGCGAACTAAAGTGGGTAAGCCTTTTGCCGGAACCAGGTAAACCTTTTGTTTATCAAATTATTTCCAAACAAGGCTATGTGGGCGGTATTACTGTCGATGGCAAAGTCCTGTTTTACCATCGACAGGATGGGAAATTAGCGCTACCGATATTTCGCCTGCCTGCAGGTGTCGCACCTGCGCGCGGCCCCGCCCTTCCGGGCTTGTGGCAAGGCGGATTGTTTCATGAATCCGTTATTGAATTGTTCAAACAAATCGCTTTTGGCTACCAGGTTCAGGTCGCTAATGCACCTGCAGTTCATCCTGAAACAGGGCGGGTATTTATTACGGCGGCCGGAGCAAAGAGTGGGGACGATTACAGCGGCGTTCTCTACGGATTGGATATAAATGAAAGTGGCGTCGAGATTGCCTTTGCAACAAAGATGGGTGGTGGCAGCGGCACCAGCCCCGCCCTCTCATCAGATGGAAGCATCGTGTACAGTGCCGATGGTGATGGGCAGATGCTCGCAGTAGACACCCATTCAGGCGAAATCGTTTGGGCAGCCAAAGGAGAAGGTCTTCTCTCACCAGCCATTGCTGATGATGGCACCATTCTCACTGGTAATATATTCGCCGCGCCAACCGTTATTGCCCTTAACCCGGAAGATGGTACCAACCGTTGGGCGCGAAGTTATGATGATTATGCCGCAACTCTTTTACCAACTTTAGCGCCACAACCACCTGAATTTCTCAGTGGTAAACCAGTTGCACGTTTGGTCAGTGTCATCTCTGCCTCAGCAGATACAGTCTGGGTGGGAATGAATCTTGGCTACGATTACCATCAACCTGGAACGGGTTTGACTCTTCCGGTCCCCCATAAGACGGTAGTTTGTGCCTTGCGACCTGTTGATGGTGAACTGCTGGAATGTCTTGAGGTAAGAGATACAGTGGAAGGCATGATAAATATCGGCACGGCTGGCCGCTTAAGCGTCAGTCACACAAGCATCTTTGGTTCGTTTTTTTATTATGGTTTAAACAGCAAATTACCAGAACGATTTCGAAGCCCTATGATACCAGTTGGTGGACTGACTGCGATGGAACCGCATTCTTACTGCCAGCAGGCGCAATTGGAAATCGATCGTGTTAAGCATCTTCTTGCTAACCTGAATGTTGCTCTATCATCAAATAATGTCTCTAGCGCAATTCAATTCTCCGATAAGAGTAGTATGCAATTGAGCGTTATGGAAGATACCCTGGATCTGGCCAATGCCACGCATGAACTATCGGATGGCAAGTTGAGTAATTTACGAAATAATATTCGATCATCTTTGCAAGATGTCAGAAACCTGAGGACAGAACTACAGAATCAAACCAACTCAGATGATCAGACCTTTAATCGTATTCAATCATTACTCGCTAATAGTGCCATAAATCATATTTCACCTTTCTGTCTAGAGAAATGATTGCTTTCCTGCTACCTACTAAAACATGAGGCCCTTATGAAAACTTATATCGCTAGTGCTTTTGTACATGTGACCACGCTATTGTTTTTAAGCTCCTCTATACAGGCTGGCACCGTCGCCCCAGTTAGCCCAACAATTCACCCCGAGCTAAAACAACATACTGCGCATTTCGAAAAAAAGATTTATAAAGTCACTGACAATGTCTACAGCGCTGTCGGCTGGAATATCGCGGGGACCGTCATGATAGAAGGGGATGACGGGATTATTCTGGTAGATGCCGGACTAAGTCCTGCCACCAGTCGCGACGTCATGCTTGAATTTCGCAAAATCACCAACAAACCAGTTGTTGCCGTTATCTATAGTCATTTCCACCATGACCATCTCGATGGCATAAAAGGTCTGATTAGTGAAGAACAGGTTGATGCCGGTGACGTCGCCATCTATGCCCATTCCAGTTTAATGCACTTTCTGGTGGATGAGAGCGACATACTTGGGCCGATTTTGGGAGTGCGTGCCGGCTATACTTTTGGCTTTTTTCTTAAGGGCGAAGATATTGCGTATATGAATGCAGGTATCGGCCCTTTGCCCACCGGTGGAAGACCGGGATCTTTTATAGCCCCGACCCATTTCGTAGAAGACTTTTTAAAAGTAAATATTGCCGGTGTTGAGCTTGAGATCATGCATCTGCCTAGTGAAGCTCCAGATGAGCTGGCTGTCTATTTACCAAAGAGCCGGGTACTTATCGATACCGAAGTTATTCAGGGACCGACTTTTCCGAATTTGCATACCCTGCGTGGCACAAAGTTTCGTGATCCTGTGCAGTGGATCAGAAGTATTGATCGACTACGTCAATTAAATGCACTACACCTTGTGCCTACACATGGACAGCCTGTGTCAGGTGAAGATAAGGTTGAAGAAGTGCTGCGTATGACCCGCGACGGAATACAGTATGTGCACGATCAAACCATTCGTTATATGAATAAAGGTTTAACGCCGGATGAACTGGTAGAAGTCGTGAAACTTCCCCCTCACCTGTTCAACTACACGCCTTATCTACGACAATACTATGGCACGGTTAAGCAGGCAGTGCGACAGATCTACGTTGGCTATTTAGGCTGGTATGAAGGTGATCCTGTTGCCCTTGATCCCCTTCCTTCGAAAGAAAAGGCAAGACGTTTGGTCAGCTTGATGGGCGGTTCTGATAAAGTTGTCGGTGTCG
This sequence comes from Planctomycetota bacterium, assembly GCA_047638675.1. Classification (GTDB taxonomy): domain Bacteria; phylum Pseudomonadota; class Gammaproteobacteria; order Eutrophobiales; family Eutrophobiaceae; genus WLWS01. The sequence continues at coordinate 9,888 of JBLIML010000039.1, read as the reverse complement.
CAAGGGATGCCTATGAAAAAGGCGAATATCAATGGGCTGCAGAATTAAGCACCTATCTAATACGAATAGACAATGCGCATAAGCAGGCACGGGACATCAAAGCCGCGGCTTTTCGCCATCTTGGTTATGCCAATATGAACATTAACTGGCGAAACTGGTATTTGACTGCTGCGCAAGAACTCGAAGGCAAACTTGAGAATGCCTTTGACGCGAAAAAAATGGCTAATATATTTATGCCACCGGATATTGTTACTGAAATGCAACCAGCGGTAAGCATTAACGGCTGGACCAGCCGTCTCAAAGCCGAAGAGACTTTATCAGTCAATATGTCATTAGGCTTTGAGTTTACCGATCTACAGCAACAGTTCTCCTTAACTATCCGTCGCGGCATTTGTCAGTTTGACAGGAGTCTGCCAAAAAACCCGGAATTACTCCTGTCATTGAGCAAGCCGGTGTTTGATAAAATTCAACTCGGCAAGTTAGACTTTCTACAGGCCATTGAGCAAGGCGATATTATATTTCGCGGAGATCAGGTGAAACTACAACGTTTTTTAAGCTATTTTGAACCAGTTGGTGCAAGTCCTATCTCCTTAACACTTCATTAATTCGATGACCACTATGTTGAAATATATAAAAAAGATTTTAGAGATAGTATTTTATGTAGTCGTTCCAAACCTTCTAATTATTTGTTCAGTAGCTGAGGCATCCGGTTCTCGCCCACCAAATATTCTTTTTATACTCACCGATAACCAGTCTGCCTCTCTCCTTGGCACCTACGGTAACCCGGACATCCTGACACCGAACATTGATCGCCTGGCAAGAGAAGGAATAAAATTCAATCGTGCCTTTGCGGTAAATGGCCTGTGTTCCCCGACAAGGGCAACGCTAATGACAGGCTTGATGCCATCACAACATGGTATCCATAGCTGGCTTGATGATGAAATGCTCGATACCTGGCCGAAGACATGGTCTGCAGTCGCAGAATTTCGAACTTTGCCCCTTACTTTGAAAAACCGCGGTTTCCAAACGGCTTTGATTGGCAAATGGCATCTGGGACAACCCTGGAAGGCGTCTATTGGTTATGAACACTGGATTACTTTCACAGATGGTCATACCGTTGATTTCTGGGACAACACCGTTATTGAAAACGATCTTACCTATAAAGTAAAAGATCGACACATTGTTGATTTTTTCACTGACAAAGCCGTTGAATACATTCAGCAATACGATGGTGAAAAACCGTTTTATCTGCAGTTGAATTACGATGGTCCCTATACCAATCCACCGACGAATATGGGCCCTGCACGAAACCGATTCTATAAGGACTATGCAGGTAAGAAATTTCCTTCCTTTCCGCGAGTTGCATACAACGAGAATCTCGTGGATCAACTCATTGACAGCGAAAATACCAGCCCGTTCTTTATCAATAAACTTCGGCAAGGACTGGCCATGCACAATGATCCCGAAACCATGGCTAACGTCGCCTCACAAAACACACTGGTAGATGATGGCGTTGGAAAAGTACTTGCCGCGCTTAAGGAAAAAGGACTCGATGAAAATACCCTGGTTATTTTTTCTTCAGATCAGGGCAATTTTTATGGCCAGCATGGCCTCTGGCAACACACCATTGTGACGAAACCATCCAGTATGTACGAGACGGCGATGAATGTTCCGCTGGTGATCCGGCATCCGGGGACGATAAAAGCGGCGCAGGTGAGTAATATATTGATCGGCCAATATGACCTGCCGGTTACCATACTGGATTATGTCGGTTTCGGTAATGTAAAACTCACTAACAGCCCGGGAAAAAGCTTTACCTCACTTTTAAAGGGTGAGCAGCTCAATTGGCAGGACGCGGTATTTTTCGAACAGGAAGAAACCCGCGTGATTCGAACAGCACGTTACTCCTATTGGAAACGCCTTAAAACAACTGGCGAACATGTACTCTATGATCTTGAAAAAGACCCGGAACAAAATACAAACGTTTATGCCGATCCGGATTATAAAAATATAATTGCCGATCTGGATGATAAACTGGACAAGTTTTTTGAGAAGTATTCTGACAAAGAATACGATTTGTGGAATGGTGGCGTAGCCAAAGGTTCGGTTGATCGGCCAGAAGTCTATCGCCGATTATATGGTAATGACTGGCGTGCCAGAGCTGAAATAAAACCTGAATTTAGAGAATAATTGTAGGCTTAAATTGCAAAACTGCGGAGACTACTCCGCTTACATGTTTACCAACTTGAGGCAAGCTGGAGCTGTTGTCTTTACAACAGGAAATATCGCCAATCGAGACGGGTTTTTACTTAAGTTGCTGGTCGAAAAAGTATTAATTCATCTTCGAGAAAAAAAAGACCGGCATTTTCTTTTTTCTTCACCTCGTAACTTTTATCAAGAATTTGAATGATGACACCAGGGTAAACATTCTGGTGAACCACAACAGTCGCTTTTTTGGCGATTTCAATCTGCGCTAACGATTTTGCCTGTTCAATTTCCAGCTGTTCAAGCTCTTGCTTTTTTGCGTGGAAGGTCAAGGCAATTTTTTCCACGGCTTCGCTATTTCCCTTAGATTGACTCTGCCGGTGTTGCGCGTATATATGTTCCAGTTTTGTGACTTCATGTTCAAGTTTTGTCAGATCCTCTCTGATCTTTTTTAGCTTTTGCAGCACATCAGGCTTCGCACCCACACTGACGACTGTTTTCTTGCAACCCTCTGAGCCCATATTTGCGGCAACAATACCTTTGATTGCATAGGTCGTTCCTCCTATCAAGGTGCCCTTTTTGGAGTTTGAACTACCAATGAACATCGTTCCCCGACAAAAGCTGTAGCAACTTACCAGGCTATTCGCTACGGTGATATCGCCAAGCGCCTTTACGCTGGCGTTTTCCATAAATGAAGCCGATATATTTCCTCGGGAAATGATCTTACTTTGAGAGCCTCGTACGCCCGATTTGACGACAATATTACCGCCGCTGCGTACGAGTGACTGTTCAACATTGTCCTGGATAATAACGTCGCCTTTACTTTCGACGACAAATCCTGCTTCTACGTAGCCTTTAACAATTACAGTTTGACCTGAATGTATATTTCCGATTCGATGACAGACATCTCCTTTAATAACCAGACTGTCTGCAACAGAGATATTCATTCCGTTAGCGAGTAATACTCCATCCCGCTGTGCTTTTAGCTGGCCATTTGATTCTTCCTCTATCCCATCCAGCACAAGGTTGGCTCCCTGGGCAGGTATCGCGGATAGTATTTTGCCAAGAATGGTAAAACCGTCTTCTTCCTGCTGTGGTGGTATAACTTGACCAATTACCTCACCGGCTTTGACATTCCATGGATAGGATTTTTCGTAAAAATCAATCTTGCCGTCATCCAGTTCTTTACCGACTGATAAATGCTCATCTACAACCAAACGGGCGTTTACGCCATCTTTAGCCACTAGCCCTTGTGCGACTAATACATCCTTCACAAGGCAGGGCACATCGCCATTTTTCTTTAGCGCAGATTGTATATTTTCGAAAAGAATGCCCTGTGTAACATTGAGGGAAGCGATTAGGGCAAGAATATCTTGTTCGCTTATAGACCGGCCTGCACCCTCTACTTTACCTGCGGGTATATGCATGTGGGCCTTCATATGATCGTCTGAGACAGTGATATGAATTTCAACGAAGATAGTGTCGTCCACATACTTAAGCTCGCCAGCATACTCTGTGGTATAGACAAACTCGCCATTAGCATCTTCTTTAACGCTAATCCCGAATCCGGCATTCAGCTGAGGCTCAAACACGGGCCGCGGCAGCTTTGCTTTGCCGAGGACATTTTTTCCCCCCTTGCCTTTTACGGCTGCTCTTCTGATGGCAATTTGCATATCAGGAGCAACAACAAAATCTGAGCCCAGGTTTTCAATACCTTCCATAGACCAGCGCAATTCTCCGTCCACGCCTTCTTCGACATCGCTGCTGGCGATAACAAGGGGTACCTCAGGGCTCTGATTGGCCTCGAGCACATGCAGCAAGTTCTCGATCGACTTTATGTCAATGCCGTGAACTACCTTTGCTTCTTTTAGCTTTTTCAGAATAGACCGAAGGTCAACGGGTAGACCCTTACCCGTGTGGCGTACGATCTTTTTAATGGAGACGGTTGATCCGTCACTCGGAATCACAAGCTGAAACCATCCGTTCGAAGACGGCGCCTCTTCTTTTAGTTCTGCCGCTATTGTTGCCTCAGTTGCCGCCATGATGTTTGTTTCCTGTTTATCAAGCTGACACCCCTGGCGTAGTTGTTATTATTACCTTATGGGGTACATATACTCGCTAAGCTCTTTAATTTATTTGAGATTCTTTTCCTTTTATCGGTAACGACAGCTTTTTCTTGAACCTGACTGAACTTAAACTCCTGGAATGTTGAGTCGCTGAGCTCCTTTTCCTAAAAAAACTCTACCTGATATGCCCGACGTAACAGGTGCTTGATCAGGGTAGAAAATTTCTGCTCGAAACGAATTCCGTAACCCTACTTCAGGACTGAAAGAATAGTGTTGACATTAGCAAACCCCTATGTATATTTCGGCTTCAGAAGTGAGCTGTGTATGTTGTCTTGTAAGTGTTGTGAATTGCGGTTAAATAAATATATTTTCCGGATGGTGGAGGTTATATGGCAACAAATAGAAACCATGATGATGCCTTTGATGATGACAGTGATGTAATCGAGGATGACATTGAAATCGATCCCTTTCTTGACGCGATGACCAGGGAGGACAACAAACGCGAAAAAGCTAATTCCCCGCGTCGTAAGATCGAGGCCTTACAGGAGAAACAGCGTCTAAAAAAATTACTGGAGGACTATCCAGATTACGATTGAGGCTACGACTCTCTTCCTCCAACGCTGACTACGCTGTTTGACGTAACAAACTTCCACATAAGCGACAGTGATAGTTCGCCTGACGGCGAAATACCCTGTTGTGTCGTCGACTACCCAACTGATGCTGGCGACAATCGCAAACATACAAATGATAGCTGTAAACACGCACAGGTATTCCTGTCATGTCAAAATTGCAGGTCCGACTCGGGTCGGCGCCAAGCTTAAACATAACATCCTGCCACTCCTTACCATGGGGTCTGACATGACTATGCCGTAGAGCGAAATGTCGCTTAAGACTGTGCATTTCATGGGTGACATAATGTGCGACTTCGTGAGGCACAGTCTGCCTAAGATTTTCATCGAAGAATTTTGCAAAAATGTAGGGGTTATACCGAATTACGCTTTGTTTTCCTGACACTTTGAACATCCCTGCTGCCCGACCTTTAAGATCAAATCTTACTGGAATGTGAACAAAATCACGTTCAAACAAATCTTTTGCTCGTTCAAGACAGGCGACAGTGGCCTCAATGACCTGCTCTTGCTGCCTGGAATCAATGGGTAGAACCAATGCCATAATCGGTATCTTAAATTAATAACGTTCCAGGATAAATCTCATAAGGTGGTAACAGTATAACGATTGAGGCGGCTATAATGTAAGGCATGTCTTCTGAAAACTTTTATGCAGAACTTGGCGTCCTGGCTAATTTCTCCGCAATTTCTGATTTCTCCAATTACACAGCTTTGCCTGACGATTGGCAAATTGTGGTTGCCGATATCGAAGATTCGACCGGGGCAATAGCTGCGGGTTATTACAAAGCTGTCAATATTCTCGGCGTATCCATCATTACCTCGATATTCAATATTGCCAAACCTTTACACATCCCCTCGGTATTTGGCGGCGACGGCGCCGCTTTATGTGTACCAGGCAAGCTCGCAGACGATGTAGCCAGGGCTCTGATCGCGGTTAAGATACTGGCCAGGGAACAATACGAACTTGAACTACGGGTTGGTATTATACCCGTCGACGTGGTCATAGCTGCTGGCTACAAAGTGTTAGTCGCAAAGCATCGCGTCTCCCAGGATTATCTTCAGGCCGCATTTGCCGGTGGTGGCATCGAATATGCTGAAAGTCTGTTAAAAAATGAGACCGAGGGTAGACCCTATAGATTAAACAAAAGCAATGAAACGCCAATCGCTGATTTTTCCGGTCTGGAGTGCCGCTGGGATAATGTTCCCAGTAAACACGGCGAAATTATTTCCCTGATCGTGAAGGCTCTGGCCATTTCCACTGTTAAAGAGTCACAGATATACAAAGAGGTGATAGCTAAAATTGAGGACATTTATGGAAACGATGAGCTAAGTCATCCGGTTTACGCGGATGGACTTAAATTACGGCTAAATAACAAGCAGCTGGGTTTCGAGACTAAATTAAAAACATTCACACTCAATAAAATGGCGCGTTTAAAATTTTTTTTCCTGCTCAGAATTGAGATTTTACTCGGTCGTATGTTTATGCGCTTCGGTATGAAAACAGGAAACACTAAATGGAGCGAGTATAAAGAAGGCGTCGCCAAAAATACTGATTTTAAAAAATTTGATGGTACCTTGCGCCAGGTATTATCTGGAACAGCAGATCAACGACTTCTACTGACTGAATATTTACAAGACCGGTTTCAAAAAGGAAAATGCGTCTATGGTGTGCATAGTTCAAATTCGGCTTTAGTCACATGTCTGATTGGTGACCGTTCGGGAGAACATTACCATTTTGTAGATGGGGCTGACGGCGGATACGCAATGGCTGCAGCGGCAATGAAGCGGCAACTCGTCCAGAGATCGATGCAGGAAACCACAGAATTGTAAATTGGCACCCTCCCCGCTTGTCTCCTTCTTGTATAAGTCAGGAAAACACCAAAATTTGTTATTTATAAAAAATTCCTTCAATTTTTTCTGACAACGCACGATATACACTCATAGTTCTAAAAAATACCCACTTTTTCTGTTATAGCGATAGACAGAATATGAAAGTTAAGGCTCTCGGCTACTACAACGGAGAATGACTCGTGAACAATAGTCCAAAGTTTATGCAACTTGTTGAATCCCTGTTCAAACATGGGCTGAGTGAATTACCCGTTCTCTACACCCGTGCAAATGGTACCTATCTGGGTTATATGGTTTACGAGAAAGGACATCTGGCCTTTAAAGACAGCGGCCTGTTCTCCAGCACGGCTCCCAACTTGACTGACTGGAGTAAATATACCGTAGGCATGGTGTGTTACAGGGAAATGCTGCAATGGAAAAGCTTAAGTTTTTACGGTGTTGACTATTGCAAGTTATCTTCTGAGTTAAATCCAGATCTGGAAGGATCCCTCACTAGCGTACAAAATGAATTCGGTGATCGATTGTATGATTTTGTTGGTAGTATCTATCGAGCCTACAATACGCTTCTTAGCAATAATTTTTTACCGGTTGTTCTACTCCGGCAAGCCCTTTCTAAAAACAACCTCACTGGTCTGCTTATCGGTGATTTGCGGGCGGCTCCCCTACCTCCGGATGTCATGAGCGAAGTTCACGACTTGATAATTCAAACTCTTGATATTCGTCTAACAATCGGTCTGGATGAACTCGCAGCCTAGATTGACGACACAGCGGGTCTGAATCTACCTGCTCAGAATGGCAGTACTAGCTGACGACTATTGCCTCGTTGGTTGTGAATAAGCAATATTTTTTTCAATAAGAAAGCTGACTCTCGCCGACTAATAAAATATTTAGCCGGCTGCTGCCTGATGTTACTTGTTTGAATTAATCCAGTAAGCAATGCGTTTGCTCCAGTACGGCAGGTGTCCATATACAGGTGCGTATCGAGAGGTCTCCTGAATCGCCGCCTTTTTGTTTTTGTGGCTCAGCGCAATTGTATCCGCTTGTACGATGTCTTTGGTTTGCCTATCTGAGCTTGCAAATGAAGAAGCAATAATAGCTATGGAAAACGAAGCAACTAGTAAACACTTTGTGATCTGTTTCATCCATTCACGCCTGTGCGAAGTTCAATTTAACAAAAGCATATTACGTGCCAAATAAAAATGTTATTGGTTTCATATAGTTATGAAAGCTGCCTAACTGCCAGCTATAAAAACAGTCGCTCCCAGGGAACACTCCGGGAGAAAAGACTCGGCGCTTAAATCAATATAATCTCATCTGACCTACGACGATTCCCTGAATATGTACACGTTCAGTTGGATAAATTAAGGACACCATCTCTCTATTGGCCGGGATAAGTTCGATTCTGTCGCCGTGCGAGCGCAGTCGTTTTAGTGTGACTTCCCCATCATCGATGAGAGCAACTACAATATCGTTATCATTTGCCACCTCTGATTTTCTCACCACCACCAGATCACCATCCAGAATGCCAGCCTCAATCATTGTGTTGCCAATCACTTTTAGGACAAATCTGTCGGATCCCAACAACAAAGCAGAAAAATTAATCTCGGACTGCGATGGGATCGCTTTGATGGGGCGACCTGCTTCAATACATCCCAACAGGGGCAATATGGTCAGACTGCGTCTGTTTTCCTCGGTTAAACGAAGACCTCTCCAACCGCGCCCAACGCGATGAAGTTGTTCTTTTGTGATCAAAGACTCGACATATCTATGTACCGTGCCTTTTGAACTAATCGCAAGTGCTTCACCAATTTCCTTCAAGGTCGGTGCAAAATTATGTTCTGAGATGTAATGTGAGATAAAACTCAGTACTTTTTGTTCGAGACGAGTTAACATAAAGTTCTCCAATTGTTCTCTTTTGTAGATTAGAGAACAATTGGAGAACTTTCAAGTTTTTATTTATCACCTATAATGACAAACTAGAAATATCCACAATCGACCGATAGACACTGAATGCGGAGAACAATCAATGAGCATGAAAAAAGTAATCAAGACGCAGGAAGAATGGCAGGAACAGCTGACACCCGAACAGTTTGAAGTCAGTCGCAACAAGGGCACTGAGCGAGCCTTCACTGGCGAGTACAATGACTGCAAGGTGGAAGGAATTTATCGTTGTATTGGCTGTGGGCAGGAATTGTTCAATTCACAGACAAAATTTGATTCTGGATCAGGGTGGCCCAGCTTCTACGCACCAAGCGGCGATGAGCATATCAAAACAGAAACCGATGTGAGCCATGGTATGAGTCGAACGGAAGTCATGTGCAGTGCATGTGATGGCCATCTGGGCCACGTCTTCCCCGACGGCCCGACGCCAACAGGTCTGCGCTACTGTATTAACTCCGTATCAATAAAACTCGATAAAACAGATTAATCTCACCCGTTCTTTTTGCTTTCAACCGAGAGGTTCAAACCAGTTAAGCTTTTCATGTAATTTCACCACATCGCCAATAATAAGCATAGAAGGTGGGGCTATGTCATTACTGGCAATCATCTCCGGCAGTGTTTTTACAGTACCAATAAACGTACGCTGATTAGGCCGTGTACCCTGTTGGATAATCGCCGCCGGTGTCTCGCCAGGCAGACCGTGATTTATCAATTCGCGAGACAAAAGCTCTACACCTGAGACGCCCATATATACCGCTAGCGTTTGACGCGGCTGTACGAGGCTTTGCCAATTCAGATTTAATTTACCCTCTTTCATGTGACCGGTAAGAAATATGCAGGACTGGGCATAATCGCGATGTGTCAGTGGAATGCCTGCGTAGGATGCGCATCCCGCTGCAGCGGTAATGCCTGGCACTACTTGAAAGCTCACCCCTTCCTCCATTAAGGTCTCGATCTCCTCGCCACCACGGCCAAACATGAAGGGGTCGCCACCTTTTAGACGCAATACTCGCTTGCCCGCTTTTGCGTGTTTAATCAAGAGCTGGTTGATCTCAATTTGCGAGGCAGCATGACAGTTCTGATCTTTGCCTACGTAGATTCGCTCGGCATCCTTACGACACAAATCAACAATCTCCGGGGCAACCAATCTGTCATAAAGGATAACTTCTGCCTGTTGCATCAATCGTAGTGCACGAAAAGTA